>JAAYCQ010000038.1 GCA_012729715.1 Syntrophomonadaceae bacterium
ACAGCTGTTTCCCGGCCATAAGAGCCCAGGTAATGCAGATTGCGGGTATCGGAGCGTATATCCCAGTAGCGCAGGTTAAGTATCTGACATATTTCTCGGCAGCGTCTGCTTATTACTTCCGGGTTGTCAATCTTCAAGTTGTTAATAAATAACCTGAATTTATCAGCCAAATCATTGCGGTTTTCCATCATTTCCCCTCCAATCAATCCTGTCATCATTTACCTAAAAACACAACAGTTTCAGTCGAGCCCAGGAGGCCCCAGAGCGCTAATTGGCTTTTTTTACGCCTTGTACCTATTTTAACATGAAACCTACAATTTCAGGATAACATCTTTTTTAAAACGCGGATGGTGTTTTTCATGTTAAACCGGCGCTCCAGGTGGTATTCCAGGTACTTTTCCAGAAATGTTTCCAGCCTATCCAAAGCAGCAGTCGAAGCCCTTACCCGTTGCAGAGTATTGAGATTCCCATTTATCATTAACCTTAACAACCCCAATACCTCACCCGATAAACTCATACAGTCGTTTTCCCCGGCAATACAATCTGGGCAGAGCATACCACCGGCGGCAGGACTAAAAGATTTAAGCATGTTCCCCTGTTGCCCACAATTAATGCAGTGATCCAGGACCGGCCGGTATCCCAGCTGCACCAGCAATTGCATCTCAAAATAGCGCAGTATCAGCGGATTTAAGCCATTATCATTTATCTCTTCCAGAACCGCAAGGGTCAACCGGTACAGTTTGGGCATAGCCATCCGATCCATCAGGGTTTTATCCAGTAATTCCAGGAGATAAACACAGTACAGGGTACGCTTAATGTCTTCACGACTATTACCATAGAAATCAAGCAGCTTGCCCTGAGTTATCAGATCCAACTCCTTACCCCGGTGAAAAAAAAGCAAAGAATGACAAAAGGGCTGTATGCAAGCACGTAGACTGCTGCCCGGTTTCTTAATACCTCGGGCAATGCCCCTTAATTTGCCTTCCTTCTCTGAAAAGACCGTAACCAGCTTGTCGCTTTCCCGGTAATCCATGCTTTTGATAATAATACATCGGCTCTGGTAATACACTTATCTCCCACCCCAGAATACATTCATAACTTTAACCGGTTGGTTAACACATTCCACCGGCAGCTTTAATTTCTCCTCCAATTGTTCACAATAATTATCGGCCTCCTGCTTACTGCTGTATTTAAAATTAAAGGCCAGGTAAATTTTCCTTACTCCTTTAACACCCAATTCTTCTAATCGTTTACTGAACAAATCGGGGTTTTTACTATAAGTATGATCTATATAGGCAAAAAAGAAATCATTATACTTACTTATTCGGGGACGAGCCATTGGTTTGAAATCTTCCTTTATTTCCTGCCGTAAGCATGAATTTAGTATGCGTGAAGTAATATTTTCCATGGCTATTTCGTTTTTAACCAGGGCCATACGTGGTACTGTAACTATAACGCTGGGAATACCGCATTCACGAGCTATTTTTTCAATAGTTGCTATCTTAACCCCATCCAGGGTATAACTATGTACAGCATAACCAGCCAGGCGAGGTATGATAATAATATCCGGGGATAACCCCAGGGAAGGTAAATGATGTCCTCCATCAAAAATTATGGCCCGGTAAGTTTGGGGCCTCATCTCTTTTAGATATTGAAACCCAGCCGGACTACTATGCCAGGTATCCAATTCCGAACATTCAATAATACAACTACTTCCCCCTGCCAGGTGTTTATCCAATATAGATGCGAAATTCCCGCTTTCTTCTGGAGTTACTGCCCGTACTATTTCTTCATGGTTATCAAGTTTGCGTAACCCGGGGTTGGAAATAAAATTATAACTGCTGTGGGTGGAAAACATATAGGCATAGAGGTTTAATCCCTGCTCGTAGCCCAGGGACTTTATCAATGGGGAGGGATAATTAATCATGACTGCAGTGTAAAAAGCAACCAAAATAATAACCAGATAGATTTTTTTTCTCACTTTGGCGGACTATCCTTTCAGCAGTCCTCCCCTTTGCCGGTACTCCTGCACCAGAGCAGCAGCATTACTGCTGCCAATGCGATCGACTCCCGCATCTATAAGCTGCAGAGCAAAATCCAGGCTCCTCACCCCACCACTGGCTTTTATCTTTAAACTCTCACTTTTATGAGCCTTAATTACCTTTATATCCTCCAGGCTAACCCCGCGTGTGGAAAAACCGGTGGAGGTCTTGATGAAATCAGCACCGCTTTCACTGACCAATTGGCTAAGCATTTCCAACTCCGCTCTATCAAGCAAGGCTGTTTCAACAATAACCTTTAATAAAAAATCATAATCCTGCTTTAATTCCAGCAAACTCCTGATCTCTTGCTTTATTAGGGTAAAATCTCCATCCTTGACCGCCCCGATATTTATGACCATATCCAGTTCACTGGCCCCTTGCCCCAGAGCCTGTCGGGCAGAGAATACCTTGGTAGCACTATCTTCGGCACCTAAAGGGAATCCAATAACTGTACATAATTTTACCCTGCTTCCGGCCAGATACTCTTTTGCCAGGGCCAGACGACAGGGATGAATGCAAACAGCAGTCATACCGTAGTAGACTGCCTCTTCGCACAATATTCTTATATCTTCCCTTTTAGCCTCCGTTTTAAGATTGGTGCTGTCCATCCAGGCAGCAATCATTAATAATCTCCTCCACTCAGGCGATAGCCCAACTGTTTCAAATTAATCTCGTTATCGCGCCAGTTCTTCTTAACTTTAACCCATAAATCTAAATAAACCGGCCTTCCCAGCATAGCCTCTATATCCTGACGTGATTGTTCCCCAATATTTCTTAACATTTGCCCGTTCTTACCTATAATAATCCCCTTCTGGGAGTCTCGTTCCGTATAGATAACTGCCCTCAAATAAGTTTTGCCTTTAGCCTGGCTGTCAAACTCCTCAATTTCGACTGCCAATGAATGCGGTACTTCATCCCGGGTTAGTATTAAGGCCTTTTCCCGAATAAGTTCAGCGGCAATAAAAGATACCGGTTGGTCGGTTAAATCATCCTCAGGGTAATAAAGCGGGCCTTCCGGCAGATAAGCATAAGTCTTTTCCAATAAACCGGGAATATTAGTCCCCAGCGTAGCCGACAGACATATGATTTCAGCAAAATTCATTTGGCTGGTAAAATCCTTGATATGTGCCTCCACCTTGCTTTCATTAGCCAGGTCGATTTTATTTACCAGCAAAAATATGGGTACGGCAGCATCCTTAAGCTGGTCCAAAATAAACTGCTCGCCACCCCCAAATGGCCGGCTGACATCAGTCATATAGTAGATTAAATCTACTTCTTCCAGACTGCGGGTAGATACTTTTACCATGTATTCTCCCAACAGGTGTCGGGGCTTATGAATACCGGGGGTATCAATAAATATTATTTGGCCGTCCGGGGAAGTATATATTCCTTGTATGCGGGTACGGGTGGTCTGTGGTTTTTCCGATACTATTGCAATTTTTTCTCCAATGACGGTGTTCATTAAAGTGGATTTACCCACATTGGGGCGTCCCACTATGCTTACAAAACCTGATTTCAAAAGTTAACCCCCCTAGTTTCCCAGAGAAAAAATTTGAGGAAGCATTGCACTCAAATTATATTCTTTGTAGCTATTTTTTTCATCGGTAATTATTACATTCATTTCAGGGGAAAATTCGGCCAGCACCTGCAAGCATGCCCCACAAGGATAAATATATCCCTGACCACTTCCACTGATTGCTATGGACTCAAACTTCTTCTCTCCGGAGGTTACGGCTTTGAAAACGGCTATGCGTTCAGCACAGACGGTGAGACCATAGGAAGCGTTTTCCACATTGGCCCCGGTATAGATGGTACCGCTTTTACCCAGCAAAGCGGTGCCCACTTTGAAACCCGAATAGGGAGCATAAGCATTATTTCGGGCTTCTTTAGCCTTACTAATTAGTTCATCGATGATCATTTACTGACCCTTCCTTAGCATAATTAATTGTGTTTCACGCGGATCGCGCGGATTATGTTAGGATTTACGCGGTTTTTTTGGGAACCACGCAGATTCAATTAGGGTTAAAAACGGAGTTTTTCTAACGACAATTCAAAATTAAAAATTAAACATTAAGAATTATTTTAATATGTGGTCCAAAGATGACCACGGCCATTAATAGAGAGCCTATGGCAGCAAGCAATACCGCACCGGCAGCTAGATTTTTTGCCAGTTTGGCCAGGGGGTGATACTCTGTGGTTACCAGATCTACTGTTTTCTCGACCGCCGTATTTACCGTTTCTGCTACCAAAACCATAAAAATCGTAAGAATCAACAGTCCCCATTCAGTATAGTTAAGCTTAACCACCAGGGCTACAATTACTGCAATTATTGTGGCCAGAATATGTATTTTCATATTCTTTTCAGTTTTAATACAATAAATTAGGCCTGCTATGGCACAGGAAAAACTTTTTCTTAACCTGCGCATTTCCACCCATTTACCTTTCTAGCTTAACTGCCTGCATTATTTTCTCTTCCAGGGAACGCATTACCCTGGCTTCCTCATCAGTTTCGTGGTCATACCCCATAAGATGCAGCATGCCATGGGCTACCAGGTAACCCAGTTCCCTTTGCAGACTGTGCCCATATTCATTACTCTGCAGTGATGCCTGTTCCAGGGAAAGAACTATATCACCTAAAATATTCAGCTCTTCACTGGAATCATAATCAGGTTCATCTTCAGACAATTCATTCATAGCAAAGGAGAGAACATCCGTAGGACGATTTTGCTGTCGATAAATGAAATTCAGTTCCTGAATGTAGCTATTATCAACTATCATTACACTAACTTCGCTGTTTTTAGGCAATCGAACTGTTTTGGCTACCGCATTACATACATTAACAATTACCTGCTGCAGTTCCTTCCCGTAATTAATCTTGTTCTGCTGGTTGATTATCATGGTCTCCATGTTTTTCTCTCCTTTTTTCAAACTCACGCACGATTATTTCAGGATATTCGATACGTTTATGGTATAGCCCTTCAAGACTCTTACAAAATGAATTAGCAATAACATCCAAATCCTTAAAGGTTAAATCACATGATTCTAATTGTCCATCATTAAGCTTATCTTGAATTATCCGGCGCACCATATTCTTTATCTTGTCCGGCGTAGGGTCCTGCAGTGACCTTACTCCAGCCTCGACCGAATCTGCCAGCATGACCAGAGCTACTTCTTTGCTCTGCGGTTTTGGGCCTTCATAGCGGAAAGTATCCTCACTCAAGGTACCTTCCCGATCCTCTTCCAGGGCCCGGCTATAAAAATATTTAGCCAGGCTAGTACCATGATGCTGTTCAATAAAATCAATAATATCCTGCGGTATATGAGCTTCCCGAGCCAGTTCTACCCCCTCCCGGACATGGGAAGTGATTATTAAGGCACTTAAAGCCGGGGCTATTTTTTCGTGAGGATTATCAAATCCCCGCTGGTTTTCTACAAAATAATCTGTCCTCTTAATTTTGCCAATATCATGATAATAAGCTCCTACCCTGACTAATAGTGGATTTGCACCAATTGGCTCTGCAGCAGCTTCCGCTAAATTACCTACCATTAAACTGTGGTGATAGGTTCCCGGTGCTTCCATCAGCAGTTTTTTTAATAATTCATTGTTGGGATTCGATAATTCCAATAATTTAATCATACTGGTAATAGAGAAAGCGGATTCCAGATAAGGAAGAGCCCCAATCATCAATACTGCGGAAAGAATACCATTAACTGCGCCAATGATCATACCTACTAGTATGAGGTTCAGGGTAACATTCCCGCCAATCAAAGACAAGGTTAAAATACTGATTATGTTCGCCAGGGCAATATAAAAACCGGAACGAGCCAGATCCGAGGTCTGGTTCAGGCGGTAAACCTGAAAAATACCAACGGTTCCACCAACAAAAGCGGTTATCGTATAAAATAACTGGTTGCCATCGGTTAACAGGCCTACGTACAGGGCCATAATCATGGTCAAAAAATAAGCCAGACGGTTGTCCAACAAGATGGCAATTAACATAGACCCGGCAGCTACCGGAGCCAAATAACCAATTAGAGCATTTATATCCGGCATTTCCCCAATTTTTATTACCGTAAGAAAGCGAGTAATAGATAATATCAAAATAAAAATTAGGCCTATTAAGAGCATTAATTTGTGGTCTTCAAAGATCTTCTTATAGTAGCGGCGTATGAATTCTATAGTCAACCAAAATGTGAGTAAAACAAAAATAGCAGAACCAACCAGGGTCAGCGGATAGCTTTTGCTTCTTTGAATTCCCAGTTGTTCCAGGATAGATATTTGTTCGGCCGTAACCCGCTCACCTTCACGGACAATTTTTTCACCCGCCTTGACCGTTTTCTGGACCGGTTTAACCGCATCCATAGCTTCCTTAATAGCCTTGTCCGTAGCTTCCTTATTAAAAACCAGGTTGGGTTTAATGGCATTAATGATTACTATTTTCATTGTTTCCCGGGCTTGCAGGGAATACTCCAACTGGTCTATTTGTTTGGAAGCCTGGTCGAAAACACTGTCCAGAGTCTCCTCGGTTATGGGTTTTTGCATCAGGCCGGGAATAATACTTAAGGCAGTCGCCTGCATTTGCTGTAAATCCTCAGGGGTAGCATTATTCAAATATTGAGCCAGTTGGCTGGAATTATTTCTAAGTTCAATATTTTTACCCTCTTTATTAGTACTGTCCAGTAGGTCCTGTAACTTATCATTATTATCTTCCCCAGCAGCCCTGATATCATTGACCAGGCTAAAAAAACTATTTATCTCATTCCTGGTTGCGGTCAGGGCATAGGTGTCCTCCTGATAAACCTTTTGAACCTTATCGGCAGCCTGCTTCCTCAGTTCCTCAGTTTTAGCCTCATCAATTATTATCGATGTAGTGTTGGACTGAATATCGCGTCGTGCAACTTCATCCGGCTTCAAAGTTACCTGTTTGGGGTTAAAATTACTAAATACAATTAGAATGGTAATAGAAAAGAAAATTAAAACACCCAGCACCTTTTTGGTGTTGGTTTGTCCCAGAAAAGCTAACAATCTTTTGCTGATTATATCAGAAATGATCTGTATTCTCATGAATACTCCCCTTAGTTAATCGAACTGCCGTTTAAATAAAAGGAGGTGAAAAGCTAGTCCGTTTACTGATGATACTCCGCCGCTTCATAGCACTCGTAAGCGTTAATAATCTTTTGTACCAGCGGATGGCGAATGACATCTTCTTTACTCAGATACTCAAAGGATACACCCTTTACCTTGCCCAATATCTTCTGAATTTCTATTAAGCCTGAATACTCTTCTTTAGGTAAATCTACCTGAGTTATATCACCTGTAATAACTGCCTTGGACCCAAACCCAAGCCGGGTTAAAAACATTTTCATCTGCTGGGGGGTGGTATTTTGGGCTTCATCCAGGATAATAAAAGCATTATTAAGGGTACGTCCCCGCATATATGCCAGCGGAGCAATTTCGATAATGTTCTTTTCTAAATAGCGCTGGGTAACATCTACACCCAGTATATCAAATAGCCCATCATATAAAGGCCGCAAATAGGGGTTAACCTTTTCGATAAAATCTCCGGGCAGAAATCCCAGTTTTTCTCCTGCTTCTACCGCCGGTCGTACCAGAATGATACGTTCTACATCTTTATTTTTTAGGGCATTGACCGCCATTACTACCGCCAAATAAGTTTTTCCAGTACCGGCTGGGCCAATACCAAAAACCACATCATCTCTTACGATAGCCTGTACATAGCGCTTCTGCCCCAGGGTTTTAGCTTTTATACCCTTCCCCCGGACCGTAGTTACAATAGTACCGGAGACAATATCCCGGTGCCTGGTCTTTTTCCCCTGCTGCAAGAGATTGTGCATATAGTTGATATCACTAATGTTTAACTGCTCTTCACTCTCAACTATTTCTATTAGACTACGTACCAAATCAAAGCAAAGATTTACTTCTTCTTCAGTATTACCTTTAATATAAATATCTGCACCCCGGGCAGAAATATCCGCAGGACATATACTTCTGAGATATTTAAAATTATCATCCCCGCTGCCAAAAAATATGGCAGCCTCTTTGTTATCTTTAAGTGATATTCTGGCTTCTTTTTCAGCCAATAAAAGTCCCCCTATTTCTTGCCCAATATTTTCGTAGCAGTCCTTACGTATTTACTATATCAATTTCTTAGTTATTATAGCATATATGCCCGTTCAATTACTATTTGGGGATATATTTATGGGCTGCGTAGTAGCTATATCTTCTATAGCCTCAACTGAAATCCGCGCTCGTAATATGGGGTCACTGGGACGAGAAAGAATATCAACCCGGGATTCGCTTATTTTAGTATTATCGCCCATTTTCCGAGCCAGTGTTTTCATAGCCCGCTCCTGGGCTAACTTAACTGCTTCTTTTTCGGTAAAATCACGGGTTTTCTTAATTTTCTCCTTTAGTTCTACCTGAAAAAAGCCAAAATCGCCCAGGGGACTTTTTACTATCCTTTTCTTTATCTTTTGCTCATAAAGATTATAAGTCTTTTCCCTTTGACCTTTAACCAAAAATGTTTTCCAGGGCGTTTCAATATATATTTTTCTTAATTTCCTGCCGCTTAAAACCAGCTTTTCTTCATGTAGGCGGCATTCTCCGTAGCCTTCATGCCACACCCGGGCTTTAACCTGCCCCCGTGCCCTTACGGTGTATGGTTCCTCCTGTTCCTCTTCTTTCTCCTCCTCGTCATTGTTGACTATATAAGGACTTTTCTCGGGAAAAACAACACCTGATATGAGAATATCACCTTTCTTAACTACATCTCCAGGTTTGACATTGGCCTGGCCATCCAGGGCTAGTACCTCCTCAATCACCCCGTCCCGGGTAGCTACTATATGGCAGGGACCGCTGATATCGGTTTTGGGTAGAATTTTTTCTACCACCTGGATTCGGGCCTTGACCCCGCGAATGTCCAGTTTAACATAACTCAGTTCACCAAGGTCCCGCAACATAGCTTCTTCTGCTTCAATGCGGCTGAAATTCCATTTAGCCGCTCCCTGATAAACTCCGTGTTTGGCTGCAGTAAGTAATATCTTGCTGGACTCCACCTTTTTATTGCCATCAACCTCTACAAACCATACAAATGAGGACATAATATAAAGGGCAAGAATGAAGATTAATGCCCCGGTGAAAAACCCCATCCTTCTGCGGAACAGGTTACGATAAAAAGGCAGTCCCTGTTTTTCCCTTACATCCAGCTCATAATCATTCTCTTCGCTAATCGACTGCAGAGCTTTTAGGCCGCTGGTTCGAACCTTAAAATTCAAATCATCGCCGTTTTTTTTAATATCCCATATATATATCCCCCGACTGGACGCCATATTGATAATTTTTTCCTGATTTTTACCCTTAAGGGCAACCTTTATGGTTCCACCTACCTGATCAAATAGCTTATTACCCATGCTTTCCTCCCGTTAGTCCATATACTTTATAGCCAGCACCTCACCGGTAACTTTCATTTCATCAGCCATCAGAGCCTTAATCTCCAGCTCATTTCCTTCAATCTCCAAATAACCGCGGCTCAGGTTTACCCGCAGGCGGTTAAGATTATATTCAATAACCCCCCTGTGGTTCTCAATATACAGCTCATTTCTGCCAACTAGCGTTACCCTGGGTAAGTCCAGCACAAGGTCCCTGGGTATATCCAGAAATTCTGCCATAGCCTGCCGGATAACATCTTTACGTTTCTCCATCAAGGCACCCCCAATTCTTTTCAAGCTTTATTTAGCACCTTCCATTCAAATATATGTCATAAAAACACCGTACATTCAAAAATAAGACCCTCTCCCGTAAAAGCCGGGAAAGGGCCTTAAAAAACAAAACTCCGGGAAAATCCCGGAGGCTATTAAGAGAATAGACAGGAAAATAGACGCGGACATGTAGAGTTAGTAAAAGGATACAGCCACAATTCCCACCAGAAATGATAAAATAACTACCCCTACTATAATTATGACCGCCGTTTTTTGTTTTTTATTTTGCATGCCTCTATTCATAAAACTCATAACCTTCACCCCTTTAGAGCCTAATTAAATTACATTTCTATCATTATCATACATTTAGAGCCGCTAATTCAAGCTTAAAGATAAATTAAAAAGCCCGGCAAACGTATTTGTTTGCCGAGCCTGTTTTCGGTTTTAAGTAACCCCCGTACATTGGTTAAATGGTCGCTGCCTTTACTCTACCCATGTCCTGCGGACCGGTTACTCACATTCTTTATACATCCCTTACCATTATTACAAATTGTTTTACTCAGCTGCTCGGGAAGGTATTTCTGAAAGACTGACCATATATTTAGAATTTCTTTTTCTTACGGGCAGCTTCAGATTTTTTCTTTCTCCTGATGCTTGGTTTCTCATAATGATCATGTTTTCTAATATCCTGCATAACCCCCGATTTCTGGCAAGAACGTTTAAATCTCTTTAGAGCACTATCAAGGGATTCGTTTTTTCCTACTTTTACTTCGCTCATTGTTTCCCTCCCCTCATCCGACTAGGCTGAAATAAATACCCATATATTTTACTATCATGTAGCCGTTTAAGTCAAGTTTAGCCCGGAGGCCAGAGCATTTCTCTGCCACCCAGCAGGTGATAATGCAAGTGCATAACCTCCTGTCCACCCATGGTACCACAATTATTAACCAGACGATATCCATCTTTGGCTATTTTTTGCTCCTTGGCTATTTGCGCAGCTATTACTTGAATATGACCCAGAAGCGATTT
Source organism: Syntrophomonadaceae bacterium (assembly GCA_012729715.1). Classification (GTDB taxonomy): domain Bacteria; phylum Bacillota; class Syntrophomonadia; order Syntrophomonadales; family Syntrophomonadaceae; genus UBA4844. The sequence goes on from JAAYCQ010000038.1 coordinate 10,791, forward strand.
ATCAGTATCACCAATGTCGTTGAGGGAAGCAATGTGTTTTTTAGGGATTAAAAGAACGTGCACCGGAGCCGAAGGATTAATGTCCTCAATAGCAATAAGCATTTCATCTTCGTAAATTACTTTGGATGGTATGTTTTTTGCTGCAATTTTGCAAAACAAGCAATCCGACATGCTAATTTAGTCACCCCCTCCGGTAAAATCTCCAGTTGCATGGATAGATGTAGCTTGTATTCATTTTATCAAATAATAGGACTAATACCAAACTTCTTTTGTGGGCAAATTGCGATTGGATGATAAAGGATGCTTGAATGATTCTTACATATTTCCTACCCAACAGCCTAACATAACCGTTTTTTTTACATGTAACATTTTTTTCTTATCTTATTATAACGAACGGTACATTATAATGAGGTTGAGCTTATAATACACTGCTCCAGAACAATGTAAGAATTTCTTAAGAAATTTATCCGGTTTTTTGTTAGCCTTGCCCATTAAGGTATAGCTAGGTTCTTGGGTTTACGATTTATTGAATGAAGGGTGGTGATACTGTGGAAAAACAACGGGTCCTGGTGGTCGATGATGACCGGGAAATTGTTAACGCCATCGCTATCAACCTCCGGAATGAGGGTTATGAGGTAATAAAGGCCTATGATGGATTACAAGCCCTCGATATTATCAGCACCCAGAACATACAGTTGATTATCCTGGATGTGATGATGCCAAAACTGGATGGGCTATCTGCAACCCTGAAGATTCGTGAAGAGAAAAACATTCCTATAATCATTTTATCGGCCAAATCCGAAGATACAGATAAAATACTGGGGCTTTCCATGGGCGCTGATGATTATGTTACCAAGCCTTTCAATACCATGGAGCTTATGGCTCGGGTCAAGTCGCAGTTAAGGCGCTATCTGCGCCTGGGGGATGTCAATGTCACTAACAAGGCCAACCTCCTGCAATCGGGCGGACTGTGTTTTGACCTGGAAAATCATACCCTGACGGTTGATGGCGAACCAGTTAGATTGACCGCCACGGAAACGAAGATTGTGGAGCTATTAATGCGTTTTCCCGGGCGCATCTTCCCGGCTGAGGAAATTTACCAGCGGGTCTGGGAAGAACCGGCCTACAAGGTGGAAAACACCGTTATGGTACATATTCGCCGTATCCGGGAGAAAATCGAAATAAACCCGAAAGAGCCTAAATACTTAAAGGTGGTATGGGGCATTGGATACAAAATTGAAAAAATCTAAACCGTTTACAGCCTGGCTGTGCTTTTTTCTGGCCGTTAGTATTATGATCGGCCTGCTAATTACTGTTTTCGCTGGGTTAGGGTACTCAGGAGGAAATTGGGAGGTCTTGAAGGCTCCTTTTACTGATTATAAAAACAGCACTGCCTTCAAGCAGCGGACAGCTGACTATTATGGGCGGCTCTTCTCTTTGGTAGCCGATCCTTCAACTTATGATGCCGGCTACATAGAAACAACTAAAAGATTCCTGGATAATGAGGGAGAAAACCTGAAGTATTATGCAGTTAACAAAAATAACAACTTTCTAGTACAGAATATCACGCCGAAGCCGTCTTCTCTTTCTGATTCAGGAAAGACACCGGCCTTACCTGCCGGATATAGCTACTGCTGGTATTTTGATGGGGAAAAGCTGCGGGTGATTGACCATGGTGAACCAATTGATATACAGAGACGGGACAGCAGCTATCAGGGAATATTTCATGGTTATAAGTACAACATTACTCCCATCTATTTGTCTAATATCCAGGTCATGCTGGCAGTCAAGGATAACCTGGTGGAAAACCCGTACGCTCATTCCAAATATTATGGCGATCAACAGTTCCTGTCTATCATCGGCTGGATTTATACAGGCCTCCTGGTGTTGGGATTGTTGTTGCTGGTCTTTGCAATAATCAATCGTCCATCCAAGCGCGAATTTGACCGTAAGCTGGCCTCCTGGATGGGTCAGATGTGGATGGAAGTTAAGCTAGTTTTTTCCCTCCTGGTTCTAATGTTTTTTGGGGGAGTTGCCTATTCTTATTATCCAGGTTGGGACGATCCAGTCCTGGTAGACATATTGCTTAACGCTACCTTAACCAGTTGTATGATAATTGCTTGCTTCTGGTGGTTTTACCTTATACTCATTGACCTGATTGTCCACGGCAAAGGCTTTTTTACCCACAACGCGATTAACTCCCTTTTAACCGGGTACAAAAAATACGAAAAAAGGTATCCCTGGCAAAAGTTGATGCTGAAACGAGCCTATATGCTGGTGGCAGCCGAAGCGGTTCTGGCTATAATATCGGTTATCTTTGTATTGACAGCCCTCGGTTCCGGTGGGTCGGCTTTATTGCTGGCTTTCCTGATAGCCGGTGCCGGCATATACCTTATTTACCGGTATCTAAAGCGCTACGAAGAAACCATAAGCGATCTAGGTAACCTTATGGATCATATTGAGCTTATCAAAAATGGTGATATGGGCACCAAGTTAGAAGTTGCAGAAGATGCCGACATTTACCCTGCCGTACAAAACCTCAACTACATTCAGGAAGGTATGGGCATTGCCGTAGCCGAGAAGATGAAATCCGAACGCATGAAAATTGATCTTATTACCAATGTATCACATGATTTAAAAACCCCGCTGACATCTATTATCAGCTATGTTGATCTGCTGAACAAAGAAGACGGTCTGCCCGAACATGTAAACGATTACATTAAAATTCTGGCCCAAAAGTCGGAGCACTTGAAGAACCTGATTCAGGATTTATTCGATTTGTCCAAGGCCAGCAGTAACAACCTGCCGTTGGATATGGAGACAATCGATTTAGCCCGTCTGGCTAAACAGGCCTTGGCGGACATGGAAGAGCCGATTGCTGCCTCTGGTCTCACTTTCCGGATTAATATTCCTGATGAACCCATATACATCATAAGTGATGGCAAAAAATTATATCGGGTCCTGGAAAACCTGATTATGAATACCCTAAAGTATTCTCTTTCAGGCTCACGAGTATTTGTTGATTTAACCGTGGACAGTAAAGAAGTACTGGCCACCATCAAAAATACGGCCAACTACGAAATGACCTTCGATGAAGATGAAATACTGCAGCGCTTTGTGCGTGGAGACAAATCTCGAAGCAGCGAAGGATCCGGACTGGGACTGTCCATTGCCCAAACCTTCACCGAGGTTTGCGGTGGCAAGTTTTCTGTAAAAATCGATGGCGATTTGTTTAAAGTTGAACTGCGGTTTGAAACAGGGTCTGAAAGTTAGACGTTCGTTGTTTGAACCCGACCGATTTTGCCGTAGGTTTTGCTAACATCCTTAACTGTCATGTTAACTCTACTGCCCAACAGAGGTTTTAACTCGACCAATTCCCTACGGGGAATGATAACGGTAATAACTAACCGGTCGTTTCCGTTAATTCCGTAACCCTTAAAGGTGGTCACGGAATAACCCAGAGTACGAAGTTGATCGGCCAACTTTATCCCCTCTTGCCAATGCTTGTGAATGCTGACCTCCAGGGTACCCAGAGCCAGTTTGTTCTCGATTAGACTTCCCAGGTAGACCCCGCCTAACCTACCGGCAGCAAAGAATACCAGGAATACCAGGCTGGAAGAAGTAGCCAGGCATTTAAAAGCCAGAGCAAATATCATGGCATCTATAAAAGTGGTCACGTAAACCAGCTTCATAACCCTCTTGGTTAGAAGTATGGTTTTCAAATTACCCAGCGTGGTACTCAGCAGATTCAATCCAAAAATAGCCACCAGGTTTAAGATTTCTATCTGGTAAACCCCAATCATGCTAAATAAAACAGTTACAGGTGTTATCAGGTTTTGCCATAGAGCATTAATGTAAATCATATATATTTCACCTCCAAATCCGCAAATCAAAAGCCAGGTACGTTAAAAAAGCAGTACCTGGCTTATTATCTTAATACTAAAGTTAAAGAAAACTTTGGGTATTGATGCCCCTTTCTGCATTATTAATAGTTAGACGTCTAATTGTAACTATTTGTTCCTTTAGATGAGGTTCTTTATATCTTTTATTTTCCTGGGGATTATCCGTAGAACTTGACCGAATTTTTAAGTAACCTGCCTTCATCCGACCTGCTGATCCCATGAATCTCCCCGTCCCTTTACTTCTTATATGTCCTTATCCCATTAGAATCCATATATATTTTTTTTGCATCCATTAATTTTTGCAGATACGGATTGTGATCACCACCGGTATCTTCCAACAATTTCTGCAGATTAAAAAGGTCGTTATAAGTTAAATACGGATAATCCGCGCCTCCGAATTTTCCATTGGCATAGTAACAATAATACAAGTTTTTATCACTCTTAATCCACGAATTACAGGTATTCTCTATTCCCTTCAACATTTTGTCTCCCAAAAGCGTGAAAGAAGAATTTCCCGTCGTTTTTCCCAACTTATAGAGAAACCGGATTTCCTCTAGCTGATGGTTCAGAGAACTATGAGGTAATCGATATTTCCCATTTTCATGATAATAATCCTGCACCAGCCAACCTTCTTTTCCCCGGGAATCAAGGACAGTGTAATGATGCTTATTTGCAAATTTCATAAAGAAATTCCCATATTTCAGGGCATAATCCAAAAACCGTTGTTCATTAAACTTTTCATAGGCCTCAATAAACAAAATCCCTAAATCGGTATTAAATCTACTATCATAGAAATCAGCTTCAATTCCATAAGCATTATAAAGCCAATTACTCCTGGGCATAGTCTTCATGTAGCCTTTTGCGTCCATATTCTGAGCTTGTATGTAAAGCTGAGCATATCCCAAATCATCTGCAGCTTTGCTTCCGCCTGTTAAAATAAAACCTGATACCACATATACCCCAGGATTTTTCCAGTAGGTGTTTTTCTGATAGGGGGAGTAGGTTTTGGGCATTATATAGTATGAACCATCCATGAGCCATCGGTTATCTTTTGCATAGCTGTACCCTACCCATATTTGCCTCATAGCCCCATAGTTCCAATCCAGCAAGGGACTATCCGATTCCAAGGCCCAGATCTCACCCCAGGTCCCAGGTTTATTTACAAAACACATCTGCAGTTGGAAACCTTCTGCCGTTTTTGTTACCATTATTTCATGGCATAAGTCATTCATAGCCTTTACTACACCGCAGCCCAAATCCTTGTAGATAAAAGGCTGATTTAATAATATGTGCCTGTTGCCTATAGTTAAAAACAAATCCGTAACCGGGAGTCTTCCTTCGGTAAGTTCTTGTTCCTCTATCCATTTACCCATTTTTTCATTATAGTATGTAAGGGTTCCGTTTACCCCTTTGTAGGAGATTATATAAATAAGGTTTTCTCCCCCGTGTTCAAAAGTAATTTTGTCATGCCAATATAAATCCCCGTTGTTAAACTGAAATTCTCTGCTCTCTATTGTCGAATTATTCCAGTGCTGTTTTTCCCGTTTAACCGTCGCCAATTCCAATTGGAGAACGGTATGAGGGTTCTTTACTCTTTTTTGTATGTAAGCTTCTCGTTGTTGTTGAGGAGAAACAGCAACACCAAATGCTTCTGCCGTTTGAAGCTGCAGAGTAATTGCTCCTATTAATCCGGCAATAATAAAAATCGTGATTACTTTAATAAACTTCTTTCTCATTTTTCTCCCACCACTTTCCCTAAACTGCCCTCAACCCGACCTTCGTTAATCCCCTCCACTCTAATCTGGACGATTTCGCCGCACAGGTCGTGGGGAGACTGGAACCTGACTTCGATATAGTTGTCACTGAGGCCAGTGTAATCTTGCTCTCCGGTTTTCTTTTCGACCAGCAGGGTAAGTTCCTGCCCTATCTGGCTGGCAATGAACTCATCATGTTTTCTCTGAGCAAGGTTTAGAAGTTTCTGGCTGCGGGCCTGTTTTTCCTGTGGTGGTACCTGCGGTGTCATAGAAGCAGCTCTGGTGCCGGGGCGTCTGGAATAAGGGAAAACATGCAAATCCATAAAGGGTAGGCTATCTATGAGGTCGTAGGTATCCTGAAAATCTTTTTCATATTCCCCAGGGAAACCTACCATAATATCTGTGGTCAGGGCTACACCGGGAATACGAGCGGCAATTCCCTGCAGTAGGTCATAATAATATTCCCGGCTGTAACGCCGGTTCATAGCTTTAAGTATGTCGTTGCTGCCGCTCTGCAGGGGTATGTGAAAATGGCGGCACATCCTGGTAGAGTTATCGGCTATAAAATTTATAAGTTCCTGACTGACTTCCAGGGGTTCCAACGAGCTCAAGCGCAGGCGATAATCGCCTCCTATTTCAGTCAGGATTTTATCCAGGAGCCGAAATAGGTCCCAATTATCCAGGTCTTTGCCGTAAAAACCGCTATGGATGCCAGTTAATACTATTTCCCGATAACCCAGGGAAAGCAGCTGTTCTATTTCCTGCATGACATGTTCCGGCAACTTGCTGCGTACAGGGCCGCGGGCGCGGGGTACAATGCAATAGGAACAGCCGCTCTCGCAACCATCCTGAATCTTTACAAAAGCCCGGGTACGTTTATGCTGCTGGGAGTATAATACGGGCCTTAATCTTCTATCCTTATCTGGTAAATGCTCTATTACTATCGGTTTTGGCTGCTCTGGGTCCAGTTCTTCAATAATGCCAGCAATATTTTCTTTATCCAGGTTGCTAACTATAAGGTCAATTCCTTCAATACCGGCCAGTTCTTTAGCGGCAACCTGAACCATACAGCCGGTAACCGCTACCAGAGCACGTGGATGGCGGGCTGCCCGCCGTATAATGGCCCTGGATTTACGGTCACTAACATGGGTGACGGTACAGGTATTTATGAGATAAACATCAGCTTCGTCAGTAAAATCAACTATTTCATAACCCCGATGGATAAATTCTTCTTTTAATTGTTCCGTTTCCACCTGGTTGACCTTGCACCCCAGGGTGTAAAAGGCGATTTTTTTCAAATATTATTTACTCCTTTCGGAAGCAAGAATACCATCAAAATAGTGTTGTTAGAGAGCCTGGACAGTATGAAAAAATAATAGGCCCGGTTAAAGTCGAGATTTTACATTTTTGACTAGTTGATAAACGGAACCCATCATCAAATCCTGAGGATAGTAAGACATCGCTCCCTTTATATAGGTATTATAAAGTTCTATAGTGATGGATTCGTCACTCTGCCCCCTATTAAGTTTTTCCTTTATTAAATCAAAAGCTTGTACTGCCGCGTCTAAAGCCCCAGAGTAGAACTGCTGCACCTGTTGAGCGCCGACTGACACGTCCCCATGGCCAACCCCCAGCACTTCTGTGGGATACTGCCTTAATCTCTTAATCGTATCCCGGTAAATATCATAATCCTGGAAGAAAACCGGAGACATTATACCACTGGGGGCCTGGTAACCACCAGCATCAGAAATAAACATGGCTTGATCGCTGGGCAGATAGGCCGCCAGAGAGCAGGCACTATGCCCAGGAGCCTCAATAATCTCGAGCTTTAGCTCGTCATCTACAATAATAGTATCCCCTTCACCAAGGGTAAAGTCTACCTTAACCCGGTCTATCTCAAGCGGTCCCGAAATAGTTGGCAATAGCTGTTTTTCATTATAAGCATCGATAATAAAGGCATCGGCCCTCTGCAAAATCGGTTTTAACTTTTCATGTGACAACATTTTATGGGTAACAGGACTAGCTGCCACCTGAGCTGCCGGGAAAAGGTCTTTTAACATTGGAATGCCGCATACATGGTCAAAATGAGAATGCATGACCAGAATGTGTTTTATATCCGGCTTATTTTCAAGGTCTGACCATTGCCGGGCAAATATGCTTACCCCTACACTTGTACCACATTCTATAAGGGTCGCCTCTTTTTGCCCCACAATGAAGTAATTAAAATTACCATTACCCAGAACCATTACATTATCTGTCAGCCTTGTCATTATACTCCCCCCAATATCTTAATTAACCCTTCATCTCTGGTCGACTTAGCCTGGTTTAACACTTCTTTATACTTTTGTAATAAATAAATCGGATAATTTGCAGGGTTTTTTATGTTCCTATCGTTATTATTAATGTATGGGAAGGAGGTGGTCAAGGTTTGCCATGATGAGACAGAAGGTTTCCTGGCCAGGGATCCACAAGCATTCGAAGAATTGATTAACCAGTATAAAGCCTATGTTTTGCGATTATTCTACGTATTATTAATGACCCGTACGATGCCCAGGATATTGCCCAGGAAGTGTTTTTACAGCTTTACCGTTCTCTTCCCGAGTAGAAACCTGACCACCTGAAAGCCTGGATAGGCCGAATTACTACCAATAAAGCTATTGTCACTATAAGATGACGATTATTCATCAAGAGCGGGGAATAAGCATCAACCAGCTTCCCTGAGCACAAATTATGGCAGCGTAATAATATATATTAGTCAAAGGTGTCAAGGTGTTGGGAGAACCGTCCCCTGACACCTTATCCCAGATCCCCGTATTCATAGAGGATTATGCTGGCAGCGACCAGGCCGGCGGTTTCAGTTCTTAGTATTCTGGGGCCCAGGGAGGCGGTAACAATTCCCTGACGGGATGCTGCCAGAACCTCACTATCAGAAAATCCGCCTTCGGGTCCGATTAGTATGAATATCTCTTTTGCACCTGTAAATTGTTCACCCTGTAGCAGGGCCTTGAGGCTATTTGTATCTTCATTCTCATATAGCATTATGGCAGGTTTGTCCCCTATCTTCTCAAGCAGAGAGGTAAAATTCATTACCGGCATTACCTCTGGGATTAGATTACGGCGACATTGTTTACAGGCTTCCCGGGCGATGGTTTGCCAGCGATGAACCTTTTTTTCAGTCTTATCCCCCGCCAGGCGTACTACGCTGCGCTCACAGCTTACCGGGTAAATAGCGGTTACACCTATCTCTACTGATTTCTGTATTATAGTGTCCATTTTTTCGCCTTTGGCTATACCTTGAGCCAGATACAGTTTTAGTGCCGGTTCGCTTTCCCGCAAACCGGTATGTATTATTTCCCCGGTAAGAATACCGTTTTCCCTGCCTTCCAGCCGAACCTGGTATTCCCGTCCAGTTCCATCGAAGCACACCACGATATCCCCGGTGGTAAGGCGCAGGACCTTTTCTATATGCCTGGCTTCTTCCTGGTCTATGCAGACGGTATTTTCTTTTATATTCTGGGGAGAAATAAAAAAGCGGTGCATTTGACACACTCTCCTGGAAGGGTTGACAAGGGGACGGGATTGTCAACCCCTTATGCTTTGCGGGCAGCGACACCTATCCAGTCTACATCGCTTAATACTTGTTCTATAATAAAACCATGTTTTTGCAGTTGTTGTTCTACTCCCGGCCAGCGGCTATCTACTATACCGGAACCGAAGAAATAGCCTCCGGAAGGCAATACTTTCGCGGCTTCGGGAATAAGATGGATTACTACTTCAGCAGTTATGTTGGCCAGTATCATATTAGCTTTTTTGCTATGCAAAACCTCTACGATATCTCCCTCTTCAACTTGAATAATATCCTGCAAGCCGTTTAGAAGGATATTTTCCCGGGCCACTTTGACTGCCACATCATCAACGTCCATGGCAAATATGGAACGGGCACCTAGCTTAGCCGCACCGATGGAAAGGATACCGGAACCACATCCGGCATCTACTATATATTCCCCACCTTTGACATACTGGTCGACAAAGCGCAGGCAAAAACGGGTAGAGGCATGGATGCCAGTTCCAAAGGCCATACCGGGATCTATTTCAATTATTACTTCCCCATCCTGGGTCGGGTAATCTTCCCAGGAGGGTTTAATTACCAGCCTCTCACCTACTTTAAAGGTATGATAGTATTTTTTCCAGGACTGTTCCCAGTCCTCATTTTTTACCTCATCTATAAAGACCTTGAGCTTAGGATTATTGAAGTTATCCTTTACTGCTTGCAGGCAGGAATAGAACTCGTCCATAACCTCTTTATCTTCATGAAAATAGGCCTTTACCACCACAAATTCGTGATCCAGGAAATCCGGTGATACCGACTGGGATTCCCAGTTCTCGGCATTAACATATTTTCGAGCTGCCTGGGGGTCTTCAATGACTACCCCGCCTGATCCCAGGCGATGAAATATGCCGGCAATAGCTTCGACACATATGCCTTCGGTAAGTACGCTAATTTCTTTCCATTTCATATTTGCACCTCTATCGTCTTAGCAAACAGGAGAATCGTCCCCTTTGCCCCTATCCCATTGCATCCTTGAATTTATCAAATATTCCTTTCTTACCGGCCTTCTCCTCTTCGTTGTCATCATTAAAGGCCATAAGCAGTTCCTTCTGCTTCTTACTCAAACGTTTGGGGATAGTTACTTCGATTATTACCCGCAAGTCTCCCTGGCGATGGCTGTGCAGGTGAGGTATGCCTTTGCCCCTTACCGTAATAATATCGCCTGGCTGAGTACCTTCAGGAATATTGAGCTCATGGCTGGCTCCTCCTAATAGAGGTATTTCCACCTGTGTGCCCAGCGCAGCCTGCACAAAATCAATGCTCTGGGTGGTAATCAGATTATAACCGTCTCTTTGTAGGCGCGGGTGGGGTCTTACCAGTATGGTTATATAAAGATCACCCGGCGGGCCACCACGAATACCCTGTTCGCCTTCATTTTGAATTCTTAAACGGGAACCATTGTCCACACCGGCGGGAATCCTGACCTGAATTTTACGAGTTTTTCTGACCTGACCGTTACCCCGGCAAGCAGGGCAGGGTTTTTCGATAATTTTACCCTCGCCGTGGCACCGGCTACAGGGACGTACGGTTTCAAAGCGTCCAAACGGTGTACTCTGTACACTGCGTACCTGACCACTACCGTGGCAATCGGGACAGTTTTTAACACTGGAACCAGGTTCAGCTCCACTGCCGTTACACTTATCGCATTTTTCCACCCGCGGCAGTTCAATATCCTTTTCCATACCAAAAACTGCATCTTCAAAGTTAACCTCCAGACGCATCTCCAGGTCTGCGCCCCGCTGCGGCCCGGTGCGGGTACGCCGCCCGGCAGTGCCAGCACCTCCAAAAATAAGGTCGAAGATATCGCCAAAGCCACCCATGTCGCCAAAACCTCCGAACCCTCCGCCGAATCCCCCGGCGTTACGGGTTGGATCAAAGGCATCATGCCCAAAACGGTCATAAGCTTCCCTTTTGTTATCGTCGCTGAGTACCTCGTAGGCATCACTTACCTCTTTGAACTTATCCGCCGCATTGGGATCATCCCGATTAACATCAGGATGATACTTACGCGCCATCTGGCGGTAAGCTTTTTTTATTTCCTCCGCCGTGGCATTTTTAGATACTCCCAAAACCTCATAGAAATCTCTTTTTGTGGCCATTATTCCCCACCTTCCTGAAAAACAGGGTAACCCGGAAACGATAGAAGCTTCCGGGTACTATCCTCCTCCCAAGTCCAGGGTCCCTGTATATTTTATGCCCTAACCAGGGGCAAATATTTTAATTCTTAAACTATTAAATTATAGTTTAATAAATACTGGCCTGGCAAGGGTTTCACTTTATTTGTCATCATCATCGGGAATGTTATAATCAGCATCAAACACCTCATCGGAACCCGGCTCCGAGTCTTGTTGCTGGTTTACGTTTTCATACATTTTGGCCGTAAAAGCATAAATGGCTTCAGTCAGGGCTTCAGTTTTAGCTTCGATAGCGCCCATATCATCCCCTTGTAAGGCCTGGGTAAGTTCCTCTTTGGCAGCCTCAATTTTGCCCTTGGATTCCTCATCTATCTTATCGGCAAATTCTTTCAGGGTTTTATCAGCCTGGTAAATCATGCTATCAGCATTATTTCTGGTCTCAATTTCTTTCAGGCGTATTTCATCCTCTTCCGCAAACTTCTCGGCATCTTGAACCATTTTTTCGATTTCATCATCGCTAAGTCCGCTGGAGGAAGTAATGGTAATCCTCTGTTCTTTATTGGTGGCCAGGTCTTTGGCGGTTACATGAACTATTCCGTTAACATCAATATCAAAGGTAACTTCTACCTGTGGTACACCCCGGGGTGCAGAGGGAATACCGGTAAGCTGGAACCGGCCCAGGGTTACGTTATGCTGCGCCATTTTCCTTTCACCCTGCAATACATGAATATCTACCGAAGTCTGGTTGTCAGCCGCAGTGGTAAATACCTGGCTCTTGGCCGTAGGTATAGTAGTATTACGTTCAATAATTTGGGTAAAGACACCACCCAGGGTTTCAATTCCCAGAGATAAAGGGGTAACATCCAATAATACCACATCGGTAACTTCCCCCGACAGCACCCCAGCCTGAATAGCTGCACCAACAGCTACTACTTCATCCGGGTTAATACCCTTGAAGGGTTCTTTGCCGGTGAAATTCTTAATAGCCTCCTGGACTGCCGGTATTCTGGTCGATCCTCCCACCAGTATCACTTTATCAATCTGGGTAGATTTCAAACCCGAGTCTTTCATAGCCTGACGCAGGGGTCCCATAGTTTTTTCCACCAGGTCGGCGGTCATTTCATTAAATTTAGCGCGGCTAAAGGTGCGCTCCAGATGCAGGGGACCATCCTGGGTAGCCGTTATATAAGGGATATTTATATCGGTACTCATTACCCCGGATAATTCATGTTTAGCTTTCTCCGCTGCCTCTTTCAGGCGGTGCATAGCCATTTTGTCACTACGCAAATCAATGCCATTATCTTTTTTAAACTCATCAACCAGCCAATCAATGATTTTATTATCAAAATCATCTCCGCCCAAACGGTTATTCCCACTGGTGGCTTTTACTTCAAATACTCCATCCCCAATTTCCAGTATGGAGACGTCAAAGGTTCCTCCACCCAGGTCAAAAACCAGAATAGTCTGGGTCTCATCTTTATCCAAACCATAAGCCAGGGCGGCTGCGGTAGGCTCGTTTATAATCCTTAAAACTTCTAAGCCTGCTATTTTACCGGCATCTTTAGTAGCCTGACGCTGGGAGTCGGTGAAATAGGCCGGAACTGTTATTACTGCCTGAGTTATTTTCTCGCCCAGATAAGCTTCAGCATCGGTTTTTAGCTTTTGCAAGACCATAGCGGATATTTCCTGGGGCGTATATTTCTTACCGTCAATATCTACTTTATAATCAGTACCCATCTTTCTTTTTATGGATACTACAGTTCTTTCAGGGTTGGTAATAGCCTGCCGCCTGGCAATACGCCCCACCAATCTCTCATTAGATTTGGAAAAACCAACTACAGAAGGGGTAGTACGTTCACCCTCGGCATTAGCAATAACGGTCGCTTCACTGCCTTCCATGACAGCAATGCAGGAGTTGGTAGTACCCAGGTCAATCCCGACAACCCTACTCATTTACAACACCTCCAGATTAATTATAAAAAGAATTGCTGTTTTTATTTGCTCACCTTCACCAGACTAGGCCTTATAACCCGGCCATGAAGGATATACCCGGTTTGAAATTCCTCAATAATAGTATTTTCAGAATGCTCATCGCTTTCCTCCACTATCAGGGGCTGGTGATACTGGGGATCAAAAGCCTGCCCCAGGGCTTCTATCGGCTCTACTCCTTCATTCTTAATTATTTCCTGCAGACTTCTGGTAATCATCTCTACACCCTTGCTCAAACCTTCCAGATCCTTGCTATTGTCAAACTGAGCCAGGGCCCTTTCCAAATCATCAATTACCGGCAGCAGTTTTTGGATTAAAGGAAGAAGAGCAAATTTACTGTATTCTTCTTTATCCCGGGCGGCCCGCTTTTTGAAATTCTCCAATTCGGCCAGGGATCTCAGATAGAGATCATAGTTCTTTTGACTTTCCTGCTGACTCTTTTCCAGTTCACTTTTCAGGGCAGTGATTTCATCCACTTCGGTTTCCAAATCAACTGGTTCAGTTCCCGGATTCTCTTCTTGCATTTCCATAATATCCTTGCTTTCCATGGATATTAATCACCTCTATTCCATGATATCTATATTGTCAGGGTCTAATTCATCATTTTTCATTTTGATGACCGTATTTATGCGCAATATTGCAACCGCCACTTCCCCGGCAGTTTTAATAGCATAGCGCTTTACCGGAGCCGGGTCAAATATGCCGTTTTCCAACACGTCTACCAGTTCACCACTGTCGGCATCAAAGGATATGCTATTCTTATCAGCTTTCTTTTGGGCAGCAATTATGTTACCCAGTTTATCCAGGGGGTTAAAACCGGAATTGCCGGCCATACAACTAAAGGGTTTTAAGAGTGCTTCCCGCAAGGCCAGTATGCCATAAGAACTCATCCCTCCGGCTTCCCGGGCCAATTCCTCCAGTTTGCCTGCCAGCCAGATTTCCAGGGCTCCCCCTCCAGGTACAATACCACCACGCAAGGCTGCCTGCAGGGCAGATGCCGCATCCCGGGCCATACGCTCTCTCTCATCTACAACCTCCCCGGTGGAAGCACCTACAATCAGAGTAGCCAAATTTTCACCCTTGCCGCCATAAACGCAGGTATGTTTAAGTTTTTCATCTACTTTTACTAACTGGGCATAACCCAGGCAACTCTTTAAGGTTTCTAGCGACCGGTTCAGGGTGCTAGCTTTTATCTTGCGGGCTCCGCTATGCCGGCAAAGTTTTTCCAATTCCCGTGAGGAAACCCTCTGTAGAGCCATTATCCCGGCTTCGGTGAGTATCTCTTCACCCAGACTATCTATACTCCTATCCACTACCACCAAATTAACTCCCAGTTGGATAAGCTGATTTAAACCCTCTTCATACTGCTGACGAGCCTGGAGATAATATTGAAAACCAGACTCCGTCTTCATGGCTTCCCGGTCTAAATCCTCGGGCCGCAGATCGTCATCTACTACTAAAATTACAGCATTCTCAATAACGGCAGGCATTTCTTTGTTCACGGGTTGTTTGTTTAACAATACCCCTTTAAAAACCTGGTTTTCTGTGCCTTCGCGGGCATTAACCGTATCCGCAAATTTGAAATCGCTGTCCAACAATTTATCAATACCTATCAGTCTGGCACCTTCCACCACCAATCCGGCCAGATCCCGCTGCCCCCTCCCGGCAATAAGAGCAATGTCAAAAAGCCTCTCATCTTCCAGGGATTCGATTTTCAGGCTGGTTTCTTCTATATTATTCAAGGTCACCTTAATACCGTGGTTAATCCCTTCTATAACCCGGGTAACTGGTACTCCTTTTAAAACCTGGGCGGTTCCTTCAGCCACCAAAGCCCCGGCAATTATGGTAGCAGTGGTAGTGCCGTCACCTACTTCTACCTGCTGGGCGCGGGCAGCATTGATAATCATCTGGGCTACCGGGTGGGTGACATCCATATATTTTAGTATGGTTACCCCATCGTTGGTTACCACTACGTCACCAAAACGATCCACCATCATTATATCCAGACCCCGGGGGCCAATGGTACCCTCAACGGTCGATGATATAATCCTGGCCACACTGGTATTGGTTAACAGGGTTTGAAATTTATCATCTTTTTCCTGATTACCGGCAAGGAGCTTATCGGGCATAATTACCTCCCTGGTTAAAAGCGTTTTTTTATTATTTCTTCAATGATGTCACGAACTGAATCCAGGCTGCCCACAGCCTTCCAGTACTCCATGCGTACGGGACCCATTAAACCCATTTTCCCCTGTTCCCCCTGTGTTTGGTAGCTAGCAAAAACGAAACTTAAGTCTTTAAAGTCTTCGGATTGGTTTTCCTGCCCAATCCTGATATCAACTTCATCACCTAAAGATTCCGGCAACATTCCCATCAGCTGAGTTTCCTCTTCCAAAAAAGCCAGTATCTTTTTAAGTTTATCAACATCCTTAAACTCGGGTTCGTTCATTATGTTAAGGGCTCCGCTGATAATTACCCTTTCTTCACTAGAATTATCCAGCAGACTCTCTATCGCTTCCAGAGTGCGATCAATCACCTTGCGGCGTTGCTTTAGTTCATCCCTCAACTGTTGCAAATCGCTGCGCTGTATCTCAGTTATTTTCTTCCCGGCCAAAACCTGGTTAAACATGCGGCCAATTAACTCCATTTCCGGAGCGGTAATTGACTGCGGTACTTCAATATTGCGATGCATAACTACACCCAGGTCAGTTACCAATAATACCAGGGCCTTGCCCGGTTCAATAGGGACAAGCTGGAGGTATTTAAACTTGCTCAGACGAACTGAGGGAATAATAACAAAGGAAGTATATTTGGTTATTTGGGCCAGGAAATGGCCGATTTTTTGTACCAGGTCATTTACTTCCTGGAAACTATCATCCAGCAGGTGCAGCAAAACCTGAGTCTCTTTTTCATCCAGGTTCTCCTGTTCCATCATACAATCGACATAATAGCGGAAACCCTTCTGGGAAGGAATACGGCCAGCCGAAGTATGCGGCTGTTCCAGGTAACCCATGTCCTCCAGATCGGACATTTCATTACGTACCGTTGCCGCGCTTATCTTCAGACCATGTTTTTTAACCATGGCCCGGGAGCCAACTGGTTCCGCGGTTTCCACATAATCCTTAATAATTGACTCCAGAATCAATTTTTTTCTTTCATCCAGTGTCATTATCCTCACCTGCCTGTTAGCACTCTCTCTTATTGAGTGCTAATCAGTATTTACTAAAAAATAGCACCTGTTTTATCCTTTGTCAAGCCTTCGAATCAGGCGATAAACTGGCATAAAACCTGATTAGATAGAAAATAACCGGCTTTAGTAAACTTAAGGTGACCATTTACTATATTCAATAATCCCCCGTCTCTATAGTACGCAATTATTTCCTTATATTCGCTGGTAATATCTACCCCAAAACGCTGTTTGAACTGGTTTAAGTCAATTCCTGCACATAAACGTAAGCCTAGTATAAGAGCATCAGTCATTAATTCCCTTTCTGACATACGTTCCAATTCTTTAACCGGCCACTGTTTACAGGTAGATAAAGTATCAACATACTGTTTCAGGTGGGGCTCATTCATAAAACGACCCCCGTTTTTAAAGCTTACTGCCCCGGCACCCAGACCCAGATATTCTTCTGCCTTCCAGTAGCGCAGGTTATGACGGCACTCATACCCGGGCCTGCAAAAGTTGGATATCTCATAATGATCAAATTCCTTACCTTCCAAGTATTCCATGGCCTGGTCAAACATATACCACTCATCATCTTCATTAAGCATCTTAAGACGACCATCGGCCACATCTTTTCCCATAGGGGTTTCCTCCTCCAGTTGTAGCAGGTAAATAGATAAATGAGAAGGATGGCAATCCGCCGCCTGCTTAAGACTCTGCATCCATTTGTCCAGAGATTGTCCTGGTAAGCCATAGATTAAATCCAGGTTAAAGTTTTTCCAGCCCCGGGTATGAAGCAGTTCTATGGTTTCCATAACTGCTTTAGCATTATGGACCCGTCCGAGCAAAGTCAATTCGTCATTAAAAAAGCTTTGCACTCCCAGAGAGATACGGTTTATTCCCGCTTCCTCCATTTGTGCCAGCTTAATTTTATCCAGGGTAGCCGGGTTAGCTTCCAGGCTGATTTCAGCACCGGGTAAAAGGATAAACTCATTGGTGATGGTTTGCAGGATAGATTTAAGCTGCTTCCCGTTAAGCAGGCTGGGTGTACCCCCACCCAGGTATATGCTCTCCAGTTGCACCGATGGCATTTGCTGCCCCCGTATTTTTATTTCATTTAACAGCGCCTGAGTGTATTTATCCAGATAAGATTGGTCGCCCAAAGGAAGAGAAAAGAAGTCACAATAATTGCACTTCTTAATACAAAAGGGGATATGAATATACGCGCCCATACTGGGCGAATTTTTAATTTTTAGTTTTGAATTTTTAATTCCCATATCTGTACAATAAGGAAAAGCCTTGCTTTTCCTTCCTTAATTCAAAATTTAAAATTCACAATTCAAAATTAATTCTAGTCATCTTCTATATTCATTACACTCATAAAAGCGTCCTTGGGTACTTCTACCCGGCCAATTTGTTTCATTTTCTTTTTACCCTCTTTTTGTTTCTCCAGCAGTTTTTTCTTACGGGTAATATCACCGCCGTAGCACTTGGCCAGGACATCCTTGCGCATGGCTTTAACGCTCTCCCGGGCAATTATCTTGCTGCCTATGGCTGCTTGTATAACTACTTCATACATCTGCCGGGGTATGATACGACGTAATTTCTCCACTATGGCCCGGGCCCGATAATAAGCACGGTCATTATGGGCAATAAAGCTTAAGGCATCTACTACTTCTCCGTTTAACATTATATCCAGTTTAACTAAATCCGAGGTCTCGTAACCGACAATTTCATAATCCAGGGAAGCATAGCCACGGGTACGGGATTTTAAGGCATCAAAAAAATCGTATAGTATTTCCGACAAAGGCAGTTTGTAAGTAATCATTACCCGCTGCGAGGTAAGGTACTCCATGGTTACGAAGCTGCCCCGTTTTTCCTGGCATAATTCCATAATGGCTCCCACGTATTCGTTAGGAGTCATGATGGAAGCTTTAACGTAAGGCTCCATGATCTGCTCGGTTTTCTGGGCCGGTGGCCAGTGGGTAGGATTTTGCACATAAAATTCACTGCCATCAGTCAATAGTATCTTGTAAACTACGCTGGGGGCAGTAGCCAGCAGGCTGAGATCATACTCTCGTTCCAGCCTCTCCCGGATAATTTCCAGATGCAGCAAACCTAAAAATCCACAACGAAAGCCGAAGCCCAGAGCATCAGAGGATTCCGGTTCGTAAAAGAGGGAAGCATCATTCAGTTTCAAACGGTCCAGGGCATCGCGCAATTTCTCAAAATCATTATTCTCCAAAGGATAAAGCCCGCAATATACCATGGGTTTTACTTCCTGGTAACCGGGCAAAGCCTTGTCTGCAGGCTCGGAAGCCTGGGTTATGGTATCACCTACCCGGGTATCTTTAACGTTTTTTATACCCGCCGCCAGGTAACCAACTTCGCCGGCACTTAGTGATTCAACTTCGGTCATATAAGGGGACAGCACTCCGATTTCGGCCACTTCGAATTCCTTGCTGCTGGACATCATCCGGATAATGTCACCCTTGCGCAGACTCCCGTTAAACACTCTAATATAGGATATGGCTCCCTTATAGGAATCAAAGTAGGAATCAAATATCATAGCCTGCAAAGGGCCGCCTTCATCACCCTGAGGAGGTGGTATGCGCTCCACTATGGCTTCCAGCACCTCTTCTATTCCAGTTCCCAATTTGGCCGATATAGGTAATACCTCTTCATTATCCAGACCCAGTACATTTTCCATCTCCTGTTTAACCAGATCGGGCTGGGCACCGGGGAGGTCAATCTTATTAACTGCTCCAATAATCGCCAGATTCAAATCCATGGCTAAATAAACGTTGGCCAGGGTTTGAGCCTCTATTCCCTGGGAAGCATCAACCACTAGCAGAGCACCTTCACAGGAGGCCAGGCTGCGGGATACTTCATAGGTAAAGTCTACATGCCCGGGAGTGTCTATCAGATTCAGGATATACTCTTCTCCATTGCGGGCCTTATATTTCAGCCTAACCGGCTGCAGTTTTATAGTTATACCCTTTTCCCTTTCCAAATCCATCTTGTCCAGGAACTGCTCGCGCATTTCCCTATCGCTTAAAGCACCGGTAAATTGCAGCAAGCGATCAGCCAGGGTGGATTTACCATGGTCGATATGGGCTATTATACTGAAGTTTCTAATTTTATCTTGCAATGTATAACCTCCGGGTGACAGGGGACGGTTCCTCTGTCACCTAATTTTGCGGGTGACAGGGGACGGTTCCTCTGTCACCTAATTTTGTACTAATTGAGAACTTGATTAATTGTCTAGTGCAAGGAGTAAGGGGTGAGGAAGGACCGCGTGTGCCCTTCAGGGTATCCCCATGATATACAAGATTTCAATGTATTTGTATTGATTATAGCGATTTTTGTCACGGATTCAATTATACCTGATTATTTTTTTCACTTCAATTGAAGGGCTGGGTAGGATTTGCGAAAAGATGTTAGCCGGGTCAACAGAAGATATAAGCGGGGTACTGAATTAAGCATGGCTGGAAAAACGTTTCCTTATCATATTAAGAACCAGTTCACTTTCTTCCAGTTTAAACAGGTAGATAATAACCGCGTAGAATAATGCTCCCAGCATAATACCGGTGCTAACACTTATAAGCAGGTTAAGCTTGAAGGCCAATCCCAGAGTGCCCATAAGATAATTCATAGTTTCCCGAACTACTCCATACATTAAGAGGGAAGCCCCGGTTGATATAGTAAAACTAAGTAATATTTTGCTCCCCCCGAGTTTGCCTACCTTAAGTCTTAATATGCTTAAAAGTAATACCAGGTTCAATATTCCGGCTAACGAATAGGCCAGAGCCAGGCCTTTATGCCCCATAGGTCCGGCAGATAAATTAATAGAAAGAAATATATTACCGGCAATGGTAATAGCAGCTACAATTACCGGGGTCAGGGTATCCTTTAAGGCATAGAAACTGCGGTTTAATACTTGTATGGAGGAATAGGCAAACAGTCCAATACAATAAAAAAACAAGGCTTCATTAGTTGCAGTGGCCATGGTTGGTGTAAATTCGCCCTGCTGGAAGAGTAATTTGATAAGGGGTTCTCCAATAGCCATAAGCCCCAGAGAAGCAGGAATAGTAACCAGGAAAATGGCTCTTAGGCCCAATGAGCTGCTGCGCTTGAACATATCCAGTTCCCCCCGGGCAGTAAGGGCGGTCATGGTAGGAAATATGGCGGTGGCGATGGAAACAGCAAAGATACCAATGGGAAGATTCATAATCCTCTGAGCAAGGTTGAGAGCACTGATGGTTCCTGCCCCCAGGCTAGAAGATAGGTTCTGGGTAACAAACAGGTTTAACTGAACTACTCCCAGACCTGCCAGTACCGGAATCATCAGAATCATAATTTGGCGAAAGCCTTTATCCCGGTAGTCAAAGGAAAAGGTGTATTTCATGCCTACTTTACGCAAGGCTGGTATCTGAACGGCAAAATTTAAAACAGCCCCAATGATTACTCCATAAGAAAAAGCCGCTATCCCCAGGTATTTTACAAAAGCTAAACCAATAAGAATAATACAGAGATTATACACCAGACTACCTATTGCCGGGGAAGCAAAGTGATTATAGGAATTTAAAATACCCATGGCAAAACCATTTAGGGCCATGAAAAAGGTTTGGATAAACATTATGTGAGTAAGGGTTACGGCCAGGTTAATATACTGGGGAGGCAGGCCCGGTGCTAACAAAGTCACCAGGGGACGAGTATAAACATAGGCAAATACGATAAGTACCAGTAAAAAAATCAGGGTATAGTTAAAAACTATACTGGCCGATTTCCAGCCTTCGTCTTCACGATTGGTAGCCACACAGGCTGAGAAAACGGGAATAAAAGCTGAACTTAGTGCTCCGCCGACTAATAACATATATAAAAAATCAGGAATGGAAAATGCCGCCCGGTAAGCATCAGTTATGTAGTTCTGACCAAATATGGTGTACATGGCCACTTCCCGGCCATATCCCAAGATCCTGGCAATAATAACGGTAACCATTAAGAGTATGGCGGCTTTGGCTACACGCTTTCCGGTATTACTCAAATTCTCAACTCCAGTAGTTAATCTATAAGGTGAATCGCAGAATAATCATGTGTAGGGAACGGCCCCTGTGCCGTTCCGCCATGGGTTAGAAACAAAATATGGGGTTAATAAGAAAATAGATTTTTATTTTACGTATGCCCTCATTCATAGAGGAAAACGGCATCAAATATAATCCAGATTTTTTTCAGATAGTCTGTTGCATCATAAAAATAAACCCTGGTTTTATTCCCAACCAACTTAAGGTTGGTACCCAGCCTGTCCAACGAGCAATCATAGCTATTACCCAGAGCATCCACCCTTATGTTCCCCTGGTTATAGTCCAGGTTAAACACAGCCGCTTGCTCGTCCCGGGTTAAGCTATTAATGCCTTGATTACTGGTATTAAGCCCCATTATTACTAATAAAATAAGTCCGCCAAGTATGAGTATTTGATAAAATTTCATCTAACTGATTTCCTCCTCTAGAACCTCCAACAATATCTGAGTAAAAAGCTCCCCGGCATATTTGGCTTCAGTAAAAGAGTTGTAATCGCTGCCAACTTCCAATAACAAGGAGTGGTCAAAAAACTCCTGGTTAAAAGTACCCGGCCTGGTTCTAATTCCCTTAATTAATCCCGGGTACATCTTTTCACCCTGCTGATACAGCTTTTCGGCAAAGGCCAGATTATCTTTCCAGTGGGGATGCTCCTTACGTTCATCAGTCCCTACTATTATAAGTATACGGGCTGCCTTCTTACCTCTTACATTAATAGTGTCCGCACTTTCTTTTCCGGGTATGCTATCCCGGTGAACATCAAAAAGTGCCAAAAGCTTTTCTTTAGAATTCAGAATATCCTTAACCGTTTCCCGGGAATTAGTATAGCTTTTATCATAATCCGGATAATCATGGATATTGTCAATAAAATCCGCCTGTATTCCTGCCGACTGCAGTTGTTCCCTAATCAGGCCGGCCACATCATTTACCAGGCCTTTTTCCCCATCACAGCGGGCTTTGCCGCTATCCGGAATATAAGTTTCGGCACTATGAGTACAATATAGTACTACCTGGTACTCTTCCAGTGCCTGGTAGTATTTTATTTCCACCTTATCTTCTTGCGGTTTAACAGGGGATTTGATGTCAGCCCAGCTTTTATCGCTTTCCTGTATTCTTATATGTTGCCCCCGGGATGCAGGGAGCTGTAAGTTAGCTACCATAAGGTTTTCCGGCATTTCTCGCCTAAAGTCCACCAACCAGCGGTCAGCTGTGGCATTTTGCCCGGCCAGGGCTACACTATTCAAGGCAAAAAGATTAATGGCCGTTTCCGGGCTAATCCCGATGGCTATTGCAGACAGATCCAAACTGAATTTATCACTTCCGTCTAACCTGTCTTTATTAATACCAGCAAAATCAATCCCTACACCGGCTATTATAACAATTAGAAACAGCTGTAGAAAAACAATATTTTTTAGAAAATTAATAAAATTTTGGCCCTGCATCCTGTCCACCTCCCACCTCTTATCTTATTAAGCTTATGGTGGTAGTGAGATGAATATTCCCTGCGCCTTTTTATTGCATTTTAAATCTGATAATGCTATAGTATTTCTGTTAGCTTTGAATTCGAGGAGGTGAAAGTGTGGCAAAAAGTAAAACTCCGGCCAAGAGAGCCAGAAAAGCTGAAGAAAATCGGCTTAGAAATAAAGCTTATAAGAGCAGGCTGAAAACAGCTATCAAAAAGTATGAGTCAGCTCTGCAAGAAGATAATCAGGAAGCTGCCAGGGATAATCTCTTACAAGTAACCTCCCTCATTGATAAAAGCGTAAACAAGGGAGTATTGCACAAGAATACGGCAGCCCGGCGTAAATCCAGCCTGGTAAAGAAGTTTAATAGTGTAGGTCAGTAAAAATGAACCTGTCTTTGGGCAGGTTTATTTTTTATTGCATATTTCAATGAGAAGACCTTCCATAATAGTTTTGTCATTTTGACCGGTACTTTTCAACCTGATATCGGCATCCAGGAATTGTTTAAATACATACTGTAATTCATCCCAGGTAAAATTACGGGCCTGATCCAGCATTTTTTTAACCGCAAAATCCTTCATCCCGGTCAGTCGGGATATTTCCTTTATATCAATCCGCTCTTCCTGATAACACTTAACTTTACCCAGAGAATTAAACTGGCGTACTATCATGAATAATATAAATACTGGGTGTTCTCCCTGTTCCAGTAGTTGATAAAAAGCCTGAAATGATGCCTTTAAATTTCTGTCTAATAAAGCATTGGTAAGCTTGAAAACCTTGATTTCATCCCTGCCTTCAAGCTGCTCTTCGATATCCTTGGCATCAATGGTTTTACCCTCTGATACCAGACAAAGTTTCTCAATCAGGTTATATAGATAATACATATCCTGTCCGCTTTTAACCATCAAACTAATTCCCGCATTATTAATCTTGCGACCCCGGGCGGTAAATTCGTCCTTAATCCAGTTGGCCAGGTATTGCGGGTTGGCAGGCTTGCATTCAATAACCGTGGCTTGTTTGTCCAACAGTTTTACCAGAACGTTGCTGGCATTGTGTTCTATCGCAGTTATTAGCAAGGTTTGTCCCGGAGTTTCCCGCTGCAAATAGTCCTGTAAAACCTTAAGGATTTCCTCGTTGCGGCTACTTTTACGTCCCGATTTGCCCAGCCAGAAAGGCCGTTTTATAATAACCACTCTTTGCAGGGAAAAAAGGGGACTGAATTCGAGTTCTTCCAATAACCGGGGGGGGCTTAGTTCATCTCCATCCAGATAAAGCAGCTCTACTTCTTCCCCGCTCTCCTCCTGCATAAGGTAATGTATTTCTTTTATTTTCTGGTCTATCAGGAAAGCTTCAGTTCCCCAGATGAAATAGGTGTTATTACCAGCCATATACTTACTCCTTATCCCTAACCCCTTAAGCCTTACTACATTTATGGATATAATAACATATTTACAGTAGGCAGATTAATTAGCTGTTTAAAACACTTTACCATTTGAGCCAGGCCAGTAGCCTGCGAAAGCTATATCCCCCATTAAAAAGCATGAGCACTAATGGTCTTTTTTTGATCTGCAGCTCCCGCCATAACCTGATGAAAAATACCAGAGCCAGTAGAGCTGATAATAACTCGGAGGCTGAAAAAGCCAGCCATACTCCCTGGATATTATAATAGCGGGGCAGGATAATTATAAGGGGAAGGAAGAACCCCACCTGGCGTAATAGTGATAAATACATAGCAGTAGTTCCTTTACCCAGTGCCTGCAAAACAGAATAAAGGATAATTATTGGTCCCATCAAAGGTAAAACCAGAGTTGCCAGACGCAGGCAGCTTATACCCATTATCAGCAGGGCGGGGTCATTAGAAAAGAACTGCATTACCCACAGCGGATAATGTTGAATAATAAACCAACCCCAGCCAATTAATAATAAAGATAGAACTGATGCTTTAACCAGGGTTTCTTTTACCCGATCATTTTTTCCCGCACCGTAGGCAAAACCAGCCATCGGTGTCGCTCCCTGGGATAGCCCGTAAACCGGCATGTATATGATGGAGCGAATATGCATAAATATCCCCAGGACTGCCAGTGCCGTACAGCTATAGGCTACCAGCACCCGATTCAGAAAGGCCATGATAAAAACGCTGCATATTTCCATAACCATGGTGGGAAGGGCCACCTGGTAAACTCCTAATAATACCTTCATACTGGGGCGAAAATGCCTTATGGCCCAGCTCAAGTAAAGCCGTTTCTTAACTACTACCAGCACAATTAGGATAGAGGTTAACAACTGGGCCAGGACGGTGGCAATGGCTGCTCCTTTAAGCCCCATTCCTGGTACAGGCCCCAGGCCAAAAATAAAAAGCGGGTCAAAGGCAACATTAAGAGCTGCACCGGATAAAGCTACCATCATAGGCAGAAAAGTATTTCCTTCTCCCTGGATGATACTGCTTAACACAATAGGGATAAAGGTAAAGATACAACCTACCAGAATAATACCAAGGTATTCTTTACAAAGTAAAAAAGTCTCCTGATTAGAACCGAAAAGCAACAACAATTGGTCCAGGTACTGCCCGCCAAGTAGCAGAAATAGTAAACCATAGATGATTCCGATAAATAATCCATGCCAGGCAACATTATCGGCAAATTTAATATCACCCTGGCCCAATGTTCGGGAAATAAGAGAGGTAAGACCCACACCGGTAGCTGAGGCTAAAGAGGTTATTAAGACTTGTATGGGAATGGTTAAAGTAATAGCTGCCAGAGCTTGTGCCCCCAGACGAGCTATAAAGAAGGTATCAACCAGGCTGAACAGGGAGTAGGAAAACATGCCCACCATGGCGGGGAAGGACAATTTTAGCAGTAACCGACCTACACTTTTGTTTAGCATATAATCATTTCTTATTCTATCGCCTCCCCACCTTTAATTAGGAAAATTATTTGGGGCGCAGCAAAATCCCGGGAACTATGCCCGGGATTGGCCAAATAATTATTCGGTAACATCGCCCACCGAACTTGTAATGTCCGGAGGAGTTGAATACAAGTCAGGATTACTGGTACTATAACTGGGAACATTGGGCAAACCATTTTCAATTTGTTTCAAGGACTGGAATATTTTAAATATAACTATTATGATCTCGCAATAAAGCCTTACCACCAGAGGTCCTAGTAAAATACAGAGCAAGCCACCAACTCCGCTGTCGTTGAAGGCCATCGCTATACCACCGATAACACAAGCAATTACCCCAACCCAGAAAATAATTTTTATAATGATTGGAGTGATCATGGTATCGAAACTACTAACCTCTTTTAACCATTCTCCCAAAGTATCACCTCCTTAAAATATATAGGAATGTGCAATTCCATAATTTATATGTCATAATAGCAAGGAATTCGACTATAATCTGGCAATGCATCCCCTTTTTGATACTATGCTCTGATAATTTTTCTTATTCCGATATATATTAATGAGGAAATAGACATGACAAAGTTGTCGTGAAAAAAATTCGAATTTAGAACCTGATCAATTGTTTAGAGTGAGGGGTTAGGGGTTAGTGGTAATGATTATAGGGGTAGTCGGTATTAATAACGCATATAAAATCTGTATCAAAATAGTGTTCCAGAAAGGAAATCAGTAATATGTCTATACTTATTAAAAATGCCACAATAGTTACTATGAATGAGAACCGAGATGTTTTTTGTGGTGATTTGCTTATAGAAAATGACCGCATCAGCAGGATAGGAAAGCTAGATTGGTATACAGCTGATACAGTAATAGATGCCGATAATCAACTGTTACTGCCGGGTTTTGTCCAAAGTCATGTTCACCTTTGCCAGGTACTTTTTCGCGGTATGGCTGATGACCTGGAATTGCTGGACTGGCTTAAGCAACGCATCTGGCCTCTGGAGGCCAGTCATGACGAAGAATCCCTCTACTATTCATCACTCCTGGGTTGTGCCGATCTGCTGCGCGGAGGTACTACATCCATAATCGATATGGCTACCGTAAACCATACGGAATACGTTTTTACCGCGGTTAAACAGGCCGGAATTCGTTACCTGGGTGGCAAATGTCTGATGGATCATGGTGATGATGTACCGCCGCCACTCTTGGATACCCCCGAGAGGGCCCTGCAGGAAAGCCTGGAACTATATCAGCGCTGGAATAATTACGATAATGGTCGTATCCGCTACGCTTTATGCCCACGCTTCGCCGTATCCTGCAGCGATACCCTGCTGCGGGAAGCAGCATCATTATCTCAACAATATCAAATACCGGTACATACCCATGCCTCCGAAAACCAGGGAGAAATTGAACTGGTAGAAAAGGAGCGGGGAATGCGTAATGTTATTTACCTGAACAGCTTGGGCCTGTGTAATGACAGGCTAATATTAGCCCACTGCATTCATTTAAATACCGATGAAATGAGATTACTGGCAGAAAGTCGGAGTAATATCGTACACTGCCCCAGCGCCAATTTAAAACTGGGTTCAGGTATTGCCCCTATCCCCCCGCTACTGGATATGGGAGCCCGGGTTTCATTAGGTGCTGATGGTGCACCATGTAACAATAACCTCAGCATGTTTATGGAAATGCGCCTGGCTGCTCTTATCCAGAAGCCCTTCCATGGTCCCCAGTCTATGCCCGCTCAAACCGTAGTGGAAATGGCTACCCTGGGTGGAGCCAGGGCCATGGGATTGGAACATGAAA
>JAAYCQ010000237.1 GCA_012729715.1 Syntrophomonadaceae bacterium
GCTAAGAACAAGAATGTGTTGTTTCCCCGCTGCGAAACTGTCGCCCCGGTATTAATCTGTTGTCACAAAGCTTAAGTCATAGAAAATTAATTTGTCGTTGCTGCCGATGGTAATTTGTCGTTTAACAGTGAGGCTTTTTTTCCATGTTCCACCTCATCTATAATGCTTTCTAAATAGCTGTCCAGTTCATCTGGCGTACTTCCCATACGTCCGGCGATACGATCTTCCTCAACAGCCAAAAGTTCTTCCCTCAGTTTCAACATTTTTTCACGGCGGCTAAACGCTTCTATATCCATCACCACAAGGTCGCCCTCACCGTTTTTTGTAAGATATACAGGCTTACCAGAGGATTTACATAAAGCCGCAATTTCATTGTAATTCTGCCGGATGCTTGCGGACGGTTTAATCTGCATTATACCATCTCCTCATAGTAATATTTTAATTATATTATATCGTTATAAAGCTATGTAATCAACCAACAATATATTTATCCCTACTTCAATTAGAAAATTTGTCTTTTTTTATCTCCCCATTTGTTTTACACAATTTTATTTTGTACCGTATCGGGTATAAAAAAAGAGGCCGTGCTTTCAATAAACATAGCCTCTTATGCTACTGCCTAACAGATGCTTCCCAGGTAGTTGGGTTAACTTTCGGTGAGAGCCGCCACTAAACTGGAGGCTCCGTATTTTTCCCGTAAGCGCGGTTTTTCAATTTTACCGGTAGGATTGCGCGGCACTTTATCAAAAATAATGGCCCGAGGACGCTTGTAACGCGGCATGGAGGCACAAAACTCGCTTATCTCTTCTTCCGTACAGCGATAACCTGATTTTAATTCTATGATAGCCGCTGCTATTTCACCTAAGCGTTTGTCAGGCAAACCAATAACCGCTACATCCTTTATGGCCTTATGAGCACGCAGGAAATCTTCGATCTGCACCGGGTACAGATTCTCTCCCCCACTGATAATCACGTCTTTTTTCCGATCCACCAAATAAATAAAGCCGTCTTCGTCCCTGCGGGCCATATCCCCTGTAAATAGCCAGCTATCCTTAATTATTGCCGCTGTTGCTTCCGGGTCTTTGTAGTAGCACTTCATAACCCCCGGGCCCTTAACTACCAGTTCGCCAACCTGTCCAGGAGCAACGGTATTTCCATTCCCATCAGCGATTTTAACCTGCCAATTGTGACCGGGAATGCCTATGGCCCCAACTTTGTTTATGTTTTCCGTACCTAAATGAACACATCCAGGACCAATCGATTCACTGAGGCCGTAATTTGTATCATAGAGATGATCCGGAAAATACTTTTTCCAACGGCGAATCAGACTGGGCGGAACCGGCTGAGCCCCTATATGCATGAGCCTCCACTGGGACAGCTCATAATCATCCAAATTTACGTCCCCTCTTTCAATGGCATCCAGAATATCCTGGGCCCAGGGAACCAGGAGCCAGACAATGGTGATTTTTTCTTCGGACACGGTTTTAAGGATCCATTCCGGCTTAACCCCGCGCAGTAATACAGCTTTACTTCCTGAAATAAGGCTACCAAACCAGTGCATTTTGGCACCAGTATGATAAAGCGGTGGTATGCATAAAAAGTTGTCCTCCCGGGTTTGACCGTGGTGAACTTGCTCCGTACATGCCGAAGACATGAAACTGCCGTGGTTATGCAATATTGCTTTGGGAAATCCGGTCGTCCCCGATGAAAAATATATTGCC
>JAAYCQ010000238.1 GCA_012729715.1 Syntrophomonadaceae bacterium
CCTTTTAGCCCACTTAAAACCAGGGCTAGTGCATCATCACTTGAAAGCTTTTTCTTCGGCATGGTAGCTCTCCTCCCTTATCTGGATTCTACCATAACCGTGTTGTCACTCTCTGGGTATCAGTATAGGGATACTGAGGGAACTATAGTGGAGTATCAACCTGGATTTTTTTGAGTACTTTTAAATCCCAATATATCGGGCTTTGTGAGACAACAGGAATGGTCGGGATGACAGGATTTGAACCTGCAGCCTTTGCCTGTGCTTCTGAAGCTAATAAACATTCTTGTACAGTTATTTTGAATTCCTCTAAAGGTTTTCGTCCAAAAAACAAAGAAAATCCAACATCCTAGTTAGATGTTGGTTTGATAAATTACACTTAACCAATTTATATTTTAAGTCGTTTTTCAGTTTAGCTTCTCTTCGTTCAAACGTTAATCCATGCAATTTACCGCAGATTCAATTTCCCCTTCAGAAAGATTAGTTATTATTATTTCTTTTACATATGTTACAAAAATAATATCATATGCAATATCTTTACCAGTGAATACCTTATAAAGTCTATCAGTTATAACAGTTAATGTTGCTGTTGCACTCTCCCCTGCTTCTCTTGCAGCAGCTGAGCTTTTTTCTTCAAATAGGCTAATACAAATTCCATATTGAGGTTCTGCAAGTCCATAAATGGACTTATAGACCGCATTAAGAATTTCTATATCAGTCGCATTATAATCTTTTAATACTGTATTTACGAAATTTGCCCAAAGTATATCTAAAATCGAATTGATGATTTGATTTCGCCTTTCTAGCCCAAACTTGCTAAATATCATACGGTTCGCACAATGCACATAAAAGAATGCAATTTCGAACATCGCTCCTATTAATCCTTGTTCTGAAACCTTATCTTTATCAACAATAGTAGGATTATTATACATCGAAAGTGCGTTTTCAGCAGAATGTACTAAAATCCATTGTACAAGTTTATCTTCTGGTGGTATATCAACAATATCATTATCGCTATTGGAAGATACTTCCCTAGAATCTTCCTTAATATTATTGCTGGATCGCCCTATTAAGAAAACTGCTAAAAGAACAAATATCAAAAGAATTACTACATCCAACATAATTCCCCTCCTTTTATGATGCAAAAGTACCATTCATCTTGAATGTTTTGCCACTAATAGTATCTAAAACCCCATCTTATCGGATAACACGTTTTAATTATCTTTCTTTATTAAATCACCATATCCTGCCATAAATTAGTTGTCACTCTTTAGGTATCAGTATACACTTGCTCGAGTTCGCCTGCTTTAAGGTCTAGAAACAGTAATTGGTAATCCCACATACATTTTTATTTGTATTCACTTCTCTTGAACTGAAATCTTTCTTTAACAAACCCTTACGAAATTCTTATATTGTTGTGGAGGTAATCCTGGCTTATTTTAGTCTTCGGTATTTATGACCCATATTTTCTTTAGTGGTATTTCTAGTTTTATTTCATCATCCAGGTTTTCATAGTTTGCAATAAACTGTTCAACAACTTCTTTATGAGTCCATAAACGAACTTTAAAGAATTGGTTCGCGGTTTCATTTATGACACTGCTTTTGAACCCTCCCCATGAAACCAGCAACCCGTATTCGGCCTTAAAATTACTCATTGTGCCTATAAGTTGATCAAGTGTTGGTCTATCTACAGGTGTATCTGATGATTTAACCTGAACACAAATGTTAATACCGCCAAATCCTAATGCACCTTGTGAGGCTAAAATATCTACACCCTTATCTGGTCCCTCAGAACTTACAAATGTTGTGAATCCATTGGCTCTGAGGATTGAAGCGATGACTTTAGCCATCCCATGCCCCTTAAATTTTCTAATAAGCATATCTTTAATATTATCAAATGCATCTAACTCGATATCTCTTGGTTGGTCTTCCTCGCCTTCGGGCTTTCCAGGAGGATGTTTATCGATTATTTTCCCTTCTAATACAATACTCTTGATTCTTTCTTCCTGTTTAATTCTACATATGGTCATAAAAGCCCCTAGAGAATACAAAATATCTTGGTCAAATAGTTTCCTGGGAATGCTTTTTTTAAACCAATCGACTTCTCTGAAATGCTTAAACGGGATTGTTGCTTCATCTTGAAATCTATAATCGCTTGTGATTTTTCCAACATTAATCACTGGATTAACCTTACTTGGAAGCATAACCCAGTCACCAACTTGCATGTCAAATCCAAAAGGCCATACTTGACTAACCCAATTTGTGGCTGTTTTGTCCTTCACCTCTTCTTGATCCGTAAAATAGTCAAAGAGATCCTTTCGTTCTGAGAACGAGTGGAGACTTACAGGTAGGTTATCCCATGTACAATAGATCCGGTTTTCTTCAATAAACTTGTTTTCGTATTCGCCATGTTTTCCAGCTCTACAAAGCCAAACAGTCATAATATCACCTCCATGTTAATATCTACCCCCTAAACGTAAATTTACACTTTGGGTAGGTGCTGCATCCCTTGAAGCTGCCATATTTGCCTTGGCGTTTTATCAAAGTAGCCCCACACCAGGGACAAATATCACCCTTAACTTTGTCATCTCTTGCTTTAACATCTTGTTTAACGGTTTCCACATGAGCTTTTCTAGATTCTATATTTACCATATTGGCAGTACTAATTAATTGACATATCTTTTGAACATCATCCAATACCATAACCGGTGTATCGTACTGTTTGATAGTGCTTATAAGTTGAGTTGTATATATAACATGGGAACTAACTTTTACTTTTAGATCTGCTCTGGGTGCCGACAGGTTCTAATCTCTACTGTTATACCTTATATTGACTATTCGCCCATTCATAGACAACTCCTTCCATAATGGGAGGGGAAATTCGCCAATGTGTTGAATGCTTGAGGTGTATAGGGAGGTTTGTTGAATGTGCAGTAATCGAAGGTTGTTGTTTTTATTTATTGTCATAGCTGTAATGCTCCACTACAAGAGAGGCTAACGCCTCAATAATAAGCTTGCTCCTATCTTTAAGCGGAAGCTCATACCTCCGACATATTTCTTGCCGACCTTGTGGTCGTGTGTGATTATGCAGCGCTTTAATTCTGCTTTCCAAAGGCAAAGCATAGTATAACGACATGAGATATGTGCTGAAAGAGGAAGCGGATCGGCTCTACCTTTTGATAAATATTTGGGTGTAAATATATAATATAGTTATCTAGTGTTAAATTATGGAACATTAAAGGATGATGACGTGATTAAACGGTTATTAAAAGATTACTTGCTTATTCCCGGTTGGTATTACATTGTGGGATTAGTCATGGGCGCAGCCCTAATATGTCTGACCCCTTTGAAAGAATACCTGAAATCCCTTATCTCTAACTACTGTTTAAGTTTCTTTTTGAGTTTAACCGTATTGGTTTGCATAATTATCATTATTATATGCCTATTGGGTAGGCCAAGGGGACGGTTCTTGTGGTTCCTATAATTAAAATCAGTTAGCTATTATAACTACGGACGAATAATAAACTTCTACATACATAATAGAGGTGACCCTATTGAATTTCACTGCCATAGA
>JAAYCQ010000239.1 GCA_012729715.1 Syntrophomonadaceae bacterium
ATCATAGTGAGATATTCAACCTGACCGGCGACAGTTACCGCCTTAAACATCGAGATTCTATACTAAGACCGTAGTCCTATGGAAAATTATTGGCCAAAATTTCTCCAAAATACTTGACCGCTTACAATCGCCCGTGCATCTATGCTGGGTGTATATAGAACTCACTCCGCAATCACGATGTTATTATCTGCATCTCGTTTGGCACGGCCACGTTTTACTAACTGGTTAATGTCGTGTTTGATATGCATTTCTACCGTTGGGCCTTTCCGTTGGTAACCAAATAATCGGGCTACTTCGCGAATCAGGTCTTCTTCCGGGAGGCTGATTTGAGTACGAAGGACTTCCAGGCAGCCATTTTGTATTTCTTCCGGGGGAATATCCTCAATACTGCGCCTGGTCGATTTATCACTTCCAGGAACACGAAATGAAGTATATTTCATGGGTTCGCAATTGTCGGGCCAATAGTATGTGCTGGTATCATATTTTGTTTTTACCAACTTAAATTTCAGACATAAATTACGTATGCGGGTATCAATGCGATTGCCTATTTTGGAAATGTCCCATGCTTGAATGATGCGTCGACATAGCAGGTTGTGACTTACAGGTCCTTCAAAATTAACGACTTGCATGATCTGGTTATGTATGAAGTGGTCATTTGTATCCAGATAAAATTCTTCCTGAGTTTTGTTGACCGATGGTAATTGGCAAATACGATATTCAAAGGCATTTGATTGAATTTCCTGCTGAGCCTGAACTGGTTTTATGACATTTTGAGCAATGCGGGCAGGTGCTTCCACGACCGGTTTATTACGAGAAGTCTCTTGCCTGGTTGATTTTGTTTTGGCAGTTTGAATGGCTTGTTCAATGCGTTCTATTTCTCGCACCGGGTTTTCCCACCAGTCGGTTGACCATACCCGATGAATTTCCCACCCTAATTGCCGAAGTACGGCTTCACGCAATTTGTCACGATCACGGGCAGTTTTGGCGCGATGATAAGTAGCACCGTCACATTCAATCCCCAGCAGGTATTTGCCGGGATGTTGTGGGTCTACGACCGCTATATCGATACGATAACCGGAACAGCCAACCTGGGCATGAACCTGGTGCCCTCTGGCCTCCATTGCTTTAATGATTTGTTCTTCAAAAACAGACTCGGGTTCAGCATCCGCAGCAACTGCAGTCTGAGAATAAAGAGATTGTTTACCGCGTTGTGTATATTCAAGGAAAGCTTTTAAATCAGCAACTCCCTGGGAATTGGTCCGGGATAAGTCGATTTGATCAGCCCGTAGGGTTGAGAATACCAGCATTTCCTTCCTTGCTCGTGATACGGCAACATTTAGACGTCGCCATCCCCCCATTTTATTAAGCGGTCCAAAGTTCAGGCTTACTCGACCCAGGGCATCGGGTCCATAGCCGATGGAAAACATGATAACATCGCGCTCGTCTCCTTGCACATTTTCCAGGTTCTTAACAAAAATCGGTTCAATTTCATTGGCGGAAAAGAAATGCTCCAATTCCGGCCTATGACGTAGTTGCTCATCCAGCATATCTTCGATCAGTCTTTGTTGGGCCTGGCTAAAGGTAACAACACCAATACTGCTTTTATTCAACCTTGGGTCACCTAAACGGCGAAATATCTCATTTACAACTGCTTCCCCTTCAGCCCGGTTCTGCTTTGATTTGCCTCGATCATAAAAACCATCTATTTGATATAAGTGTACAGCTGGCTTGAGGTCATCAGGTGAGGGAAATGTGTAAAGGCTATTCTCATAGTACTGATAATTACTAAAGGCAATTAAGCTTTCATGCCGGCTGCGATAATGCCATTTTAATCGTTCTTGTGGCATTTGAATGGCAAGGCAATCATCCAAAATGCTTTCAAGATCCTGTAAGGATAGGTATTCTTCATCCTCTTCGTTATTCAGGGTATTAAAGAAAGTGGTTGATGGCAGTTGCTTGGGATCACCTCCCCTAAAGGAGCACCCGGCTTAAGTTGATCACTGTGCTCGGTTATAATAGATGCCCATTGCTTTCTTAATACTTCCATTCGAGACAAATCTGTTCCCGAGAATTTTGCTGCCAATTTTCTTATTTCTTCTGTCCATTGGCAGGCATTGGCAACAGCATCCCAGTTGGCATTTCCATCTTGCCAGAGCTTTCCTAGTAAACTCCTGGCTCGGTCACTTGCGGATGATAATACCTGTTCTTCTTCACACAGGTTCTGTAGTTGGGCAAGTTCTTGTTCTAATTCCCCACTATCAATCTGAATCAATATCCTTGTTTCCGTTATTTATCAAGCATAACCGTTTAACCAGGGGTACATGATTCTGCTGCATAGCGTAATTTACCGTATTATCATGAACCAACTCACA
Organism: Syntrophomonadaceae bacterium; assembly: GCA_012729715.1. Lineage (GTDB taxonomy): Bacteria > Bacillota > Syntrophomonadia > Syntrophomonadales > Syntrophomonadaceae > UBA4844. The sequence goes on from JAAYCQ010000239.1 coordinate 2,373, forward strand.
ACTAATACTTATTTCATTGTTGTTCATATTATAGCGCTCCCATTGGAATCCTTCTTCGTTATACAGTTCTGTATAATTATGGTATATCCTGCTAAATTATCGGAGATATTTGACTATGAAGGAATAAAATTTTAATTTTAGCTACTGTAATAACAAACTGCAAATTAAAAATGGACAGCAGGTCTTGATGTTTAATCCGCAAATTGATGGCTCCGAAGGGAGCCTTTTATCTCGTATTAAAAAATCTTCAAGTAAAATGAATACCGAAGTAAAAATATACTCCTTAGTATTGCGATCATAATTACTTCTTGATAATGTAAAAATAAAATTAATAAACGATTGGAATGACATATGGTATGGATGATCATTTAGATGAAAAAACCATGAAACAGGTACTGGATGCCTTGGCGGAGATGAAAAAAGAGGCTGAAAAATGGCAGGCCAGGCAGGAAGCTAAACTCTGGACACCGATTCAAGTGCCCATTAATCTTAATCAAGCTTTATCCAGGTTAACCAAGGATGAACTTACTAAAATTAGACAGAATCTAGATATAGGAAATATTAGCAGTCTTAATAAGCCTGATTTAATCGTTAAATTAGCAGAATATATTCCTTTAATGGCTGAAGAGCTGTTTTTACGATTTGACCATAATCGATACCAACTAGCTAACAGTATTGTAAAAAATGGCGGTTGGTCCAGTGCATCCGGCCTGAAGACAAAACAGTTAGAACATCTTCGTGATCATGGTCTGGTCTTTCCCGGGGTGTTTGAGAATAAGCGGGTTCTGGCCATGCCAGTAGAGATAATTAAGGAATATCAGCAACTTAATCAGACCAGCTATAGAAAGATAGTCTCACGAAACACTGAATGGGTCAAGCTCACCCATGGCTTGCTGCATTATTATGGTACTGTAGATTTGAGTAAACTAAAGAAGATGATCGATAAATATGTCAGCCAGGAGATAGAATTCCTCACCTATGCCGAGGTTATTGATGACGCTATGAGATATTACCGGGAAATCACGTGGGATGAAAACGGATACAGTAACTATAGGGTTTTTGATGCCAGCCAGGTAATAGCAGAACAGCATGCCCGACCAACTATTGATTATTACCCCTTTACAAAGGAGCAACTGCTTACAGCCGGTGAACCTGGATTTGTAGAGCGAAACACTTCTTACATTAATTTTGTTAATTTCATTACTGATGATTATATAATAAGCCGTGAAGAGGCTGATCAAATAGTGGAGGAATGTGTTTATGGCATCCAGATTGGCGATATGCCCCATGCTATAATTGAGTTTTTACAGAGCCAACTGGAGATATCGGACCTGGAAACGATACAGGCGTTTATGGAACATATATCTTCCCTGATGAATAACACCCGGCAATGGTTTCTAAAGGGCTATAGTCCAAATGAACTTTGGAAGAAGGAACAACAGAATCTAAACCCTCTTCCCTCGCCCGGGACTAACATAATTAATATGAAGACGCGAAAAAAGATAGGACGAAATGACCCATGTCCATGCGGAAGTGGCAAGAAATTCAAGAAGTGCTGTGGAAGGGAGATTTAAAACATCTTTGCAGTGGTAGAGGCCAATAATTGGTTATGCTGCATAGGAGAGAAATAAAGGTTTATTCCCATCAATACTTTGCATTCTCTACTATATCTTTTCTCTCCTGCTCAAGTCGCAAGGTCTCTTGCTGGTTTTGCTCTTGCATTCTTTGCAAGTCTTGAATAAGGGTCTGCACTTTATGTTTAAGTTGGCGGGTTTGATTTTGAGCGGAGTTAATTTGCGATTGGACGATTATATCAAACAAGGCCCCGTCCAGGAGAAAATCAGCAAAGGTACTTATTTTATCGATTTCGATAGTGTCAGTCACTGTAATATCGGCCAGTTCCCGCTGGAATTTCCGAAGAAGTTGTTGCGCCCGGTCGATGTTATTCCTGGCATCACCAATGTGAGAATGTTTTATCGCTGTAGTTATCAGTCCGCCTCCCAGAATATCAACGATACCCCACCCCTGAGCGCTACCCAGGTTATTTTCTACCCGGGAAAGGGCTTCTTTGGCTTTTTCACCTGCTTCGATTGCCTCTTTTAATTCTTTATCTTGTGCTTTCAAATATCCTAATTGTTCTACCAATACAAATATATGTTTAGCATCAGGGGTACCGGAACGCAGCAAAAAGTTTTCCTTTGCCTGTATGGCCTGCTGGTATTCAAGCTCTGGGTCACCCATGGCAATTAGTTGCTGTTCTAATCTATCTAAATCTGACTCCAGCATTTGCAGGGAGACGGCGGCTGCATCAAACTTCATTCTGGCTGCCAGGTATTCTTCTTGTTCCTTGCGTTTTGCCAGCTCTTTAGTCCCCATCAGGCTGTGCCACAGATTTTGCAGGGTAATGCCATCTAGCCTCTCTACATCCCGGCCTTCTATAGCCATTTGTTTTTGTAATTCGGTATAGCGGTTCCTTTCTCTACTAATCATATTGCGGGTTGTTTCTAATCGGCTATGTATTTTTTCATACTCTTTCACCATCTCTACAGCCCTGGCCAGGCGTTCATCTACGTTCATGTTTTTATTCTCCTTTGACATACTGGATGTAGGTTGTGGATGAGGGCACCGAATTTGAAAATGTAACGATTGCAGCAGTAGAAATAAAAATACTCCGCTAAACAGAGCCTCACCTTGAGTCGAGGCTCTTTTATTATGAAATATTCTTAGGTTTACTTCAGTTTATTAAAATATTCTTGGGTTACTTGAAGTTGCTTGGTTCTTATTTTCTCCCAAACGGGTTTTGGAATATCACCGGTACTATTTGATATTTTAGTTAGTTTTAAGGTTCCATCAGGCATGCGTTTTCGATAAAAGTAGTGATCTGTTTGTTTATACAGCTCCCAACCATCATGCTCACAAAACCGCTTGAGTTCAGACCACTTTGGCATTAATGAATCCTATAATTTCATCAATTGCGGATGCTAAAAGC
>JAAYCQ010000240.1 GCA_012729715.1 Syntrophomonadaceae bacterium
AAGAAGGCAATGATTGTTAAGCAAAAGCGTGAGCCCAAATACGGGGTAAGATCCTACAACCGCTGCAAGATATGCGGACGCCCCAGAGCTTATATGCGTAAATTTGGCATGTGCAGAATATGTTTTCGGGAACTAGCCCATAAAGGAGAACTACCTGGTGTTACTAAATCAAGCTGGTAGGTCTATTAAAAGGAGGTATAAAGTATGGTCATGACTGATCCCGTAGCCGATTTCTTAACCAGGGTAAGAAACGGTAACATGGTCATGCATGAAACCGTTGAGGTGCCCGGTTCCAAGCTTAAACTGGGGATAGCAGGAATCATGAAAGACGAAGGGTACATCAAGGATTATGAATATATAGAGGATGGTAAACAGGGAATTATCAGGATATACCTCAAATACGGCCCTAACCGGGAGAAGGTTATCACCGGGCTTAAAAGGATAAGCAAACCAGGGCTAAGAGTGTATGTCAAAAAAGATGAAATCCCCAAGGTTCTGGGTGGTCTGGGTACGGCAGTGATATCCACCTCTCAGGGTTTAATGACCGATAAAAAAGCCCGCAAACAAGGCTTGGGTGGCGAAGTAATATGCTATATATGGTAGCTGGAGGAGGAGTAGACAGTGTCAAGAATCGGTAAAAAACCCATCAGTCTACCTGCAGGCGTGAAGGTAACGGTAGATGGCAATACAGTAACTGTTCAGGGCCCCAAAGGCACACTGACACAGGCATTGCCGGAAGAAATTACTATAACCCAGGAAGATAATCAGATCCTGGTTCAAAGAGCCAACGATGATAAGCAACAGCGTTCTTTTCATGGGCTTAGCCGGGCTTTGATTGCCAATATGGTTGAAGGAGTGACCAACGGGTTCGAGAAAAAGCTGGAACTGGTAGGCGTAGGTTACAGAGCCCAAATGCAGGGAAAAAAATTGGTCATAAGCATAGGGTTCTCGCACCCGGTAGAAGTGGATGCTCCTGAGGGAATAGAGTTTGAAGTTCCTGCCCCAACCAGGATTACCATTAAGGGTATTGATAAGCAACTGGTTGGAAATACCGCAGCCCACATTCGCGCTATAAGAAAGCCTGAACCCTACAAAGGCAAGGGTATTAAGTACGAAAATGAGTTTATCAGGCGCAAAGCTGGCAAGGCCGGCGGTAAATAAAGCAGGAAGGGAGTGACCAGGCTTGATTAAGAAAACTAGCAGAAATGTGTTAAGACAAGGAAAACATGGCCGGGTACGCAGAAAAATAGCCGGAACTACAGAAACCCCCAGGCTATGCATATACAAAAGCCTTAACCACATATATGCCCAGATTATAGATGATAAACAGGGAAGAACCCTGGTAACGGCTTCGACTCTGGATAAAGACCTGCAGGACCTGGCTTCCAAAACTAATATAGATGCAGCCAGAGCAGTTGGAAGCAGTATCGCAGCCAGGGCCAAAGAGAAAGGTATCACCGCGGTAGTCTTTGATCGGAGTGGATACAAATATCATGGACGTGTTGCAGCTCTGGCAGATGCCGCCAGAGAAAATGGACTTGAATTCTAACATCAATCTCTACATGAGTTAGGAGGGACACGATGATTGAAAAAGAACAGGCCGGCCCGGAACTAATAGAAAAAGTAGTTAATGTTAGAAGGGTGGCCAAGGTCGTAAAAGGCGGACGCAGGTTTAGTTTTAGCGCTCTGGTGGTAGTTGGCGATGGTGAAGGTAAGGTAGGCACCGGTAAGGGTAAGGCTACTGAAGTACCGGAAGCTATCCGTAAAGCCATAGAAAATGCTAAAAAGAACATGATTGACGTACCGTTGATTGATGAAAGAACTATTCCACACCTGATAATTGGCAGGTTTGGCGCCGGTGAAGTACTCCTGAAACCAGCATCTGCTGGTACTGGTGTTATTGCCGGGGGGCCGGTTAGAGCAGTTTTAGAAGCTGCCGGGATAAAAGATATACTTACCAAGTCACTTGGTTCCGCCAATGCCAATAATATGGTTCATGCCACCATGGAAGGGCTAAGAAACCTGAAAAGGGCAGAAGATGTGGCCAGAAAAAGGGGCAAAACTATAGAAGAGATTATGGGCTAGGAGGGTTAGGACTTGGCTAAACAGTTGAAGATAACATGGGTCAAGAGTTTTATTGGCTGTCCCGAAACCCAGCGAGCTACCATTAGGAGTCTGGGATTTAAGAAATTACAGCAAAGTGTAATAAAGGAAGATTGCCCGGAAATATGGGGGCAGGTCAATAAAGTAAATCATTTGGTAAAAGTTGAAGAATTAGATTAGTGAGGGAGGTCTTAAAGTGAAACTGGAGGAACTAAAATCTCCCCCGGGCGCAAATAAACGGGTAAAGAGAGTAGGGCGAGGTACCGGTTCCGGTCATGGGAAGACTTCAACCCGGGGACATAAAGGTCAGAAGGCCCGCTCTGGAGGAGGAGTTAGGCCGGGCTTTGAAGGTGGTCAGATGCCACTGCAGAGGCGGCTGCCCAAGCGAGGATTTACTAATATATTTAAGAAAGAATACGCTATTGTAAACATTAGGGATTTAAACAGCTTTGATGATGGTAGTGAGATAAACCCCGAGGTACTGCAAAACGCAGGGTTGATTAAGTCCATTAAGGATGGAGTTAAAATCCTGGGTGATGGGGAACTGGAGAAAAAATTGATAGTCAGGGCCCACAAAATCAGCAGGCAGGCAGAAGAGAAAATAACTGCCCGGGGTGGTAGAGTTGAGGTGATTTAATGCTGGGGTCCCTACAACAGGCCTTCAAGGTTGGAGACCTGAGACAAAAGCTATTATTCACCCTGTTCATGTTACTGGTTTTTCGTATAGGTGCTCATGTCCCGGTTCCGGGGATAAATCCGGAAGCATTGACGGAACTGCTTAAAGGACAGTTATTCGGATTTTTTGATATAATTTCCGGGGGAGCCTTCAAGCGCTTCAGTATATTTGCCATGAGCATAACCCCGTATATTAATGCATCAATTATCATGCAGTTATTAACGGTGGTAGTACCTCGACTGGAAGAACTGCAAAAAGAAGGCGAGGAAGGCCGCAAGGTTATTGCCCAGTACACCCGTTATGGTACAGTAGTACTGGCCTTCATTCAGGCCATGGGAATGTCTGCTGCCCTGGGTAAGAGTGGTGCTATAGTGCACCCGGGTATTGGTTCCTATTTGATAATCGCTGTTTCCCTGACTGCAGGAACTGCGTTGCTAATGTGGATAGGTGAAATGATAACTGAAAAGGGAATAGGAAATGGGATTTCCCTGATAATTTTTGCTGGTATTGTATCTCGATTACCTAGCCAGATTAGTGGGGTAGGACAGGAATTATCCGGCGGAATTATTGGTGCGTTTAATATATTCCTGTTTATAGTAATAGCTCTGGGTATAATCGTAGCTATTATTGCAGTTAATGAAGGCCAAAGAAGGTTGCCGGTGCAATATGCCAAGAGAGTAGTGGGACGCAAGCTCTATGGGGGTCAAAGTACGTTTTTACCCCTGAAGGTCAATGCCGCCGGGGTTATACCTATAATATTTGCCATGTCCCTGATGATGTTTCCAGCTACCATCGGTTCATGGATGAGTCCCAACTCGGGTTTTAACCAGTTTTTGAACAACTATTTTAATTTTGGCAGTGTACTATACAATTTGATGTATGCTGCTTTGATAGTATTTTTCACCTATTTTTATGTGGCTATCATATTCAATCCTATGGATGTAGCTGATAACATTAAAAAATACGGAGGATTTGTTCCTGGAATCAGGCCGGGTAGACCTACAGCAGAGTATATAGATAAAGTATTATCACGCCTAACTCTGGCTGGAGGGGTATTTTTAGCCTTAATCGCAGTTTTACCTAACTTTGTTATCGGCCTTACCGGGGTAACCAGCATCTGGTTTGGAGGTACTTCACTCTTGATCGTAGTCGGAGTTGCATTAGATACCATGAAACAGATTGAATCGCACCTGCTCTTACGCAGTTACGAAGGGTTTGTAAAATAGGAGATGATTTAAGTGAACATAGTACTTATGGGACCTCCTGGTGCAGGTAAAGGGACTCAAGCCGAGTTTATCAAGAAAGAGTACCCCATTCCTCATATATCAACTGGTGATATGTTTCGGGATGCGGTTAGCCGCGAAACCGAACTGGGCAAGGAAGCCAAAAAGTACATGGACGCCGGTAAATTAGTTCCCGACGAAGTAACTATTGGCATAGTGGAAGAGAGACTGGCCGAAGCCGACTGTCAAAATGGTTTTCTGTTGGATGGCTTTCCCCGGACTACAGTGCAGGCCGAGGCTCTAGATCGGGTTCTAAGTAGTAATGGCAAAAAAATTGATGTCGCTATTAATATAACCGTTCCCAACGAGATCCTTATTAAGCGCTTATCGGGAAGGGTAAGTTGTAAGGAATGTAAAGTCGTTTATAATCTACAGTCTAATCCCCCCAGCACCGAGGGAATCTGTGATAAATGTGGGGGAGAACTAATACAGCGTAGTGATGACCAGGGCGAAACGGTGGCAGAAAGGCTTAAGGTTTATCAGGAACAAACCAACCCTTTGCTCACTTATTATGCCCGGCAGAACGTTTTGCAGGAGATAGACGGTAACCGTGACAGCAAGCTGGTTTTTGCCGATATTAAAAATCGGTTGGAGAGCCTTAGATGATAATATTGAAAACCCGGGAAGAAATTGCCCAGATGCGAATAGCCGGCCAGGCTGTAGCAGAAATACTGGAATTGCTAAGAGTTAATATAAGCCCGGGAATTACTACTCTTGCATTAAATGCTATAGCTGAAGAGGAATGTAAGAAACGCAATGCGGTACCAGTTTTCAAAAATTACCCTCACCCCCGGGGAGGAGGAAAACCCTTTCCGGCAGCCATCTGTGCCTCTGTTAATGAAGAGGTGGTGCATGGTATACCAGGAGAAAGGAGCCTGCAAGAAGGGGATATTATTAGTATTGACTTTGGCCTTATCTTAAACGGGTATGCCGGTGATGCAGCTATAACCGTGCCGGTTGGAGAAGTCAGTAAGGAAGCTCTACGATTAATTAGATATACTGAAAAGGCATTGTTTAAAGGTATTCACGAAGCTAGAATTGGCAATAGATTAGGTCAAGTATCCCATGCCATTCAAAAATATGCCGAACAACATGGATTTTCAGTAGTACGTGAATTTGTCGGCCATGGAATTGGTCGCAATATGCATGAAGACCCGCCGGTGCCTAATTATGGCAGAGCCAATCAGGGCCCGGAGTTGAAAGAAGGAATGACCATAGCTATCGAACCTATGCTCAATTTAGGAGCACTTAATGTATTTACCAAAGCCGATGATTGGACGGTAGTTACCTCGGATGGCAGCTTATCAGCTCATTTTGAACATAGCATAGCCATCACTGACCGTGGTCCTGAAATTCTCACCTTGAGGTAATGGAGGTGACCAGGATTTTAGAAACAATGCTGGGTAAAGTTGTGTATTCTAAGAATGGTCGTGATAAAGGGGCAATGTTCGTGGTTGTCGGGGTAGTAAACGAACGGTTGGTGCTCTTAGCTGATGGTGATATAAGGAAAATAGAAAATCCCAAGATTAAGAATATCAAACATATTCAATTAACCAGGATGACGGCAGATGATGTTTTTGCCTACCTGAACCGAGGAGAAAGGCCCGATAACCATATAATCAGGAAAAACCTGAAAAAGTTGCAGGAGGCCACAGAAATAGATGGGAAGGAGGTCTGGTAAATGGCTAAAGATGATGTAATCGAGGTTGAGGGGAAGGTTTTGGAACCATTACCAAATGCCATGTTCAAGGTCGAACTGGAAAACGGCCATAAAGTCCTCGCCCATATTTC
>JAAYCQ010000241.1 GCA_012729715.1 Syntrophomonadaceae bacterium
CATAAAGGGGTATATGGCATATGGACCCGACGCCTGGCGGATAAACTGGGTAGAGATGCCCTGCACATTAAAGCATTGGAACTGGGACTAAGTGCCGATACGGATATGGCTGATATGATAGGTGAAACTCGCAATTATACTTTCTTATCTAATTCGGACGCCCATTCGGCAGACAATATTGGGCGGGAATATAATCTTCTACGTATGGCGGATAAGAATTTTCAAGAATTCAGATATTGTCTGGAAAATATACAGGGAAGACGAGTTTTGGCCAATTACGGAATGGACCCCTTGATGGGTAAATACCATCGCAGCTATTGTACCAGGTGCTCTACTATAACTGATGATGAGGCTCCCATTTTTAGCTGCAGCCACTGTGGCAATGAAAAAATGGTAATGGGGGTTTATGACCGGATTATGGAAATCCGGGATCAGCAGGAAGCACATCACCCCCTGGGACGTCCCCCTTACAAATACCGGGTACCTTTAAAGGATTTGCCTGGAGTAGGACCGAAACTAAAACAGAAGCTATTAGCCTTCTTTTTTGATGAAATTAACGTCCTGGAAAAGGCCAGTATAGATGATATTACCAGGGTTGCAGGAGAAAATGTGGCTTCTCAGATTGCTCGCATGCGGGTAGGCAGATTACCCATTAATCCGGGTGGGGGAGGCAAATATGGTCGGGTCAAGAAGGAAATAGACGGGTAAATTCACGCGGATGACGCGGATAATTAAGGATTTACGCGGATTTTAATAAAATTGGACGCAGAATGGTGCTGACAAAAGCTTAAGGACAAATAGCTGCGTTAATCTGCGTATATTACCCTACACCCTTCGGGTACTACTGATGCTCCCGTTGGTTGTAATTAAGGTTGTGGGTGTCACAATTAAGGTTGTTACGTCAAAAAAGATGGGAATCAGTTAATCTTAGTTCATTAGTAGTTTTGACTAACAACGGTACAAGGTGGTATGAAAATGGATAGGTCCAAGAAAATAATTGTAAGCACTGATGCCAGCGGGGCTCGGGATGCTGCCCGGGAGGGAATGCTGGTTATGATTGTGGATGTTATAGATATGTCAACTACTTTGGAAAGTGCACTTGATGCCGGGGCTTATGCTGTACTTGGGTGCAGCCCGGATCATACTACTGCTCCGGTGGAGGTAGCACCGGAACAGGTGGGCAGGGAAGCCTGCCGTTTAGCCCGTGAATGCGGGGGTGGGATTATCCTGGTGGCCGAACCCCGGATAGGAACAGATGAAGAGCGCCTGGCCCGCTGTCAAAAAGTTGTACGAGCAATAGAAAAAGAAAAAGGTGTGATAGAAGCGGTGGTGCCGAATATTGGTGCAGAAACTCCCAAGTTATTGGAGATGAAGAACCGGGTAGTAGTAGCAGTTACTGACACCGGTGGGGTAGCTTATGATGCTGCTTTCCAGATAAATCCACGGGTTATAACTGGTACTATAGCCCGTACCTATAAACAAAAAGGAATGGAGCCAGCCCTTACCGCTGTCCGCCGGGCTTTAAGCATGATACAAGAGTCTGATCGGGGTATAGCCCTGATAGCTGCCAGCCGCAATTCCCTGGAAGATATTTTGGCCGCCCAGTTTATTGCCAACCTGCTTATACAGGAAAAGGGGTGATACAATTGAAACCAGTTTATGTTATCGGTCATAAAAATCCGGATGTAGATTCAATAGCGGCAGCTATTGCTTATAAGGTGTACAAGCAGAGCAGTGATGAGGGGTTGTATATTGCTGCAGCTGCTGGTGAGCTGAATGAGGAGAGCAGCTTTGTCCTGGAGCGACTGGGGTTTGAAACTCCAGTAATCGTTAGGAATGTGGGTACCACCGTAGAAGACCTGCTGGATAATGAAGAGATTATCTATGTAACTGCGGAGATGACGGTAGTTGAATTGAGCAACTTTATGCAGCAGCACCGGTTAAAAACCTTGCCGGTATTGGATGATAAACATAAATTTTTAGGTCTTTTAACTATCGGTGATTTGGCCATGATTTTTATGGAGCGTTTGGGGCATGGTCGAGATGTAGATAACAGCCCGGAAATCCTCCGGGAAATACTGAGTAAAAAAGTGGCCGATATTATGAAAACCCGGGATTTGGTTTTGTTTGAAAGCCGGGAACCGGTGGCGGAAGCGAAGAAACATATGATGGCTTCACGTTTCCGCAACTACCCGGTGGTAAATGAGGAGAACCGCTACCTGGGTATGATATCCCGTTATGATTTATTGGGAATGAAACGTAAAAAGATTATTTTGGTGGATCATAATGAAGAAAAACAGGCGGTTGACGGGGTGGAAGAGGCGGAAATACTGGAAATAATAGACCATCACCGGGTAGGCGATTTGCAAACTATTATGCCTATTTATTTTCACAATGAACCGGTAGGCTCAACCTGTACGCTGGTGGCGGAAAGATTTTTGAACAATTCGGTTTATTTTAGCCCTGATTTGGCTGGTTTAATGCTGGCAGGTCTTCTTAGTGATACTATGATTTTTAAATCACCGACCACGACTGATAAAGACCGCAGGGTAGCGACTGAACTGGAACGAGTATCAGGGCTGTCTTCTCTGGAATGGGGTAAAGAAATTTACAGTACCTCCCACCTGGAGCAGCACAGTGAGGAGGAGTTGATAAGCGAAGATCTGAAGGAATATGTAAGTGGTGATACCGTCTTTGCCATTGCCCAGGTGGAGACTATAGATCTGGAGCGCCTGAGACAGCGCAAAGATAAACTAATAAATGCTATGAATGAGCTTTGCCAGCGCCATAATTATGCTTTTATGTGCCTGATGGTTACCGATATTCTGGATGAAGCCACGGAACTGATTGTAGCGGGAGAGAAAAGTTATTTGGTAGAACAAGCCTTTGGAGCAGGCACTATGGGGAGGATTTATCTCCACGGAGTAATGTCCCGTAAGAAGCAGGTGGTACCAGTAATATACGATGTTTTACGTAAACAGCAGATTATTTAAAGGGAGGCGTGAGGGGTCAGACGCAGATTCAATATAATTTGCGGGAGATTCCGTTTTCTATAACTATATTTTAAAAAAGATGCAGTGTTCTTCATAAGAAATCAGTGTTTTTCAGTGTCTAATAAATCTATTTTTCATACTAACCAGCCATGAGTACGGCACACAACCACTTATGAAAATAGAAGTATTTTGTTTCTAACCCATGGCGGAACGGCACAGGGGCCGTTCCCTACACATGACGCGATTCGCGTGAATTAAAATCTATTTTCTTATTAACCCGTCATGAGTACGGCACACAACCACTTATGAAAATAGAAGTATTTTGTTTCTAACCCATGGCGGAACGGCACAGGGGCCGTTCCCTACACATGACGCGATCCGCGTGAA
>JAAYCQ010000242.1 GCA_012729715.1 Syntrophomonadaceae bacterium
ATAGGACCAGTACCCGGTGGTTTAATAATTCAAAATATTTTATGACCGCCAGGGCTTCAAAGGTTTTCCCCAGACCTACACTGTCCGCTATTATGCATCCGTTATGTTTTAATATCTTGTTTATGGCTCCTTTGACTCCATCCTTTTGAAAGTCATAGAGCATGTTCCATACCTGTGTATCGAAAAAACCAATACGTTCATCCAGTAAGCCTGTCCCCTGCTGTTCATCCAGGTAATTGCCAAATAGGTGGTAAAGGGTTTTATAATAAATGAAGCTGGGGGAGTTTTCCTGATATAGTTGGTTAAGGTATTTTAAGACTTCATCTTTAACATCCTCTACCAGGCCGGTTTTATCATTCCAAATTTCATTAAACCAGTTCAATATATCGATTCTGTCGCGTTCGCTGTCTATTTCCATGTTCAGTTCAATGTTGGGGTTGTTGCCCAAACCCAGGCCGCTTACGGTAAAGTTAGAGCTACCGAAAATGGCCTTCTGGGTTTCGTTGGCGTTTTTAATGTGATACATTTTACCATGTAAGAAATTAGGTTTAACCATAGATTTGATGTTTGCTTTTTGCTCAATCCATTGTGCACATTCTTTGGCCACCAGTTTTTGCTGCAATCTACTCTGTAAGGGAATAATGAGTTGTTCGTCTTCAATTTTAAAGTCTCTTTTATTGGTTTTATCCGGATCTATTGATTTAATGAATGTCGGCTCGCCGAATAAGAAGTTCAGGTTGTTTATGGACTGTAATTGATTTTGCAGTTTCTCAAAGGCATATATGGTGAAGTAGGCTGATACGAAGGAAAGATCCGCATCAGACTTAATGTTCTGTTTTAGAAAAGCTCCGACTGTACCCCGTCCCCGATTATCCCTGATAGATGAGGCAATGGTGGGTGTTCTCTCAGCTTTGGCCAATTCTTCCCCTCCTTATATGCTATCCTTCGTAATTTGAAGGCGCATCTTATTTATATATACGTCTCCCTGCATATTTTTTCCTGCTACTCAAAGCGGAAATGACATTTCTTTACCTATTTTATATTAGGCTATCATGGTGACATGATTTTGTCATTTTGAATTAAAAGTTTTTTCCTCATAAAAAAACTCCCGAAGATCATATTTTCAGGAGTTTTATATTAAACCGGTTGCAATCCCCTGTAAGCGGATTGTAAACAGAAAATGGTTCACGTAAAACAGTTTGAGCCATCTCGCTTAAAAACATTTAATGCCTTTTGGCCAACAGGTAGAGGTGGTATGTAAATATAGCAGGCAGGATATCAAATCTATTAAATTAAATGAACTCTTCTAAAAGAGTATCAACTGTAAATTGATGGTATATGCTAAGCGTGATACAATTAAACTGATATTGGAAACCGATTGCATCACCGTAAAACTAAAGGGGGAATTTTGTTGTGAATACTCCTTTTAAAAGGCAAAAGGAATCGTACACCTATGCTGATTATTTAGAGTGGCCGGATGATGAAAGATGGGAAATAATCGAAGGTGCTCCTTATAATATGAGTCCAGCACCGGGAACCGAACACCAGCAAATACTGGTAGCATTATTACTTCCCCTGGCAAACTATTTTAAAGATAGAAATTGCCAGGTCTTCCCTGCCCCCTTTGATGTACGCCTACCTCGCGGTGATGAAAAGGATGAGGAGATATCAACTGTTGTGCAGCCGGATATTACCGTAGTTTGTGACTCCTCTAAACTGGATAAAAAAGGTTGTAAAGGGGTTCCAGACATGGTGGTTGAAATCCTTTCTCACTCAACCGCAAAAAAGGATCTGTCCGAGAAGTTCAACCTTTATGAGAAAAATGGGGTCAAAGAATACTGGATTATCTTCCCCTGGGAAAAAGCTATCGATATTTACTACTTAAACCAGGATAAGCGCTATGAAAAGACCACCACTTATTTCGCAAGAGATATATTAACCAGTGATCTCTTCCCCAATCTTGAAATTGATTTAGCCCAGGTATTCGAGGTTAAATAAGTACAGGTCATTAGTTAGAAATGTTGTCAACAACCCCGTCCCCCTGTCACACTAACCTCTTAGCAGTTTCTCGGGCTTTAGCCAGGACTTCTTCTTCATCGAAAGCTTTAATTATCCGGTCTTGCATCAGAATGTTACCGTCTACTATAACGGTTTCCACATCGGAGGCTTGGGCTGCGTAGACGATATTGGCTATGGGGTCATATGCCGGTAACATATTTGGTTGCTTAAAACTAATGATTATCATATCAGCCTTATAGCCGGGCTGTAATTGTCCGGTTTCATTACCTAATCCCAGGGCAATAGCTCCGTTTGTGGTAGCCATCTGCAGGGCCTGGTAAGCGGTAATGGCCGTAGGGTTCATTAAATGTACCTTCTGTAGATAGGAGGCGCTGCGCAGTTCCTGCAGCATATCCAGGTTGTTATTGCTGGAGGCCCCGTCAGTTCCCAGGGCTACTCTTATGCCTGCATTAAGCATCTGCTGCACCGGAGCAATACCACTGGCCAGTTTCATGTTGCTTTCCGGATTATGGGCTACCCCTACCTGTTTGGCAGCCAGGATATCTATATCCTCATCGGTAAGATGGACGCAATGGGCAGCCAGGACCGGGCGTTCAAACAGTCCCAGTTTGTCCAGATGGACGACCGGTGTATTACTATATATTCGCTGGATGTCTTCAAACTCACCCCGGGTTTCAGCTATATGTATATGTAAACCGACTCCCAGTTCATCGCTCAAGTTTATTACCCGCTCCAGGTAATCAGGGGGACAGGTATAGGGGGCATGGGGGCCTAACCTGCAGGTAATACGGCCATTGCAGGCATTATGCCACTTTTCTACCATTTCCCGGCTCTCACCGAAGGCTATTTCGTTTTCTGGTCCTACCCCAACCATACCTCGGGAGAGAACTGCTCTAATACCGCTTTTTTCAACGGCCCGGGCAGCAGCGTCCATAAAAAAGTACATATCGGCAAAACAAATGGTTCCGCTTCTTATCATTTCACTTATAGCCAGCATAGTTCCCCAGTAAACATCATCAGCAGTAAGTTTTGCTTCCAGTGGCCATATCTTGTTTTCCAGCCATTCCATTAAGGGCATGTCATCAGCATAACCGCGTAATAGGGTCATGGCAGCATGGGTATGGGTGTTTATAAATCCGGGTAATACCACCTGGTCACGGCCATCAATTACCTGGTCATAATCACCAGCGGGAGCAGAACCTTCTCCCACTTCCTTGATATACTGCCCCTCAATTATGAGATAAGCATTTTCAATATAAGCCTTGTCTCCGCTCATCGGTATTATCCCGATGTTATCCAATAAAATCTTCACTAGTCTGCCCCCTCTTATAATTATTTTTTCTGTCCATAGCTCTTAAAGCTCTGGTTAAGAAAAGAAACATCCTCTGGAGACAGGGAATGTGGCGTCCCCAGAACAGTGGCATATATACTAATCATGGCGGTCTTTTCAACGATATAAGATACCTTTAAAGCTTCCGGGATATCTTTACCCAGGGCGATAAGCCCATGGTTAGCCAGCAGCAGAGCCTTTTTATCATTACCCAGGGTCTGTACTGCTATATCTGCCAGTTGTTGCGAACCGCAATGGGCATAGTCCGCTACCTCTACCTCGTGTCCTACTACCTGGGCGGTTTCTTCCAGTATAACCGGAATGTTTTTTCGGGCTACCGCAAATGCAACGGCATAAGGGCTGTGGACGTGGATCACGGCATCAATATCGGAACGCTGCTGGTAAATTCCCAGATGTAGTGATGTTTCTATAGAAGGTTGGTACTTCCCTTCCACAACCTGGCCGTTGAAGTCCAACAATACCATGTCTTCCGGCTCCAGGGTTTCGTAGTCCATCCCGCTAGGGGTTATTATCATAAGTTTTTTGTCTGCTGCCCTAACACTTACATTCCCCCAGGTTCCGGTAACCATACCGGAGGTATATATTTCTCGGGCACATTTTAATACTGCATGTCTCTCTTCCAAATAATGCATTTGCTTATTCACTTCCCTGGTTTACTTATTTTAGAATTAACTCATAATAGCCCATAGGATTTCTACCAACCCCGCGAACACAGGGGACAGTCCCCGTGTTCGCTACGCCGTAACCCCTATGTTCGCCCCTCATTCTCCACTCCTCAGTCCTTTAAAGGCTATATCGTAAGGAGGTTTAAAGATGCCTTTTTCCGTGATTACACCGGTAATTAAATGATGGGGAGTTATATCAAAAGCTGGATTGAAAACTTCCACCTCCGGTACGGTAAAATACATACCGCGAAACTCCCGTATCTCTTCCGGAGGACGCTGTTCTACTGGTATATCGCTTCCCGAAGCGCTTTTTAAGTCCAGGGTGGAAAGGGGAGCTGCTATGTAGAAAGGTATTTGATGATAGGCGGCCAGAACTGCCAGGGCATAGGTACCTATCTTATTGGCAGTATCACCATTGGCTGCAATGCGGTCGGCACCTGCTATCACTGTATTTACCTGCCCTAATTGCATAACGTAGGCAGCCATATTATCACTTATGAGGGTGACTGGAATCTTATCCTGCATTAGTTCCCACACAGTAAGGCGAGCTCCCTGTAAAACTGGTCTGGTCTCACAGGCCCAAACCTTCTTGATTTTACCCTGGTCAGCTGCGGCCCGGATTACCCCTAGAGCGGTACCATAACCGCATGTAGCCAGTGCTCCAGCGTTACATATAGTCATTACCTGGGAGTCTTCTGCCAGCAGGATTTGCCCGTATTGGCCTATAGCCCGGTTTATGGCTATATCTTCCTCATACATTTTGATTGCTTCCTGCTTGAGCCGCTCTCCTATTTGCTCTCGGTTAGCTTGCCGTACAAATTCCTGTGTAAAAACCTTTTCCATTCTTTCCAAAGCCCAGAAAAGATTTACCGCGGTAGGACGAGTGGATGCCAGGGTGGTCCGGGTCTGACGGAAATAGTCATGTATTCCTGCACGTTCCCCCTGGTAGTTAGTTACAGCCATAGCTAAACCAAAAGCCGCGGTTACACCTATAAGGGGTGCGCCTCGAACATTTAGTTTTTTTATAGCCTGGGCAACTTCTTCCACTGTTTCACACCTTAAGTATTCAACTTTATCTGGCAACTGGCTCTGATCCAGTATAATTACGGCTTCATCATCAAAAAAGAGTGTCCTTATCATTTCATTACTCCGGGCTCGTTCAAAATTTTACGGCAATCACAGTCGTCTTTACTATCGTCAGTGCCGATATATTTCAAGCTGGCAGTTAATACATCTTTTACCCCCTGGATACTGCCCTTCATCATTTCCACCACTTCACTATGGGTTAGTATTCCGGGTGAGATACCGGCAGCAAAATTGGTCACTATAGAGATATTGGCGTAGCACATACCCAGTTCCCGGGCCAGGCAAACTTCGGGTACACTAGTCATTCCGATAAGCTGTCCCCCCATTTGTTTGAACATGGATATCTCTGCCGCTGTTTCGAATCTTGGCCCCTCAGTACAAACATAAACTCCGCCGTTTATTACCTTAATACCCCGATCACCCCCCCCTTTTACCAGGGCTTCGCGTAAACGGGAACAATAAGGTATAGTCATGTCACAATGGACTACCCCCATTTCCCCGCCTTCATAAAAAGTGTTCTTACGGGTACGGGTAAAGTCTAAAAACTGGTCAGCCAGAACATAGCTTCCAGGTTTAAATTCAAAATGAAGCGAGCCTACCGCAGCGGTAGCCAGTATGTTTTTAACCCCTATCATGTGTAAAGCCATAATATTGGCCTGGTAGTTTATTAGATGGGGAGGAATGCTGTGGCCGCCACCATGCCGGGGAATAAAGGCAATATCCAACCCTTCATGTTTTCCTACCAGTATTGTTACTTTACCATAGGCGGTTTCCTGTACTATCTCTTTAACATCCTCCAGCAAATCCGGGTCATAAACTCCGGTCCCCCCTATTATAGCTATTGGTACCATAAATTAACCTCCATATCATAAATTAAGAATTTAGATTTATTGAATATTTATTCATCGAACAGGGCGGCGGCGAAAATTTCTGCTGAGAAGTCGCGCAGGTCCTCCAGGGATTCTCCCAGCCCCACCAGTTTAACCGGTAGTTTTAATTCCTGGGCAATGGCCAGGACTATACCGCCTTTGGCAGTTCCGTCCAGTTTGGTCAATATAATGCCGCTAACCCCGGTGGCTTCTTCAAAAATACGAGCCTGGCTGATGGCATTTTGACCGGTAGTGGCATCCAACACCAGTAGAACTTCATGAGGAGCACCGGGTGTTTCCCGTTCAATTATTTTTCTTACTTTACCTATTTCTTTCATCAGATTAGCTTTATTATGTAGGCGACCAGCAGTATCAATTATCAAGATATCTGCTTTACGCGCCCGGGCAGCATTCATAGCATCGTAAACGACAGCACCGGGGTCGGAGCCTTCCTGGTGCTTTATAATCTCCACCCCTACCCGGTCAGCCCATATTTGCAGCTGGTCAATAGCTGCTGCTCTGAAGGTGTCTGCTGCCGCCAGGATTACCTTTTTATTTTCGTTCTTGAAACGATAAGCCATTTTAGCAATGGACGTAGTTTTGCCCGCACCATTAACCCCTACTACCAGAATTACGATTAGCTCCTGGCCATTAATATTAAGGGGGATATCATGAAATTCCAACAGATATTTAACTTCTTCCTTAATTAGAGCCATTACCTCCGAGCTATCGTCAATCTTCTTTTTACGGGCGCTTTCCCGTACCCGGGATACTAGTTCCACCGAAGTATTTACACCTACATCGGCCTCTATGAGTATTTCCTCCAGTTCTTCCCAGAAATCTTCGTCCAGCTTCTTGTTGCTCTTAACCAGGGTGGTTATTTTATCGCTAATATTGCTCCGAGTTTTACTTAAACTCTGCTTAAATTTGGCAAATAATCCGGGCCGGTCTTTCTTTTTTTCTACCTCTGGAACCTCAGTTTCCTCTATTTCCGTAGGTGGTAAATCCTCTCCGGGTACCGGCTCAGCTTCAGCTACCTGTTCTTCTTCCTGTTTTATGTTGTTTTCCATCTCTTCAGTGCTGTCCTGGTTCTGTTTTTTGCTTCTAAACCTATCAAATAAAGCCATATTCCCTCCTACTTTCACGTGAAATAAATTAAACCCAAGGCGGAACGGCACAGGGGCCGTTCCCTACATATGACTGTTCTACGGTTTCGCCCTATGGGTATCATAATTAATGTTGCCGCATCCAATTACCGTTGTATTTCCTTACTACCCGGCCATGCTCCCAAGGCGGAACGGCACGGGGGCCGTTCCCTACACAT
>JAAYCQ010000243.1 GCA_012729715.1 Syntrophomonadaceae bacterium
CGGCAACGGGGTGGAGCAGGCGTAAAGGGAAACCGCCCTTTTGGCAACAATCGGGTGACCTGCTGGGAAAACCTGCTGGACCTATGTCGCAGCGTTTACTCGACAAATAACCTTTTGCCAGCGCAAATAAAACTCAGATTACCTCAGGTTTTTTGTCTGAGGTATGCAGGAGTTATAGCAAAATTGACAGGCTATATTAAAAAAGAAAATTTAATAGCGGGATTAATAGTAGCCTTTTTTACATTTTTTATTGCCCTGCTGGTTAGCCTTGGGTCGGAGGCCCTGGTAAGGGTGGTAAACAGTGTAATAGTGGCTATTATTCTATTACT
Organism: Syntrophomonadaceae bacterium; assembly: GCA_012729715.1. Lineage (GTDB taxonomy): Bacteria > Bacillota > Syntrophomonadia > Syntrophomonadales > Syntrophomonadaceae > UBA4844. Next base: position 330 of record JAAYCQ010000243.1, read on the forward strand.
AATAATTATTTGTTTAGGGATTTTTTTTGATATAATAGGAACCGCTGCTACTGCCGCAAATTTGCCGCCTTTTAATGCCAGGGCGGCAAAAAAAGTATTTGGGGCCAAACAGGCGGTTAAAATTATTCGTAATAATGATTTAATGGCTAATTTTTGCAATGACGTAATAGGAGATATAGCCGGAACTTTAAGTGGAGCTATAGGGGCCGGGATAATTGTAAGTCTCAGTACCCGCCTGGCCTTTATCGACTTAATCCTCGGTGGTGCGATAATGACCAGTTTAATTGCAGCACTTACCGTAGGGGGCAAAGCTGTAGGTAAGGGTGTTGCAGTAAACCATGCCAATAGTATAATTTTTCGGGTGGCTGTTTTTCTGGCCTGGTGGGAAGATATAACCGGGATAGAAGTGTTTAAAAATAGAAGGTGATTATTTTGTATAAGATTCTGGAATCAATAAGTTCACCTCAGGATGTAAAAAAACTTAGCCCAGCTAAAATGAATGAACTGGCCGATGATATAAGAGAATTGCTGATTAACAGCGTCTCTCGTTGTGGTGGTCACCTGGCGGCAAATCTGGGAGTAGTAGAGTTAACTATAGCTCTGCATTATGTCTTTAATACCCCCGAAGATCGTATAATTTGGGATGTGGGGCATCAGAGTTATGTGCATAAGATACTAACCGGGCGCTGGCAACAGATGGATTCACTCCGGCAATTTGGAGGTTTAAGCGGATTTCCTAAAAGCGAAGAATCTCCTCACGATGCTTTTAATACTGGTCACAGCAGCACATCTATTTCTGCTGCCCTGGGGTTAGTCCTGGCCCGCGATATTAAAGAAGAAAAACATTCAGTGGTAGCTGTCATTGGTGACGGTGCTCTGACTGGTGGTATGGCTTTCGAGGCCCTGAATCATGCCGGGCAGGAAGGTCGGGACCTGATTGTAGTTTTAAATGATAATGAAATGTCCATATCCCGTAATGTGGGAGCCATGTCGGCCTATCTTAATCGATTACGTACAGACCCTTCTTACTCCCGTAAAAAGGAAGAGATTGAGACTGCTCTTAACCGGATTCCTGGAATTGGCCCGAATATAGCTCGTGCAGCAGGCAGGTTCAAGGATATGGTGAAATATTTTATGGTCCCGGGAATACTTTTTGAGGAATTAGGTTTTACCTATATCGGTCCGGTTAATGGTCATAATCTTGAGGAACTAATTACGGTTCTGGCCAATGTAAGAAAAATGAAAGGCCCGGTGCTGGTTCATACTATTACCCAGAAAGGGCGAGGCTACCAACCGGCTTTAAATGACCCTGACCGCTTTCATGGTATTGGCCCTTTTGATATAAGTACGGGTAAACAGCGTCCCCGCACCATAAAAACCTATACTGAAGTTTTTGGCGAGTTTTTACTGGATCGGGCTGAGGAAGATGAACGGGTAGTTGCGATTACAGCGGCTATGACCAGTGGTACCGGCCTGGTTGAATTTTCTAAGCGTTACCCCAACCGCTTTTTTGATGTAGGTATATGTGAACAACATGCCGTAACTTTGGCAGCAGGACTGGCCCGGGGTGGAATGAGGCCGGTGGTGGCTGTTTATTCTACCTTTCTGCAGAGGGCTTACGATCAAATTGTTCATGATGTAGCATTGCAAAAATTGCCGGTCATTTTTGCGATTGACCGAGCGGGACTGGTAGGAGAAGATGGGCCTACCCACCATGGAGTATTTGATTTATCTTATTTAAGAAATATTCCCAATCTGGTAATTATGGCGCCATCCAATGAAATTGAACTTCGAAATATGTTTTATACCGCCTTTAATTTAGAGGGACCGGTGGCTATAAGGTACCCACGGGGAGTGGGAGAAGGCCTGGAAATTACCGGCCCTCCCCGTTTGCTTCAGATAGGACAGAGCAGGATCCTGGAGGAAGGCGATGATTTGGCCATCATTGCTGCAGGCCGGGGATTAAACATTGGTGCTGAAGTTGGAAAACTATTGGCCACCAGGGGTATAACTGTCACGTTGCTAGATGCTCGTTTTGTCAAGCCTCTGGACAGTAAAGTAATATGCCGGTCTGTTATACGCTGTAAGCGCGTACTTTGTATTGAGGATAATTGTCTGGCCGGAGGTTTTGGCAGTGCTTTGCTGGAATTGCTGGCAGATAATAATATTAAGGCCGAGATGCTAAGGGTAGGTATACCCGATGAGTTTATAGAACATGGTAGGTTGGATCAGTTGCTGGAGTTTCTTAATATGGATCCCGAGTCTATAGTAGAAACGGTTATTACTCGATGGCCAGAGCTTTTAAAAAATGGCAGGAGCTGGGGGTTGCTTACTTTTGGCAAAAATTAGGTTGGATCACCTGATGATGACCCGAGGCATGGCCCCCAGTCGGGAAAAAGCCAGGGCGATGATACTTGCCGGCGAGGTTAAAGTTAATGGCCTGCGGGTGGATAAGCCCGGGACCAGTTTTAATGAAGAGGCAGACATCACAGTGGAAAGCTCCGGCCCCAGGTATGTAAGCCGGGGTGGCTTAAAGCTGGAAAAAGCTATAGCGGATTTTGACATAGATTTTGCTGGTAAAGTGGTACTGGATGTAGGCGCATCTACCGGAGGATATACTGACTGTGCTTTGCAGCACGGTGCGGGTCAGGTTTTTGCCCTGGATGTCGGTTATGGCCAATTGGATTGGAATTTACGCAACGACCCCCGGGTGATATGTTTGGAGAGAACGAATATTCGTTACTTTCAGCCGGAACAATTGGGCGGGCAGGTTGATATTATAACTATAGACGTATCGTTTATCTCTACTACTCTGGTCTTTCCAGTTATAAAGGATATGCTGAAAAGTGATGGCCATATTATTAGCCTGATTAAGCCCCAGTTTGAAGCAGGCAGAAATAAAGTAGGGAAAAAAGGAGTTGTACGGGACCCGGATGTGCATCGGGAGGTTTTGCTTAATTGTATTACCAGTGCGGCAAAAGAGGGCCTTTTTTGCACAGCTATAACTTATTCTCCCATTACCGGACCCCAGGGAAATATTGAGTTTTTTATCCGCCTCAACAAAGAGCAGTTGAGCCCGGAATTGGAAATAGAAAAAACGGTGGCCGTGGTAGTTAGTGAGGCCCACCAGCAGCTTGGAGGCAAAGGTATTTGAAGGTACTTCTGGTTAACAATCGGTATAAAAAAAATACCGTAGAGATGGCAGATATGCTGGCTCCTAAACTTACTGCCCTTAATATTACAGTTGAAATGGAAGATAAAAATATCGGGCCACCGCCTGATTTAATTATAGTCCTGGGCGGTGATGGAACTATTTTAAGAGCAGCCCGACAGTACGCCTGCATAAATACTCCTATATTAGGTGTAAATATGGGAACGGTTGGATTCTTAAGCAATATTAAAATTGAGGAACTGGAGCAATGCCTTAACCGGCTGCTGGTTGGTGATTATAACCTGGATCAGCGCATGATGCTAACCGTAGATATTTGCCAGGATACCGAAATAATGGAAAGTTTTTATTGCCTTAATGAGTTGGTCATACGGGCTACTACTCCACGAATGGTAAGTTTTAACCTGGCTATAGATGGTCAGATTCCTGGAACTTACCGGGGGGATGGGTTAATTATAGCTTCTCCAACCGGTTCTACCGCCTACTCTCTTTCCGCCGGAGGACCAATCTGTGACCCGGAATTAGAATCATTTATTATTACGCCTATTGCCCCCCATTTTATTGGTATTAAACCTCTGGTTATATCATCCCGGCGAATTCTGGAGATTACTCCAGTAGAATGCCAGGATGCCATTATATGTATAGATGGACAAATAAGAAGGGATTTTAAACCTTATAATAGTATTAAGGTTAGACAGGCTGAGTTTAAACTGCAAATGGTCGATTTAAAAAGAACCGGTTTTTTCAGCAGTATGGCGAACAAATTACGCCGTATTGAAGGGATATAATGGGAGGTCAGTTATGAAAATCCGGCGCAAGTTTGCTATTATCGATATTATTTCGAACCAGCGTGTTTCCACCCAGGAGGAACTCTGTGAAATTTTAAAGAATAGTGGTTATGATGTAACCCAGGCTACAGTATCCCGCGATGTTAAGGAACTGCAGCTTATTAAAATTCCTGATAACCAGGGTTACTACTATGCTCTGCCGGATAATAGCCCTATTTTAAATTCTCATGAGCGTATGCGAAGGCTTTTTAAAGACTCGGTAACCTCCATTGATTATAGTGAGAATATAGTAGTTATTAAAACCCTCCCCGGCGCAGCCCAGTCGATAGCTTCGCTCATAGATGCTGCTGAACTGGAAAATGTCCTGGGGACAGTTGCCGGAGATGATACAATATTTATAGTAGTAAAACCGCTAAAAGCGGTTAAAGGCATAGTAAAGGATTTTGAGGAATTGATTAATTCATAGGTTGTTCAGGGGTGGTAGGCATGTTACAGGAAATATACATAAGTAATTTCGTGCTTATTGATGAACTACGCATAGAATTCAGTAACGGTTTGAATGTGTTAAGTGGTGAAACCGGGGCAGGCAAATCGATAATTATTGATGCCCTGGGCTTAATTATGGGTGAACGAGTGCGAAATGATTGGATCAGAGATACCAGCCGCAAAGCAATTGCCGAAGCGGTTTTTATTTTATCCCCGGGCAGTGAAGGCCTGTATTTTCTTATAGATAATGGTTTACTTGAGGACGGCGAGGACAGGCTCATCATTAGCCGGGAGATAAGTCCCAGCGGCAGGAGCTCGGCCCGTATTAATGGACGTAATGTTACTGCCACAGCTTTGAGAGAATTGGCTATCCTGCTCCTGGACATGCACCTGCAGCATGAACATCTCAGTATTCTGAAACCTGATAAATACCTGGATTACCTGGACAGCCTGGCTGAAGGGTCAGCGGAGTTGCTGCTGGAAGTAGAAAAGATATATACCCAATTAAGGGAGCGGCAGGAGGAATTAAGGACCCTTGAGCGCGACCATAAAGATAGGCTGCAACGGATGGAATTTCTCTCCTATCAGATTAATGAAATAGAAAGTTCTAGTTTGCAGGAAGGTGAAGAGGAAGAGCTGAACCTGCTTAAGACCCGGATTAAAAATGCGGTTAACCTGCTGGAAGGCGCGAATTTGGTTGTTAACCTGCTATATAGCGGCGAAACTGGACGTAATGCCTATGATCTGGTAGCCAGCTCTCTTGATACAGTCAATAACCTGAAGTCAGAAGAATTTTTTGCCGGTTTGAGCTCTGAACTGGAAGAAATATATTATAACCTGCAGGATATGGCCCAGAGGCTGGATTCATTCCGGCAGGGCCTGGATTTTCAACCGCAACAACTGGAAGAAGTGGAAGACCGTTTATATCTAATTTCACGTTTGAAAATGAAATACGGGGATAGCATCCCTGAAATATTGCATTATCTGGAGGAAGCCCGGGCTGAGCTGCATAAATTAAACCACCAGCAGGAAAGCAAGGAAGAACTGCAGACTCTTATCGATGATTTACAGGAAAAATACTTATCCCGGGCAGCTGAACTAAGTACGATTCGCACCGGGGCAGCCAAGTTATTGCAGGAACGGGTTAACAGTGAGCTTTTGGAGCTTAATATGCCCCAGGTCATATTTAAAGTTGACTTGCAGGCAAAAGAGGTTCCCACCAGTAATGGACTGGATCAGGTAGATTTTCTTTTTTCTCCTAATCCCGGAGAACCTCTACGCCCCTTATCACGAATAGCCTCAGGCGGAGAATTATCCCGTTTTGTACTGGCTCTGAAAACAGTTTTGGCTGAGGTCTACCAGGTGCCCACCCTCATTTTCGATGAAATCGATGTTGGTGTAGGTGGGAGTGCTCTGAATGCCATGGCTCGAAAACTAAGCCACCTGGCACTAAGTCATCAGGTAATACTGGTTACCCACTCACCTCAGGTAGCCAGTTTCGCCCATACTCACTATTTAATTGAAAAACAGGTTGAGAATAATCATACTTTTACCCGGGTACGAGAACTGGACGGTGAAAAAAGGGTGCAGGAGATTGCCCGTATGCTGGCGGGAGACAACTCTCCCCTCACCCTGGAACATGCCCGCTCATTGCTAAAAAATAAGTCCGGGGACAGTCCCCGGACTTATTAGCTGCGTTGAATAAGTCCGGGGACTGTCCCCGGACTTATTGCAAAGAGGGGAGAAAACAAACGAACTGTCGCCTTGTTTCGGGGGGAGGAAACAAAAAGCCGTTCTATTGTTTCTTTTGTTTGCCTATTTAATATCGATACGGTAGTTATCAGGGGTATCTTCCTTTAGCTTGGGCAAGGTGATGGTGAGCAAGCCATCTTTATACTCGGCAGCAATCTTTTCGCTATTTACGTTTTCTACATAAAATCTGCGTTTAATAGTTCCCTGTCTTCTTTCCCGGCGAACATAATTTGGCTTTTCTTCGTTAATTTCTTCATTTTGTTGAGCAGAGATAGTCAAAGTATTATCTCTGAACTCTACTACTATTTGCTCCTTATTAACCCCAGGGAGTTCAGCCTCAACAATGTATTCCGTGGGCTTTTCTTTGATATCGGCTTTTAAACCAAGGTCAAACCATGATTCAGGGTAAAAGAAGTCGCGGATAAAATCTCTGCCAAATTCAGCCGGCGAAAGGTCTCGCCTTCTTCTAGAAGGTGTCAAATCGAACATCATTCCAACCTCCTTCTGTTCTATAATATTATCTATTTGTATGCTTATTATATAACGATAGTCAAATATAGTCAAACAGTTTTTGCCTGAGTAAGAAGTATTTTATGTGGTTACTCAAGTTACTAATTCGAAGTGATTGCCAAGAAAACTTCGTTATTCTCGTCAATTTCGTATAGTTTGCCCGGACCAGGGAGAAAATATAGGGTATCAATTGGAGGAAGCAAAAAAACGAGTGTACCCTTTGGATATTTTCTTGCTTCCGGGCAGGAGTGAATTTGTTGCATAGAATCAGGCCGGTAATAGGAGTAATTCTAGCCCTTGCTTTTCTTACTGTTTGTTTTACCCCCCAATCTCGGATTCTTTTAAGTTTGCCTGAGTACCAGCGCATGGTAGTAGGTGAATCTAACCAATTGGATTTAGACTTACCCTCACAATTAAGCAATAAAATTGACCTGCAGGTTATCAGGCCAAGTGAAAGCGTTTTTGTAACCTCCCAGGACCCGCCGGTAGTAGTGAACCGTGACGGTAACAGTTATGAAATAACGGCCCTGCGTCCTGGAAAGGTGAATGTACAATTAAAATTACTAGGTTATATACCAGTTAAGTCTATAGCTATAGAATCACTACCCACCCGCAGGGTAGTACCAGGTGGCCATTCTATCGGGGTTTTACTACAGTCACGGGGAATTATGGTGGTTGGTTTTGCCCCGGTAGTGGATAGGGGTGGGAACAAAGTTTATCCTGCTCGTGATAAAGGTATAGAAATTGGAGATCTGGTTTACCGGGTGGATGGTAATATGGTTGGCAGTGAAAATGAATTGGCCCGTGTTATTGATGATAAAAAAGGAGAGCCCGTATCTTTCTCAATAAAGCGACGGGATAAATTTATAAATGTTACGGTACAACCCGTTCCCTGCGGTGAGACAGGTAGATACAGAATAGGATTATATATAAGAGATGGTATTGTAGGTGTGGGAACTCTTACTTTCTGGGATCCTAATACCAACGAGTATGCGGCCCTCGGTCATATTATTGTTGATGCTGACACTCGCCAGGGAATTGATGTTTTGCAGGGGAAAATCGTAGGTGCTTCTATCCAAACTATTAAACGCGGTAAACCTGGGCAACCAGGAGAGAAAATCGGAATCTTTAATGGCAATGGCCAGATCGAAGGTAATATAAGCAAGAACACATTTAACGGTATTTATGGTAAGACCGGGGTTGAAATTGAAAATCCTATTTCGGATTACACTATGGAAGTAGGTTATGCTCATCAAGTTCGGGAAGGGGAAGCTGAAATATACACAGTGGTAAATGGAGAGGATATAGAAAAATTTAGTATAACGATTGAGAAGGTATATCCGGAACGTAATAACGGCAAGGGCATGATAATCAGGGTAACTGATCCTGGTCTGTTAAACTTAAGCGGCGGTATTGTCCAGGGGATGAGCGGAAGTCCTATTATACAGGATTCTAGAATAATTGGGGCGGTAACCCATGTATTTCTTAATGATCCCCAGCGGGGTTACGGCATTTTTATGGATAGTATGCTGTCAGAAATGACCGATTTAAACACTACCCGAAAAAACGTTTCGACAAATTGAAACCAGTCTAAAACGAAATCAATAGCCCATAAGTCTTATATTTCCTGTATAATATAAGCAAAGTAGCAGTTATCGGTTGTGTATATATCTGTATCATTATGTTAGTGACTGTGAGATAATGGGTTAATTTAGTGGAAAAAAAAAGGAGGAAATCCTTGATCTACCGTCGAAAACCGTTAGTAAATTAATAAAATCAGATATATTAAGGGATGAGGGGGAATAAATCTGTATGTTCAGTGAATCTAATCAGATTAAGGTTCTAGTTGCAGATGACAACAGGGAATTTTGCGGAATTCTAAGGGACTACTTCTCCAATGAGCCTGATTTTGAAATGGTCGGTGTGTGTGCTAATGGTATGGAAGTACTGGATGTTTTAGAGAAGAAGGAAGTTGAAGTACTGATTCTGGACCTTATTATGCCTTATATGGATGGCATTGGGGTTCTGGAAAAGATAAATGAACTTAACCTTCAAGTACGTCCGAAGATTATCATACTTACGGCTTTTGGTCAGGAAAATATTACCCAGAAAGCTGTTCAATTAGGTGCTGATTATTATATCTTAAAACCTTTTAACCTGCAGGTATTAGGTGACCGGGTTAAACAGGTAGTAAGAGATGTTAAGCCCAGAACAGATGGTGTTGCCCCTGTAACTGCTGTAAGTATGCAACCAATATCCCCGAAAAATCTTGAAGTAGAAGTAACAAAAGTGATTCACGAAATTGGAGTACCAGCACATGTTAAGGGATATCAATATTTGCGGGATGCTATTATGTTGGTAGTTGACGAGATCAATTATCTCGGTGCAGTCACCAAGGAACTCTATCCTACTATAGCTACGAAATACGATACTACCCCCAGTCGGGTAGAAAGAGCTATACGACATGCTATTGAGTTGGCATGGGATCGTGGTGATGTAGATAAGATTAACAAGTTCTTTGGTTATACTATTAGTGGCGAAAAAGGTAAGCCTACTAATTCTGAATTTATAGCTATTATTGCAGATCGTTTACGCCTGGAAAACAAAGTAAGCTAATTGCAACGGGAATAATACCTCTTGTTGATTGCTATTGGTAACAACAAGAGGTATTTTTACGTGCAGGTTTATTTCATAATAGCATTATACTGCAAGTTTTCCTTTATTCTGACTATATGATAATATTAAGAACGAAAATATGGTGCTGGTAGCATCGATATATACGTGCGGCAAAGCTCAGGGGTGGCCCAAAGTACGGGGTTTATTTTGAATTAATGTTAGAATGCTGACGCATTTCTCTTTGTTAGATAACGTAACCCTATCTGTTATGGTTATAGCCTAACAACCATGGGGGTAATAAGATACATTAGCGGGTTTCATGGATATAGAGGTGGAAGATGACTACTACTATTGGAAGGGCTCGTCTGGACCGGCGTACTAAAAATCTGGTTAAGCGGCTAAAAAGAAAAGACATAGCTATTATCGATCATGATGATATTGATGAGGTGGCAGCCAATTCCCTGATTGATATACGACCGCAGGCTATAATTAATGCTCAGCCTTCAATAACCGGTCGTTACCCGGCTAAAGGTGTTTATAAAATACTTAAGGCTGGTATTCCGGTTATTGATGAAGTAGGAGAGCAGATATTTGATGAAATAAGAGAAGGCAGTCTGATACAGATACAAGGGAATCAGGTTTTTAGCGCTAAAAGATTGATTGCTGAAGGTAAAGTTCTTACCCTGGAGGCGGTCGAACGTAAACTGCAGGAAGCTAACCAAAACATTCAGGTAGAGCTGGATAATTTCGTTGATAATACCCTGGAATATGCTAAAAAAGAAAAGGATATTTTATTGGGTAACCTGGAGGTACCTTATCTTAAAACCCATATTTTAAACCGTCATGTACTTATTGTAGTTAGAGGAAGTAGTTATAAGGAAGATTTGAAAACCATAAGTTCGTATATCCAGGAAGAAAGCCCGGTTTTGATAGGAGTTGACGGGGGAGCCGATGCCCTGCTGGAGTTTGGGTTAAAACCGGATATAATTGTTGGTGATATGGACAGCGTTTCTGATAATGCTCTTCGCAGCGGTGCGGAAATAGTTGTTCATGCTTACGCTAATGGTAAAGCGCCGGGGCTGGAACGGGTACAGTCAATGGATTTAGAGGCTGCTGTCTGTCCCATGCCTGGTACCAGCGAAGACCTGGCAATGATACTGGCCTGGGAATATGGTGCCAGTCTGATTGTAGCGGTTGGAACTCATTCCAATATGATTGATTTCCTGGAAAAAGGTCGTAAGGGAATGGGCAGTACTTTTCTGGTTAGATTGAAGGTAGGCTCCATACTGGTAGATGCAAGGGGGGTTAGCCAGCTTTATAAACAGAACCTGCATAGCCGATATCTATTGCAATTGCTGGTTGCTGCGCTGGTGCCCATTATCATTCTTCTCTGGGTATCGCCGGCCAGTAAACCTTTTTTCCGTCTTTTAATTCTTCAGTTAAGATTATTATTTGGAACTTAGGGGTTATACCGTTTTATTATGGATGAGGTGAAATAGCTTAATGATTGATTTAAAATACCATATTACCTCTATTGTTGCTGTTTTTCTGGCTCTGGGCCTGGGTATACTTATTGGCAGTTCCATTGTCGGTGATAACCTGCTCGTAGACCAGCAAAAAAAGATAATTGACCGCCTGGAGGAACAGTTCTATGTTTTGCGGGATAGGGATAAGAAACTGGAAGCAGATAATGAGTATAAAGATACAATAATAAGAAATTATGAAAACTACAGCCAAACAGTACTTCCTTTGCTGGTGGGAGGTCGGCTGGATGGTTATAAGGTTGCGGTGATAGTTACTGGAGATAGTGAGGTGCCGGCGGGCCTGGCCAGTGCTTTGTCTACTGCCGGGGCACAGGTAGTCAGTAAAACGGTGTTACTGGCTAATATGAATCTGGAATCATCAGAACTGCGTAAAGGCTTGATAGATTTTTATGATTTGCAAGAGGATACCCCTCGGGATACTTTGAGGCAGTACGTAGCGGTCAGTGTAGCCACAGCAATAAATGGTAAAGCAGACCCGAGTGTAATAAGTTTCCTGGAGCAAAATAATCTGATTAAATTTAGTGGCGAAAATAGTCTCCCGGTTAATGGTGTAATTTTGCTGGGAGGTGCCAATAATCTAAATAGCTACCTGGTTGAGAGTTTTGACCAGGGGTTAATTACTTATTTTAATACGGAAGGCATAAGGGTATTTGGAGTAGAGCAATCTCAGGTGAGCCATTCTTATATCCCGGTTTACCAGCAAAACAATATTAGTACGGTAGATAATATTGATCTGAGCCCAGGCCAGATATCGCTGGTTCTGGCTATGGAGGGTGAAGCCGGTAATTATGGGGTGAAAGCCACCGCCCAAAAGTTTATGCCTTCATTACCGTTATCCAGCCTGGGAGGAAGGTAATGCTATGACAGTTACAGTAGTATTACCAGCATATAATGAAGAAACGCGTATAATAGATACCCTGAGGGCAGTTAAAGGCCTGAGCCTGGTTGATGAGATTATAGTAGTAAACGATGGCTCCAATGACCGAACACCAGAGCGGGTTCGTGAAATGAGTGTTACCCTGATTGATCTTCCCACGAACATCGGTAAGGGAGGGGCCATGAATGCTGCTCTTCCTTATATAAACTCCGATATAGTAGTTTTTCTGGATGCCGACCTGGGGTCATCCGCTAAAGAGGCGATAAAGATTATTAAGGTGGTTGAGGATGGCTTATGCGACCTGGCTATAGCCGCTTTTCCCCCGCCGACTCGTAAGGGTGGTTTTGGTCTGGTAAAAGGAACTGCCGCCTGGGCTATACGTCGGGCAGGTAAGATGGAAGTAACGGCTCCTTTAAGCGGGCAGCGGGCCATGACCCGTAGGGCCCTGGAAATGCTAAGTCCCTTTGATGAAGATTACGGGGTGGAATTGGGTATGACTATTAAAGCTCTGGCCCTGGGCCTAAGGGTGATGGAAGTACCCACCACTATGAGCCATAAAGAAACTGGGCGAGATATAAAAGGTTTCTTACACCGGGGTAAACAATTTTTAGATGTTATCCGGGTTTTGAATAAATTAAGGAGGAATGGCCTTTGAGTATTGCGCTTATAGCCGGACTGGCTATGCTGGTAGGCGCAATTGCGGAGGGAGTAATTTTATATTTCCTGCTCAACATGCTGTTAGAATCGGGTGCAATCAGGAAAAACTACCTGGGAAATGACATACCGGTCAGTGTTGGTATTAGCTTTCCGGTAAGCCTTATCCTGGTATTTCTTTTTTATGCCTTAATCCAGCGTTATGACTTCTCTTTTCATATTTATTTGATTGGCATCATTTCTATCTGTTTCCTGGGCTTTATCGATGATATGCTGGGCCAAAGGGATACTCTGGGGTTTAAGGGGCATTTTGGCGCCCTTTTTAAAGGAAAACTTACCACCGGAGGTTTCAAAGCCCTGGGTGGTGGAATAATCGCATTTTTTATAGCCCTGTCTGTATCCGGATCAGGATCCTTATGGAATGGCTGGGTAGATATTCTGCTTAATACCCTTATCATCGCTCTTTTTACCAATATGCTTAATCTATTGGATTTGCGGCCCGGAAGGGCAATCAAGGGTTATCTCTTTTTCTTGTTTTTAATGATACTTATGGCCGGTGGCAGGGTTAACTGGCTGTTGATTGCTCCTCTGCTGGGTGTTATCTTAGTTTATTTTACGGTCGATTTGAAGGCCCGGGCTATGATGGGGGATGCAGGTTCCAATGTTCTTGGGCTTACTCTGGGTTATTACAGCATAATCTTTTTATCTATGCCTTACCGGGTAGGGGTATTATTATTTCTAATAGCCATGCATATATATACGGAGAAATTTTCGCTTACTAAAACCATAGAACGGGTACCTTTACTCAGGATAATTGACCAGGCGGGAAGGAGTCGAGAGAATGGTTAACGAGGAGCGACTGGTAAAGCTATTTATTCAACTGGTGGAGAAAGATTCTGTATCGGGCCGGGAAGAAAATGTCAGTGATTTTCTTAAACAGTATTTTAATCAGTGCGGTCTACAGGTTGAAGAGGATAATGCCGGTGAGATTTTGCAGGGTACGTCCGGTAATTTATTGGTCAGGATAGCAGGTACTGCAGATAAACCGCCGCTATTATTTGCTGCTCATATGGATACGGTTCAACCGGGGAAGGGAATCAAGGCAGTAGTTGGAGAAGATAGGATTATACGCAGCCAGGGGGATACCATATTAGGCTCTGATGACAAATCGGCTATAGCTGCTATATTGGAGGCGGTGGCGATTATACAGGAAAGACAATTACCTCACCCCCCGCTGGAGTTCTTGTTTACGGTGTCGGAGGAACAGGGTTTAATGGGAGCGAAGCTATTTGACTTCGGTCGGCTACAGTCCAAAATTGCTTATGTCCTGGACGATAGCAATGATCCTGGTACTATTGTAATTGAATCACCTTGCCAGAATGAGATAGAATATATTGTCCTGGGGCGAGCAGCTCATGCCGGAATGCATCCCGAAGAAGGAATTAATGCTATTCATCTGGCAGCTATGGCTTTAGCGAAAATGCCCTGTGGGCGGATTGATGAAGAGACAACGTGTAATTTTGGCATTATCGAAGGTGGTTTGGCCCGTAATATTGTGGCTCCGGAGTGCCATATAAGGGGCGAAGCCCGCAGCCGCAGCCGGGAGAAACTGGATAGTATAACTAATAGTTTGAAGGATACTTTTATAACTGAAATTGAAAAATTGGGTGGTAAGGCAGAAGTAAAGATTGACTTCTTGTATCCCGAGATAGCCTTACAACCGGAAGAAGAGGTAGTACAGCGAGCGCTGAGAGCTGCCTGTAAGCTGGGGCTTAAACCCACCCTGGCGGCAACTGGTGGGGGCAGTGATGCCAGTGTTATTAATGGAGCAGGTATACGTTGTGCCAATCTGGGTGTAGGAATGCGAAATGTCCATACTACCGATGAATATATTAGCATCGATGACCTGGTTATGGATGTGCGGCTGATTTTAGCAATAATTGAGGAAAGCGCATAAAGCATTGGAGGCAAGATGATAGAGATTAAGCAAGGGACGATAATAAAAGAATTATTTACCCGGGAAGGGATAAAAGGGTTTCTGGTCCAGACTGAGGCTGGGGAAGAGAAGTGTATAGTTTATCCCGATTTAACCGGTGATATAAAACCGGGGGATGAAGTATTGCTTAATACTACTGCGGTCTCCCTGAATCTGGGAACCGGTGGATATCACTATGTTATTTCCAGTCTAAACTCAACCGGGAAAGAAATGCTTCCCGGTGGGCATATAATGAAAATGCGCTATACTCCTTTACAGATTAAGACCCTTAGTGTGGAAGAAGAGGATAGTCCTTATCATCGAGAGATGCTAGAAGCGGATAGCCTGGATAATATTCCGGTACTGGTGGCAACCCTACATTCCATGCTGGCTCCTTTATGTTTGCACCTGAAACAGCAGGGATTCCGGCTGGCTTATGTTATGACTGATGGCGCGGCTCTGCCTATAGCTTTCAGCCAGACCGTTGCTTACCTGAAACAACATGGTATTATAGCTGGTACTGTGACTACCGGGCATGCATTTGGCGGGGATCTGGAAGCGGTAAATATCTATTCCGGCTTGCTGGCGGCCCGAAAGGTTTTACAGGCAGATATTATTATAGTAAGCATGGGGCCAGGTATTGTAGGAACCGGTACCCGCTGGGGGTTTACCGGGATAGAGCAGGGACAGATACTTAATGCTGTGCATAGCCTGGGCGGGATACCGGTTGCGGTACCGCGTATTAGTTTTGCTGATTCCCGAGCCAGGCACCGGGGGATTAGCCACCATAGCCTGACTGTTCTGGAACGAGTTTGCATGGTGCAAGCGGTAGTACCGCTGCCCGATTTATCCGGAGATAAAATGGAATATATCCTTAATCAACTGCAAGCCCATAATTTAATAGATAAACATAAAATATGCCTGCAGGATAACCCGGAAATACTGAATATTCTGCGTAATAGTGGCTTAAAACACAGTACTATGGGCCGGGGTATTGAGCAGGAACAGGAGTTTTTCCTGGCCCTGGGTGCTGCTGCCCAGGCTGCGGAGAAATTAGCCCGGGGACAAAAATTAAGCCGCATTTATACGGTTTAGTGCAAATGCCGGCGAATGAATTCCTCCAAAGTGGTTTCACCGGGATAATTAGCCAGGAACCGGGGCAGGTCTTTGACCTTGCCCATAAAAGTTATACCTTGTTTTGATACTATAATTTGCATTACTATCACCTCGGTTGCAGTCTATGCAGTTAATGGTAATTTTATGCAGGAGGATAAAAACTATGAATTTTGAGGAAAAGACTTTAAAAAGCCAGGATATTTTCAGCGGCCGTATTATTAAGGTCAAAGTGGATACCGTATCCCTGCCTGATGGCCGGGAGAGCACCCGGGAAATAGTGGAACATGCCGGCGCCGTAGCTATTGTGGCGGTAGATGATGTTAATAATATCTATCTGGTACGGCAGTATCGTAAACCGGTAGAAAACGTTTTGCTGGAGATACCGGCGGGTACCATGGAACCGGATGAAGAAATAATTGTCTGTGCCCAGAGGGAACTGGAGGAGGAGACTGGTTTACGGGCTGGCAGTTGGGAGAAGATTTTATCCTATTACAGTGCCCCCGGTTTTTGCGATGAAAAGTTGCACCTGTTCCTGGCCCGGAATTTAACGACCGGGGAAAAGAACCCTGATGCCGACGAATTCCTGGAAAACATTAGTATACCGCTTGAAGAAGCTTACCGGATGATTTTTACAGGTCAAATTGTTGACGGCAAGAGTATTATAGGAATACAATATGCTTTTAATCATCTGGTGAGGGGATAATATTGAGAAATGTTTATGCTGACCTACACGTTCATATTGGTAGTGCCGGTGGCAAAGCGGTAAAGATAACTGCTTCCCGCAAAATGGATTTACAGTCGGTCCTGTATGAGACTGCACCGCGTAAAGGACTGGATATGGTAGGTATCGTGGATACGGGCAGTATCCTGGTTAGCGCCGAAATAGAGGCTATGCTTAAGACTGGTGAGTTACGGGAACACCCCCGGGGCGGCATGATGGCCCGCAATGGGGTGCTGTTGATTCCTGCTTGCGAGGTGGAAAGCCGGGAAGGGGTACACCTGATTATTTTCCTGCCCCATATGCAAAGCATAAAGGCATACCAAAAATACATGCGCAGTCGGGTAAGAAACATGGCTCTTTCTACCCAAAAAGCCAATGTTTCCGTAGCCGAACTTATCAACCTGAGTTTTGTTTTGGACGGGATATTTTGCCCTGCCCATGCTTTTACCCCCCATAAAGGGGTATATGGCATATGGACCCGACGCCTGGCGGATAAACTGGGTAGAGATGCCCTGCACATTAAAGCATTGGAACTGGGACTAAGTGCCGATACGGATATGGCTGATATGATAGGTGAAA
>JAAYCQ010000244.1 GCA_012729715.1 Syntrophomonadaceae bacterium
GTATCGGGTCAGCTATTGAGATGGCTAATCGCCGACAGCTTACTGCAGACGAGATTGATTTTTTAAAAAGAAGAAATGCTGTAGGTGAAGCATTGAGATATTATTTTGATGAAAAGGGCAAAATAGTTTATGAAGTTCCCGGGGTTGGTTTGGAATTAGCTGATTTGGATGATATTGAAACCGTGATTGCGGTCGCCGGTGGCAGTAACAAGGCTAAGGCCATTGAGGCGGTACTGGGCAATCGACAGGAGAAGGCCCTTATTACTGATGAAGGGGCGGCCAGAGAAATAATAAATAATAATAAAGGAATGGTTAATATTTGTTTAGGTAACAAGCATTAGCTGAACCAGAAAAATTATAAAAATTAATAAACAGAAAGGGTGATATTGATGGCAGTTAAAGTTGCTATCAACGGGTTTGGAAGAATCGGCCGACTAGTTGCCAGAATAGCTCTGGGGCGGGACGATATTGAGCTGGTGGCGATAAATGACCTGGGGGATGCCAAAGCCAATGCGCACCTCTTTAAATACGATTCTATCCACGGGGTCTATTCCGGCGAGGTAAAAGTTGAGGAAGATTACCTGCTGCTTAATGGACAAAAAATTCGCTACCTGTCCAATAAAGATCCGGAACAATTACCCTGGAAAGAGCTGGGTGTAGAAATCGTGGTTGAGTCCAGCGGAGCTTTCCGTACCCGGGAGAAACTGGCCAAACACCTGAGCGCAGGTGCTCGGAAAGTGGTTTTAACGGCCCCAGGTAAAGGGGTTGACCTGACTATGGTTATGGGCGTGAATCATGATAAATATAGGCCTGAATATGATGTGGTTTCCAATGCTTCTTGCACCACCAACTGCCTGGCACCGGTAACTAAAGTCTTACTTGAGAATTTTGGTATAGTCAAAGGACTCATGAATACTATTCATTCCTATACCAATGACCAGCGTATTCTAGATCTGGCTCATAATGACCTGAGACGGGCACGGGCTGCATCCCTATCCATTGTTCCTACCTCAACCGGTGCGGCTAGCGCATTGGGACTGGTTATTCCAGAAATGGAGGGCAAACTGGACGGTATGGCTACCCGGGTACCAACCCCCGATGTTTCCCTGGTAGATTTGACCGTGGAACTGGAGAAAGCAGCTACGGTGGCGGAGATTAATAATGCCTTTAAGGTTGCCGGTGAAACCAATCTAAAGGGCATATTAAAATATACAGAAGAACCACTGGTTTCCAGTGATTACCGGGGCGAAAACAATTCCGCTGTTGTTGACGGGCTCTTAACCATGGTGGTAGGTGACCGTATGGCCAAGGTAATAGCCTGGTATGATAATGAATGGGGCTATTCCGTCCGGGTAATTGATGTGGTGGCCTTTATAGCTAAGGAATTCTGATTAGGGGAAATAGACGCGGGCTCGTTTCGCTCGCGCGGATTTAGCAGGGATTTACGCGGATTTTTTATACCGTTTTTATTCCACTGCAAATCTCCTTATTTGATTGCAAAAAAAGGATAGTAGGTTTTAAATTAATAATAATTTTTCTCTTTATTTTGACCCTAAATGAATCCACGTAGTTCCCTGAAGAATCCGCGGGTTCCGCGTCAAAATATTCGGGTTAATGGACGAGAAAGCTACTATGTACTCCGGTACTAATGGATAATTTTTTTGCGAGGTGTTTGGCTTGAGAAATCTCAGGGATGTAGAACTGGATGGAAAACGCGTCTTAATGCGGGTTGATTTTAATGTACCTATGGATAAACAAGGTAATATTCTGGATGATGGTAAAATGCGGGGAGCTCTTCCGACTATAGAGTATGTTCTGGCTCATAATGGCAAACTCATACTCATGAGCCACCTGGGAAGACCCAAGGGTAAACCGGACCCAAAATACAGCTTGAAGGGATTGGCACCCCATCTTAAAGATTTACTAAATGGTGCGGCGGTTAGCTTTGCTGAGGACTGTATTGGCTCCGAGGTAGAGGAAAAAGTTAATAATATGAAGCCGGGGGAAGTATTACTGCTGGAAAACCTGCGTTTTCGTGCCGGTGAAGAAGAAAATGACCCTGATTTCTCCAGGCAACTGGCTACTCTGGGAGATATATATATAAATGATGCCTTCGGTACTGCCCACCGGGCGCATTCGTCTACTGTGGGAGTTGCTGAGTATCTTTCCGCCTATGCTGGTTTTCTGATGGAAGCCGAAGTTAATATGCTAAAAAGTGTAGTGGAATCTCCAGAAAGACCGCGCATGGCCATTCTGGGTGGTGCCAAAGTTGCTGATAAACTGGGCATAATAGAGAACCTGCTGGAGAAAATGGACATTATATTAATTGGTGGCGGTATGGCCAATACCTTTCTTAAGGCTCAGGGTAAAAATGTGGGCAAATCTTTATTGGAAAAGGATTTGCTAAATGAAGCCAGCCGTTTGTTGGATAAAGCCGAACAAAAAAAGGTACGGCTGTTGTTACCGGTTGATGTGGTAATTACCGGGGAGATATCAGCTGATGCTGCTGCTACGGTAGTTGGTGTTGACAAAGTACCCGATGACATGATGATTGTTGATATTGGTCCACGAACCATAGACATTTACCGGGAAGAGATTAACCAGGCTAAGACGATTATCTGGAATGGCCCCATGGGGGTTTATGAATATGAACAATTTGCCAGGGGCAGCAAGGAAATTACCAGGGCTATGGCCAATGCAGCGGCAGTCAGCGTAATTGGCGGCGGAGATTCTGCGGTAATAGCCCATGACCTGATGTTGGAGGATAAAATTACCCATATATCAACTGGCGGCGGCGCTACCCTGGAATTTCTGGAGGGAATTAAACTGCCGGGTGTAGCAGCCTGTGGATACTAAACTGGGGAAAGGGGGATGTAGTTGAGAACTCCTCTTATAGTTGCTAATTGGAAAATGAATAAGAGCCTGAAAGACGCTGAGCAATATGGGCAGGAACTGTTACCACTGCTGGCAGACCATTCCGGGGTGGAGGTGGTTGTTTGCCCGCCCTTTACCAGTCTTACGGTAATGAGTCGGATTTTTGCGGGTTCAAAAATTAAATTAGGTGCTCAGAACCTGTTTTGGGAGATGAAAGGTGCCTATACCGGCGAAATATCACCGGCCATGCTGGTTGATGCCGGTTGTACTTATGTTATTCTGGGACATTCGGAGCGGCGTCAGATAATGGGGGAAAACGATACCATTATAAACCGTAAGGTAAGGGCGGCTCTGGATGCAGAACTTATTCCTATTCTCTGCGTAGGAGAAACTTTGCAGGAACGGGAGAATAATAGAGCCCGGGAAGTAGTTAAAGAACAGCTTACCCGGGATTTGAAAAATATCACTTTTGCACCTCAGGGATTAGTAATAGCTTATGAGCCGGTTTGGGCGATTGGCACTGGGGTAAATGCCAGCAGTGATGATGCCCAGGAAATGATAGGATTTATCCGCAGTTACCTGGCTAAAATATATGACCGGGAACTGGCTAATTCCGTCCGTATTCTTTATGGCGGCAGTGTCAATGAAGAGAATATTGCGGAATTTATGGGTGAAGTTGATGTAGATGGTGCCCTGGTTGGCGGAGCCAGCCTGCAGCCTAACTCATTTGCCGGTATTGTGAGGTTTAAATAGTAATGGCAATTAATAAACCACTGGTTCTAATGATTCTGGATGGCTGGGGATTGCGCAGCGATTGTGAGGATAATGCCATAACCCTGGCTAATCCGCAAAATTTTTACCGTTTAGCAGATAAATATCCCTCTACCAGCCTGAAATGCTCTGGGTTGGATGTAGGCTTACCCCGTGGTCTGATGGGAAATTCTGAAGTGGGGCATTTGAACATAGGTGCAGGACGGGTAGTATTTCAGGAGATTACCCGTATAACCAGTACTATAGAGGATGGCAGTTTTTTTGATAACCCGGAGTTTAATGCCGCCATAGATTATGCCCTCAAAAATCAGGGTGCTTTACATCTGATGGGTTTACTCTCCGATGGGGGAGTTCATAGTCATCTGGAACACCTTTATGCTTTGCTTAAGCTGTGCCGGCAGCGTGGGGTTGAGGAAGTGTATGTCCATGCCTTCCTGGATGGACGGGATGTTAATCCCAAAAGTGCCGGGGATTTTGTTATTGCAGTGGAGAAGAAGATGCAGGAATTAGGCACAGGGAAAATAGCCTCGTTGTCAGGTCGCTATTACGCTATGGACCGGGATAATCACTGGGATCGGATTGAAAAGGCCTACAATGCACTGGTAATGGGAGAGGGGGTTAAAGCCCCCAACGCTTATGCTGCTATAGTTAACAGCTATGAGGCCCGGCTAACTGATGAATTTGTTGAACCGGTTGTAATAATAGATACCAAAGGCAAGCCCCAGGGCTTAATCAAGGATGGTGACGGGGTAATATTTTTTAATTTCCGTGCTGACCGGGCTCGGGAAATTACCCGGGCTTTTGTAGACCCTGCGTTAGATAAATTCGAACGACGGATGCGTCCGCAGGTATATTATGTTTGCATGACCCAGTATGATGCAACTATCGATGTTCCGGTAGCCTTTATGCCCCAGAACCTGAATAATACTTTAGGTGAGGTACTGGCTGATAACGGACTGCATCAGCTGCGAATAGCAGAAACGGAGAAATATGCTCATGTGACTTTCTTTTTTAATGGTGGGGCGGAAGAGCCTAACCCCGGTGAGGATCGTATTCTTATTCCTTCTCCCGATGTCCCTACCTACAACTTAAAACCGGAAATGAGCGCCCGGGAAGTAACTGCCAAAGTAATAGAGCAGATAAAAAAGGACTATTATGATGTAATAATCATGAACTATGCTAACCCTGATATGGTTGGCCACA
>JAAYCQ010000245.1 GCA_012729715.1 Syntrophomonadaceae bacterium
ATTTACGAAGCTTGAAGGCGTAAATAGGTAGTAAGCAAATACCCGATGAAAATTTACTTCCCGGAAAACATTTCTCGTCTGACGAATGGAAAGCACCATCAGCAAACTGGCCAAGGGAAGGTACCGTAATAATTCTTATAACGAAGGACAATTTGCTAGGGAGGGAATTCGCAATCCCTCCTTGCTCTTTCTAGCAGCTGGGATATTTGGAATTAGCGTTGGATGTTAACCATTTGCCCACCCGATTTGAAAGCTTTTATTTTCCCTCCTTGCTTAGCAGCTCTCCATACCAGTTCCTGGTCTAACATAACCGTACTGGAGATTGTATCTACACCGTAGTTGAAAAGTACGGGAGAAATAGGAACACTGGGTCCCACCAATATAATTCGGGAATCCTTGGCCAAACTAAGGAGTCTGGGCATGGTTTTATTGATAAATGCCGTACCAGTTATAAATACCACATCTTGCTCAGGTAGGATATATTCGCAAGCCGGGTCAGGATAATCATCATCCTGGGGTATTCTTTCCAGAACAGACAGTTGACAGACCTTTCTTAATAAATCTACGTTAGGAAAATGTCCAATTACAGCTACCTTTTTGTCCTTGATATCCGGTAAAAACTGGATAAACGCATTGGCTGCTTCAGAATTCGCACTTACCTTAAAATCCTGACCGGTAAGAGCACTTACTTGCTTGGGAGTATTAAGGGCGGAATTGATTGCCGCCAACCCCATAGAAGCCTCCAGCATAGTCCACGATTTGACGTCTTTAGCCAACTCTTTTAACGACATACCGATAAGTTCCCTATATTTACTGCTGTTTTGTTGACCGCCGTTTACGGTCATAGCTGTGCCTGTACCTAATTCTGATTTAACCAGGGTCCAATGCAGTCCGAGCATGCAATCAAGCACCGTCAAATCTTCAGGAATAGAATCTATTAAATCATTGTAAATACTCCACATTCCCAATCACCACTTTTCTTAGCCTTTTTGATAATAGGCACCATTTGCACAGGCTTTACACAAAATTTTGTCATCCAGTAGCAAATCTCTGCCATCCATAACTGCCTCACCGCAGGCAGCACATGTAACTTTGCGTGAAGGCTTACCAGGAAGGTCTTCCTGATGCAACTTGATGGTTACCTCTTCGGTTCTGAACAAGTCCTCATCCGCTATCGCATTCCAAAAGCTTACCAAATCCATGTCGTCAGTTGGCTGTTGGCTGGCGGCTGTAACGATTCTGATTCCCTTTTGGCTGTTCATGTCTACAAAAGTAGCGGCCATCTTACCATAATCAAACCATTTTAATCGTCTTTTACCGAGGGTACATCCGGTAACTGCAGAAACCGCATCGGCGATACAACGGTCAGCTTCTACAAAAACAATAAAATCTTTGTTTTCAGCCGGGTCTTTAATACCCAAATGGTTTAGACCTATTCTAGCGATTCTGGTTCCAAAGATAATGCCGGTACATATGTGACCATGGAATTCATGCGCCTTTTTCAGGTCTTGTTCAAAAGAGTTCTTGAGATACACGGTTTTGCCTTCAACTTTATCTTTCAGTTGGTCCTTCCCCTGCCGGGGTGTAGTTTCCTTTGTCATTGTATTAACCTCCTATCAAAAAGTGCTTATCATTTCCTCCGGTTGCCGCTGTTTCAGATTATTAATAATTCCCGAAAAGCCGATTATTAAGCTTAATGGACTAAGTACAGTTTTTACAAATAAATTTGGGATTACTTAAACGAGAGAAAATGGTTAAAGAATTTCATTTACCAGGCAGGAACACCTAGATTTATATAGAATTAAACAAATAACAACAATATTAAATAAATATTAACATAAGTACGGGGAAATTACGACAAAAACAAACTGCAACTAGCTATAATGCATAACCTGGATTTGAATGCGAAAACCATTATTTTTATAGGGGGGCACTTTGAATTCCATATCTATAATAATTAAAAGTTAATGTCTTCGAGCCTTCTATCCTAAAGCTTCAGGCCATGGATAATTGGACGAAGGGGCTTTAATTGCTGCCCAGAGGGTATAGCTGGAAACGGCTATGCCTCCCGTATTTGGAAAGAAGATATGGTATATCCTTTAACGGATAGTAAATGATTGCTATTACCGTTAGAGGGCTTAATGTTAACAGGGAGATTACTTTTACCTGAATAGCATAACGTTAATGCCAGCATCAACTTTCCGATGCTGGTTTTTTATTTTGGGATGAAATAGGAGTAACTAGGTTTAATTTAGGCTATATGGGAAGGGAGGTGACAATCAGGACGGCCTTCAAATAATGTCATATGATTGCAACAAAGCTCGTGGGCTATATCTTTGTAATTAAAGAGGAGGAATAGAGTTGAAGAAAACAAAAAAAATCATTGTCCTACTGACCATTCTGGCCCTGGTGATGACCTGTTGTCTGGCCGGATGTAGTAAAGAGAAGCCACAGGAAACAGCGGCACCAAGTGATCCTGGTGTACGTACTATCGTTGATGATGCCGGGCGGGAGCATACGATACCTGTTGAGATAACCAAGGTGTTCTCTACCAGCCCGGTGGGCACTATTCTAACGTATACTATAGATCCAGAATTATTAATTGGCTGGAATTATGAACTACGACCAGGTGAAAAAGAATATATATTACCCAAATACCACAGCCTGCCCAATTTAGGGGGATGGTATGCCAAGGCTACCTGCAATACCGAAGAGCTGTTGAAAATCAACCCCGATATTATTATTTCTGTAGGTATACTAGACGAAATGGCGGTTTCCCAGGCCGACCAGATACAGGAACAGGTAGGCATACCAGTTATCCTTATTAACGGTGAGTTGGCCAAGTTTGATAAGACTTATGAATTTGCCGGGAAGCTGTTAAATAAGGAAGAAAAAGCTGGGGAACTGGCTGCTTACTGCAAAAAAGTAATAAGCGATGCTCAAAATAAATCAAAAACTATAGACCCGAATAAGCGGGCACGGGTGTACTATGCTGAGGGTGCTGCCGGTCTGGAGACTGATCCGCGTGGATCACGCCACGTAGAAGTTTTGGAGATGGTAGGAGGAATAAACGTTGCTGAAGTCGCCATGAAGGGCGGTATGGGCATGAGCCCGGTTTCACTGGAACAGGTTCTTTCCTGGAACCCTGATGTAATTATTAGTTGGAACACAACCCAGGGTGGTTATTTTGACAAAATAATGACCGATTCAAGTTGGAAAGGTATTACTGCAGTACAGGATAAAAAAGTTTATGCGGTACCCAGTGGTCCCTTTAACTGGTTTGACCGTCCTCCTTCGGCAAATCGTATATTAGGTATTCAATGGTTGGGTAATCTGCTCTACCCCGATGTTTATAAATATGACATGGCTAAAGAAACCCGGGAATTTTATAAGAAATTCTACCATTATGACCTTACGGATAAAGAGTTGACTTCCCTGCTGAAGGATTCCGGTGGCATTTAGTTTCAATATAAAAGTTTTATGGTGGGATTGTCATAAGGAGGACTGCTTAAGTTGAAGTGTACGATTTGCGAGAGGTTTTGTAAGATTCCCGAGGGTAGAAGTGGGGCGTGTGGACTCTATCTCAACCAGGGAAATGAAATTGTAGAACGCTACCCTAACCGCTACCTGATAACCACCCCAATTTCTATTGAGACTATGCCCATATTGCATTATTACCCGGGCAGCAAGTTTTTACAGGTAAGTACTGTCGGCTGTAATTTCAGCTGTTCCGGGTGTATCTCCACGGTGATTGCAAAAGAGATGGAAGCAGATAGTCAGGCACTACGCTATCTGGAGCCTAAAGAAGTAGTTGCTATGGCTAAAAAACAGGAATGCCTGGGGATCACATTTTTAATTAATGATCCCCTGGCTTCCTTTATTACCTTTAGGAGCCTGGCTCAAGCGGCAAAAAAGGCCGGGCTGCTGGTGGGGTGCTCTTCCAATACTTATTTTAGTGAAGAGTCTTTGGTTGGTATTATTCCTTATCTGGATTTTATCAATATTGGAATGAAAGGTCTCAGCGATGAGACTTACCGCCGTTGTGGGGGAAACAGCGTTGCTCCGGTTTTACGCAACCTGAAAACCCTCTATGACAGCGGGGTACATGTGGAAGTGTCCTGTATTTTGGAGCATGATAATAAGGCGGAGGTGCTCCAGTTAGCCCACATAATTGCCGACATTTCCTCCGATATTCCCCTGCAGTTGATGCGATTTATTCCCTTTGAGGATGCCGACCCCGAGCGGGAGATATCTATTCAGGAAGCGGAAGATTTTTTACCGGAAGTGAAGCAGTATCTACCCTATGTTTATCTTTTCAATTCACCCGGCACCTCTTACCTGAATACTCCCTGTCCCCAGTGTGATTCTATTCTTTATCGACGCGATTTCTATGGACCTATGGGAGCCAAACTGAAAAATTTACCCGAAATTCATGAGGTCGCTGGGTTCTGCCCTCATTGCGGACAGGTTTCGCCCATAGGCAACGGTGCCCCGGCTGACCCTTATCAGGAAGGAGGATTTCAGGGGGGTTATCCCTTTACCCGTGCCCTGGAGATGATTCAAGCTATTCTTATTGCTCTAGGGGTTGAGGAGAAAGAGGAGGTGGCAAAGGTCTGGGAAGAAGTACTCAAGGAGCAGCGCCTGCAGGAATTGCATCATCAGGTGCAGAATCCCCGGTCCTATCTGGCTCTTGTCCGGCGTTATGGGCAGATGGCTGGTCGCAGCCTCCAGGCAGAAGCTTTGGTCGGTTATATGGAAGAAAAGATAGCCCTTATGGAAGCCGGGTATCCCCGTATTGAAAGGCGCCCGCGCGTTTATTATTGCATGGGCAAGCCTTTGTTTGCCATTAAAGGTGAGCGTTTGGAGAACCAGTTGGTGGAAACCGCCGGAGGGCATAGTGTTAATAAGGAACTTGCTATCGATGGACGCCCCGGGGAGACCTTAACTCCAACTGAACTAATGGTACTTAACCCGGAGGTTGTCTTTATATCTGCCTTTATATCTACCCCGGTAGAGAGTTTTTATCAGTCATGCAAAGAGAATGGTATAGATGTTCCGGCTATTCGTAATAGAAAAGTCTATCTCCATCCTTCTCCCAGTTGGGATTTTGGTAATCCCCGCTGGATATTAGGCCTTATGAATATGGCTAACCTCCTGCACCCGGATATTTATCATTTTGATATGGAGGAAGAAAGCCAGTATTTTTACCATGAGTTTTACCAAACGAATTATGATCCCTTAGTTATCAATCGCTCTTTTAGCAAACCAACCCGGTACTGGAGTTGGAAATAGGATGAGGTTACGATAGCTGGCGGGTTTTAAAGGGGACCATACAGGTTATGTGATTGAGGGGAGAAACAAATAAAGTTAAAAATAGCAGAAGCTTTTACAACAGAACAGTTAGGGGAGATAAAACGTGGAAATAAATGCTTTAGAATTTGACCGGATGGCCCGGGAAGTTTTTGCACCGGTGTATCCAGTATTAGCCGAACAGATTATAAACCGAACCGGAATAAGCCAGGGTTGCTCCCTGGATATAGGGTGCGGAGGCGGGTACCTGGGACTGGCTCTGGCGCGGATTTCAGAACTGGAAACGATACTGTTTGATGAATCCCAGGATATGTTGAACCTGGCCCAGGGTTATATTAGTCAGAGTGGCCTGGAAAGCAGGGCTAAAACACTACTGGGGGATGTACATGCCATGTCCCTGGCAGACGAAAGCATCAATTTGGTCGTGAGCCGCGGCTCCATGTTCTTTTGGGAGAACCGGGTTCAAGCCTTCCGAGAGATTTACCGGGTACTGGCTATAGGTGGAGCAGCTATGATTGGCGGTGGCTTTGGCAACGCCGAGTTGCTGAGGGAAATAGAAATCAAGATGCTTAAGAAGGATCCGGAATGGAAGGAAAAGAGGCAGCAACGGATTGGTCAGTCAAAGGTAGAAGAATATCGTCAGGAACTGGAACAGGCCGGTATTTCGTCTTTTGAAATAACCCGTGATGAGGCTGGCCTGTGGATTACCATAAGTAAGACTGCTTAAACGTATTATACATGTCCCCAACTGCTATCAGGCCACTTGATTATTTGCTGGGGACAGTGTTTTGAAAAAATATTTAGTGATCCCAAGTGGCATAACATTAAGGCGGTCCAGGATAAAAAAGTCTATACTGTACCCTGTGGTCCCTTTAATTGGTTTGATCGTCCACCCTCAGTAAATCGTATACTCGGGCTAAAATGGCTGGGGAATTTGCTTTACCCGGAGGTATATGATTACGATATTGCTAAAGAGACCCAGGAGTTTTACCAAAAGTTCTATCACTATGATCTTACCGATGATGATATTACTTTTCTGCTGAAAGACTCCGGTGGTATGTAGCAATTTACAACCGAGGAGGTAATTTAATATGTTGAAATCCTCAGACGGAAAGTCTTCCTACAATTCATTGTTGCCGATTTACCCTCTGTTGGCCCAACAATGTGTAGATGATTACCGTTTGGATAGTGGTATTTGCCTGGATATTGGAACTGGTAATGGTTATGTAGGAACAGAAATCGCCAAGATTACTAATATGAGCATTTACTTTATCGATATTGAAGCTGGGGCTCTGGATTTTGCCCGGAGCACTGTTACTGATGCCAATATTGATAATGAAGTGTTTTTCCTGGAAGCTGATGTTTGTACGGGGCTTCCCCTGTCTGATAATTATGCCGACTTTATCATTAGCCGGGGATCAATCTGGTTCTGGGAAGATAAAGCAAGGGGACTGGCTGAAATTTACCGGGTACTGAAGGTAGGTGGAACTGCACTTATAGGCGGTGGCCTGGGCCGTTATGTCCCTGCTACTATGAGAGCCCGATTGTCTGGAGAACGTAAAAACACCCTGGAGAAAAAAGGAGGTACAAGACTTTCCCTGGAGGAAATAGAAACGTTGGCAGTAGAGGCGGGGATTCCCAGTTTTAAAGTTATGTACGATGCTCCTGGAGATAAGGGCAGGTGGATTGAAATACAAAAACATGTGTAAGGAATTAAGAATTGAGAATTAAAAATTAAGAATTATCGTAGAAATGCCTACCATTTCTCTTATTACAATAAACTTAAACCCCATCTGTCATTTTCATAGGTGGTTGCGAGTCCTGCACTCATGACGGGTTAATTAGAAAATATACGCGGGCTCGCTTCGCTCAAGCGGATTAAAAAAGGATTTTCTTATTAACCAGCCATGAGTACGGCACACAACCACTTATGAAAATAGAAGTATTTTGTTTCTAACCCATGGCGGAACGGCACAGGGGCCGTTCCCTACACATGACGCGATCCGCGTGAAATAAAATCTATTTTCTAATTAATGAAATAAAGGAAGATTAAATGCTTATAGTAATTATTCGCACTTTAATTCTATATGCCACAACGGTTCTATTACTACGGGTCATGGGAAAAAGGCAGATTGGGCAGCTTCAGCCCTATGAATTGGTAGTCATTATTATGATTTCGGAGCTGGCTGCCATTCCTATGCAAAATACCGGTATTCCACTGCTGAGCGGCCTGATACCTATATTTATTTTAGTTGCTGCTCAGGTTACCTTATCTTATATAGCACTGAAAAGTGAGCGGGCCCGAGGAGTAATTTGCGGTACCCCTAGCATCGTTATTGAAAATTCCCGGATAGTAGAAGACGAGTTACGGAGGCTGCGTCTTAATCTCAACGATTTGCTAGAGCAGCTGCGTTTAAAAAATGTGGCTGATATCTCTGATGTGGAGTATGCCATATTAGAGACCAGCGGGCAGCTCAGCGTTATTCTTAAATCCGAAAAAAGACCGGTTGAGCCTCAGGATTTAAGTATTACTCCGGAATATGAAGGCTTACCCACTACCTTAATAATTGACGGACACGTTATTAAAGAGAATCTGAAAAAAGTAGATTTGGATATGAATTGGCTGCAAAGTGAATTAGGCAAATCCGGGGTTAAGAACGTAAAAGACGTGTTTTTTGCCAGCCTGGATGTCCACAAACAGCTATATTTTCAGCTCAAATCCTCAGCTCAGTAAAAAAGACGCTAAACACGCGGTGTAACAATGATTGAATAAAGGAGTATTGTTACAATGAGATTGCTCGCAACATTGGCTGTAATTCTGGCCCTGGTTATTGGAATGGGTGCTTGGTTTAATCATTCTTTGCAAACATCAAGTGATGATTTGACCGGGCAAATCGAAATGCTAAGCTCAACCATCAGGCAGCAGGATTGGGAAACAGCAGTAGAACATAGCGAGAATCTGGAAAAGCTATGGGAGCAAAAGGCTAAATGGTGGCCGGTTTTTCTGGACCATCAGGAGATGGATAATATTGAGTTTTCCCTGGCCCGGGTCAAGGAGTACGTGACCAGTCAGGATGATGCTCTCTCTTTAGGACAGCTCTCGGAATTAAAGCTGATGATTGAACATATCCCCCGTAAAGAGGCAGTAAATTTGGAGAATATATTTTAGACTGCTTCTATTACAAACGATCATCGCGGGAAATATCATAAAGTTTCATTTTACGGTATACGGTCATACGGGAAAAACCCATTTCCTCTGCTACCCGGGTTATATTACCCTGATGTTTTTGCAAAAGGCTAATTATCTGGCAGGATTCTTCCTCCGCCAGCATTTGTTTACGCTTCTGTTTGTACATGGTGCTCACAGGAATAGCCTGGGGTTCTTCCCCGGTATAGAAACACTCCGAAGAGATTATTTCCGCAGGCAAATCGCTGATACTAACCGGGCTTTGGCTGGCGGTACATACCAACCGCTCCACTACATTCTGCAACTCCCTTACATTTCCCGGCCAATCATACCTTTTCAGTTTATCTATAATTTCGGATTCCAAAATACTCAGGATATTTTCATTTTTTGTGGCCAACTGCCCCAGGAAGTGCTTAATCAATTGGGGAATATCTTCCACTCTATCGCGTAAGGGTGGTATATTTACGGAAATAACATTTAAGCGATAGTATAAATCTTCCCGAAAATTGTCCTGCTCTATTTCACTACGCAAATCTTTATTGGTAGCACAGATTACCCGGACATCCACCGGAATTTCTTTGGAATCACCGATGCGGGTAACCCGGCGGTTCTGCAATACGCGCAGGAGGGCTACCTGTAATTCAAAAGGCATATCGCCAATTTCATCTAAGAATATGGTACCCCCGGAAGCCATTTCAAACTTACCTATACTACCGCCACGTTTGGCTCCGGTAAAGGCGCCCTCTACATAGCCAAACAATTCGCTACCTACCAGTTCTCTGGGGATAGCGCCACAATTAATAGCTACAAATGGACCTTTGCGTCTAAAGCTGGCGTTGTGAATAGCCTGGGCAAATACCTCTTTACCGGTACCACTTTCGCCGGTAAGCAAAACATTACTATTGTTCATGGCGGCCATGCGGGCAATATTAATACTTTCCATCAATGGTGCGCTGCTGCCGATAATATCATTGAACTTATATTGAGCCCGGGCTCCGGTAAAACGGCTAACCAGGCGGTTTATCCGATCCATGTTCTGCAGTACCATCATGCCGCTATCTATCTCCCCAGTTTGGTTGCGACTAAAATTGCCTGAAGCCAGGCAATGAATTTTCCCCTGGGGGCCATCCATAAATACCTCCACATCGCTAAATGAGTTACCTTTTAACATAAAACCTTCTATCGAACCTGGCTTAGCATCGAGAAGATCATGCAGGGTAGTGCCAATTACTTCACCGGCAGGCCTGCCCAGGATATGTTCCACTGCAGGATTAATCAGATCTATAGTACCATTGGAAGAAAAAATGATAACCCCATCTGACATCATATTAAAAATATTGGTTAGACGCTGGTTATATGTTTTCAATTGCCGATTTTTAGCCAAAATTTTAAAACGGTCCACCATTTTTTCAGCTGCTTTAACCAGCATAGTTAAGATATGGCTATGATCTTCGGACGTCGGACCCATCAATGCCAGCACGGTAAGGAGATTGCCTTTGCGGTCGAAAATAGGAGCAGCAGAAGTAGTCAGGTTATGAAATTCATAACAATAATGCTCTATTCCTGAAATCTGTAAAGATTCTCCGGTGACAATGGCAGTACCAATAGCATTGGTGCCCACACTGCTTTCTTTCCAATTTATATTTACGCTGGTATCTAACTGAGGAATGCTCTGAATGATATAGCCGTTTGCATCGACCAGGCAAACCCGGAATCCCGAACCCCGAACCGAGTCATAGACCTCTTCTACAACCGGATAAGCTGCGCTTACCAGTTCCGGGGGCAGATTGCTGACTGTATTGACCTCAAAATGGGACTTGCAATTACTACAGTGGTGAGGATTGACTCCAGCCTCACGTGACCTTTGCCAGGAATCTGCTATGAAAGGGTCCAGTATGTTAGGTGTTAGTTCCCCGGATTTTACAAAATGATTCCAAACGGAATACAGTTCATTATCGATTGATGCCGCTTTACCCATTCTAGCTCCCTCCCCCTTGTGGTAATTTTCACATATAATTATAACATGAATGTTACAGTGGGGAAAAAACAAAATATAGGTATAATGGCATTTGGAACCAGCAAAAACTAGAGATGCTAATCTTGCGCCCGGGGTTTTACCAATGGCGCATGGAAGACCTGCCTATGCTTCCGGAAAAGATGTAAAGAGGTATTTTGTTGAGTTTTGACTCTAAGTGTTATAAAATTAATTTGGGTTATTTTGTATAAAAAGAGGGCGATTATAATGGCATATCCATTTGAAAATAAAAGAATAAATCCAAATGTTATAATAGGTAATTGTTTCCAGATTTATGGAATGCAGGATTATTATCTGGGAGTAACATTCAGATATCATGCAAAAACTTGGAATGGCTGTATTCCGATTATTTCCAAATACCAAGGAACTGATATTCCGTTGACAGTAGCAGATGTAGAAGCATGGGTTTTGCATTGCTATGATGAATTAGATCCAGGGAAAAACAATCTCTGGCAGAATACTCAAAGACAATTTTGGGAGAATAAACAAGCATTTGCTACACAAGCTGTCTTTGATGCTTTAAATGGGGAGGACAGCTTAACTAAATGGCAATGTAGAAAATGTGGACCAGTTCCCCAGAGCAATCCTCAACCAGCGGCAAGAATAAAAGCGCTGAAACAAATGGGATATTATATTGCGACAATGAAAATGGATTGTGCTACTTGTGGTGGCAAGCAGTTCCTTGATTTATTGATTCGTTTGCCAAGACATGCTGCGGATAATGAAAAAAGGTTTTCTATTTCTGTGAATTTACAAAATAGAATTAAGTCAGTACTTCCCCAGAAGGATGCGTGCTTTGATTCAGCACAGATGCCATCAGAGCTAATTATTGATCATAAATTTCCGTCTTCCAGATGGGTGATAGGAGAATCAATAAATGCTATGGATATGTCAGATGAAGAGATTAAACATAAATTTCAACTTTTGACAAATCAGACAAATCTTCAAAAAGAGCGTTATTGTAAGAGATGCGTTTCTGATGGAATCAGAGGAGATTTCTTTGGAATCAAATGGTATTACGAAGGAGACGAACAGTGGAGAGGAACATCCAAAGCTGACGAAAATGGATGCGTTGGATGTTGTTGGTATGATTTGGCTGTTTGGAAACAAAAATTTAATGAGCATTTACAACAAGAGGAAGAATAAAAATATACTTGAGAATCGAACAAGTGTTTGGTATAATCCATATACGGGCACTTGGCCAAGAGAATCCATAGAAAAATTAATGGAAAGGGGTGATGCGCTTATGATCAAGACAGTTGGAAGTATTTGTTCTGGTATCGAAGCGGCATCAGTTGCATGGAAACCATTAGGAGTTTCATTTAGATGGTTTTCTGAAATAGCAACGTTTCAGTCAAAGGTTTTAGATGAGAAGTTTCCAGATGTTATCAATCTTGGAGACATGAATAACATTCCTAATGCGTTGAGAGATAGAGAAATTTGTGCACCAGATTTGATTTGCGGTGGAACACCATGTCAGGCTTTTTCACTTGCAGGTGCAAAAAAAGGATTGAATGATAATAGAGGAAATCTTACTTTAAAGTTTGTTGATATTATTGAAGCGAATGATGAAGTTAGATTAGAAGAAGGATTGGAACCTTGTACAATATTTTGGGAGAATGTTGAAGGTGTTCTAACTGATAAGACAAATGCATTTGGATGCTTGATTTCTTCTTTAGCAGGACTGAATGATCCATACGAGTTAAAGAAATGGCCTACAGCAGGTTTGTTAGAGGGACCTAAAAGAAATGTAGCATGGAGAGTCTTGGATGCAAAATATTTTGGACTTCCACAACAGCGTAGACGATTGTATGTGCTTGCAGGAGGAAAGAATTTTCATCCAGAAAATATTCTGTTTGAACAGCATCAAGGTGAATTTCAGACGTATCCATCAGCTGTACTTACCTTTACAAAAGAAGGGCATAGATTTGAGATATTCAGAGAATATTCAGATTGCCTTTATTCTGCATATGGAACAAAGTGGAATGGAAATGCAGCCGCATACAATGGCTCTCTTTTTGTTGTGCAGGATGGAAGGATTAGAAGATTGTCGCCACTTGAGTGTGAAAGATTGATGGGATTTCCAGATAACTACACAGACATCAAAGATGCAAAGAGAACTAATCGATACCAAGCAATAGGAAATTCATGGGCAGTTTCAGTTGTTCAATGGATTGGGGAAAGATTGATTTGCAACAAAGAAGAGAACATTCGCTTGAATGGCAATAATGCAGTAAAAATCTCAGATGAATCAATATTTTATGATTTGAGCAAGGATGTTACTTTAGGTGAAGAGCAGATGAAAATCAATTGTTCATCTGTCCCAGAAAATTGCTCATTTAGAACTCTGATAGATATTATTTCTGCTGATGCTCCAGAAGAAATATATATATCACCTGTAGGATGCCAAGGAATTGTGCGAAGAAAAAATGAGAGAAAATTAACTATAAATCAGAGATTAGAGGAAATATTGATAAGCATTTCTTCTCAAATGCCAGCAGAGGAGATAGAAAAGCGGTCAAGAGTACAAAAGAGAGGAAGATACAGCAAGCCTCATTCAGAGAATTTTGAAATCCCAGACACAATAGCTGAATAATGATATTTATTGAAAAGCACCCAAGAACAACAGCATTCTCATAAACCATTACTTTAATTACAGCGAGAGGGCAGGTGCAAACACATAACAGTTTGCCGCTGTCCTCATTTTATTTACGGAGGGAATTATGGAAAAGAAATCCATTCTACCGTCTCCCCCTTGTGGTAAATTTCACATATCATTATAACATGAATGTTACAGCGGGAGGAAAACAAAATATAGGTATAATGGGATTCGGAACCAATAACCAGTAAACCCGGTGATGCTAATCTTGCACCCGGGGTTTTGGCTAACTACTATGATATAATAACTAATAAAACCCTGGAGGATTATAGATGAAATCTCTGGTACTGGCGGAAAAGCCCAGCGTAGCCCGGGATATAGCTCGGGTTTTAAATTGCGGGCAGAAGGGCAAAGGCTTCATCGAGGGGCCCAATTACGTAGTTACCTGGGCTTTAGGGCACCTGGTTACACTGGCCGAGCCTGATGATTATGATAAAAACCTTAAACAATGGCGGATGGAAGACCTGCCTATGCTGCCGGAAAAGATGAAACTTAAAATTATAAAGCAAACATCGCACCAGTATCAAGTAGTTCGGGGCCTGATGCAGCGCAATGATATAAAAGACCTGGTTATCGCTACTGATGCTGGCCGGGAAGGGGAATTGGTGGCGCGCTGGATAATGGATATGGCCCGATGGAAAAAGCCATTTAAGCGATTGTGGATTTCCTCCCAAACGGATAACGCTGTGCGGGAGGGATTTGCCCGCTTGCAGCCAGGTTCTGCCTACAATAACCTGTATGATGCAGCAGTCTGCCGGGCGGAAGCGGACTGGTTGATTGGGCTTAATGTTACCCGTACTCTGACCTGCAAATTTAATGCTCAGCTTAATGCGGGGCGGGTACAAACACCTACCCTGGCTATGATAGTAAACCGGGAAAAGGAAATCCAAAACTTTCAGCCAGTAGACTACTGGACCATAAGGGCTGATTTTTCGGATTACTATGGTGACTGGCGCGGCTCCAATGGAGGCCGTATTTATGAGCAGGCTAAAGCCGAGGAAATACTGGCCCGCATCCGGGGTCAGGAAGGAACCATCAAGGAAGTAAGAACTGAGGCTAAAAAAGAATTGCCTCCTCTGGCCTATGATTTGACCGAACTGCAGCGGGATGCCAACCGGCGTTATGGCTGGTCGGCGCAGAAGACCCTGGCAGTTTTACAGGACCTTTATGAACGGCATAAATTGGTGACTTACCCCCGTACTGATTCCCGTTATATAACCAGTGATATTGTTCCTACCTTGCCTATAAGATTAAAAGCTATGGCGGCAGGGCCTTATCAGGCTATGGCTAAATCTTTATTGCAAAAGCCTTTGCACCCCGGTAAACGTTTGGTGAATGATAGCAAGGTGAGCGATCATCACGCTATTATTCCTACCGAACAGCCTCTTAATCTGAGAGTATTGGATGAGGATGAAAAACGGCTCTATGATTTGGTGGCACGCCGTTTTCTGGCAGTGCTATACCCGCCTTTTTGCTATGATCAGACTACTATCGTCACAGTGGTTAAGGGCGAGACTTTCTATTCCCGGGGTAAGGTGATTACCGACCAGGGATGGCGGGCAGTACAAATGGCTCCTGTCAATAAGGAAGAAAACGATGAGGAGAAAGTACCTGAACAAACCCTGGGACTACACCAGCAGGGGGAAAAAGTACCGGTCAAAAGCTGTAAAAGCAATAAGCAAAAAACTAAACCGCCGGCTCGTTATAATGAAGCAACTCTCCTTAGCGCGATGGAGAACTGCGGCAAGCTGGTGGAAGATGAGGAACTACGCGAGTCCATCAAGGGTAGCGGCCTGGGCACTCCGGCTACCCGGGCGGAAATTATTGAAAAACTCATACGTACCAGCTATATTGAACGCCAGGGTAAGCAGCTAATACCTACTTCCAAAGGTATGC
>JAAYCQ010000039.1 GCA_012729715.1 Syntrophomonadaceae bacterium
AGGTATACTGCGACTAGTCCTGATACTTATTCTAAATAATCAACGTGTTGGCAGATTTCCTCAACTATAGCATCTTTCTTAAGGTTGAACGCCTTTTTATTATTCTCGAAAAGATTATTCCCCTTTGTATCGATAGAAACAATTAAGGGACCGAATTCCTTGACGCGCATTACCCACATTGCTTCGGGCATACCTAAATCCAACCATTCCACCCGTTCAACTTCTTCCACACAATTGGCCGCCAGCACCGCACAGCCTCCAGGAAACACCGCATGAACAGCCTTATATTCCCGGCATCCGGCAGCTGTATTCTGCCCCATGCCGCCTTTGCCGACAATCAACTTCAACCCGGTTTGACGGATAAAATCTTTTTCGTATTTTTCCATACGCATGCTGGTAGTCGGCCCAATGGAGATTACCCGGTACTTGCCCGGTTGTCCTTCTATTTCTTGCATAATCGGTCCGGCGTGGAAAATAGCCTTGCCGGCAAGATCAACCGGCAGCTTTTTATGCTGTTTTATTAACCGCTGATGCACATCATCGCGGCTGGTTACCAGATAACCAGTCAAGTAAATAATATCACCAATATTAAGTGATTCCAGGTCTTCATCCTGAATCGGGGTGGTTAGTATTCGGGTTTTCATAGAACTGCTCCTTTATGGGAAATTATTTCATAATCCATATCACCATTAAATTTGATTACTGCTCTTCGGTGTGCCCAGCAACCGGTAGAAAGGCCTACTGCAATGGTGGCCGGATGACGGGCGGCCTCTTCAATATGCACCCCCATAACGGAGTTTTCCCCGGTAAGACCACCGGGCCCAATTTTGAGTGCATTCAGTCCGGCTTCAATTCTGGCTTCCAGTTCTGCCCCACGGGGATTACTGTTTTTAGAGCCTATAGGACGCAGCAAGGCTTTTTTAGACAATTTAGCTGCCACCTCTACTGAACCGGCGATACCAATACCAACCAGGAGGGGAGGACAGGCATTGATCCCATAAGAAGTAATTTGGTCAAATACCATTTTTACAACACCTTCGTATCCTTCCAAAGGCATCAGGACTTTGGCGATTCCAGGAAGGCTGCAGCCGCCTCCGGCCATATATACATAGATTGTGGCTTCGTCATTATCAGGTACAATCTCCCAGTCAATCCAGGGGATTCTCTTGCCCACATTGTTGCCGGTGTTTTTCTCATCAAAAACCTCAACCGCGTTATGGCGCAGCGGACCCAGGCAAGTTGCTTTTTTGACTGCTTCAATCAAACAATCCTCTATCTGGTTAATCAGCGGAAACCTGGTTCCAACCTGTACAAAGTACTGGATAACACCGGTATCCTGGCAGAGTGGTCGATCCAGCTCGTTTGCCAACTTTAAATCTTCGAACATGGCATCGTAAACTATTGTAGCTAAAGCGCTATCTTCCTTTTCTCGAAGTTCTTTTAATTTAGCATAAACATCATCAGGCAAATACTTGCCGGTATATACCGTAAACCGGGCCATAATATCGATAAATTTTTCCCGCTGTCCTGTCGTATTCATTATTATTCTCCAATCGATTTCATCCAAACTTTATCCTGTATATTTCTTTTCTATTAATCTACAATATTGTTTTCCCACTTTCTATACTTAACTATGTACCCCTACTCCCTTTTCTTTCTCCTTAATCTCCTATAAACCTCGGGCAGCATCAGTTTAATTACTTGGCTCATAAATTCTTCATCGCTGAACATACGTACAAAAAATTCCTCGTTTTGTTCATAGCGGGTTGCAGCTATATCTTTAAATTCCTGCTCAAAAATCTTGGCAAAGGTAGCCTGGGGATTATGTTTAGCCAGGTCCACCAGTCGATCATCAGCGAGGAAATCGTCGGTCAGCTGGGCTAACACCTTATCCATTTCCGAGAAATCGGTGCCAAACCGGTGGTTAATCTTATCAATGATGATGGAAAGCGGCTCTTTTTTCTTTTCTTTGCCGCCAATCGTTCCTTTGGCAGGTTCCAATTCAGGATTCTCTGCCACCAGGATACTGCCCTCGAAATCCTTTTCCAGTTTGTATTTAACCAGCAACACCTTGTCATCCACGATTATCTTCTCAACCTTACCTTTGGGAATTAATTTAAGTAAAAAGCGGGCATAGACACTGAATTTGTGCATTTCCTTATCAAACATTCGGCAAACCTGAGTTATAAAGGCATATAAACGGACAAAACGGCCTAATCCAGTTTTTATCTCCTCCTGCTCTTTATCATCCTTGGCAGCAAAGCGGTCCAGAGCCGGCTGCAGGGCTGCGGTCAACTTGCCCAGGTCAGGTGCTTCCTGCTGCCCTGATTTATAATAGATGCTGGCAAAAAGGTCTATTTCCGATTGCTGCCACAGGCTATATTCATCCAAAGTGTTTTTAATATCATAAATGATATTGGGACTGGCCTCTTCAGAGAGAATAGTAGCTTGATAATAAGGCTCGAATGACTTCTGGATTTCCTCAGCAGTATTAACGAAGTCAAGGATAAAGGTATCTTCTTTTCCGGGGTAAATGCGATTTAACCTGGATAAGGTCTGTACAGCTTTAACCCCGGACAATTTCTTGTCAACAAACATAGTATGAAGCAGTGGTTCATCAAAACCAGTCTGATATTTCTCTGCTACTATTAGTACGTTGAATTCATTGGAATTGAAATATTCCGGCAGCTGCTTTTCCTTTATAGTTTTACCATCGGCAGTTTTATTGAGTTTTTCCTCAGTAAATTCCATCCCGTTGTCATGGACTACCCCGGAGAAGGCTACCAAAACATCCAGGTCATTATATTTTTGCTCTTCTATATACCTGCGGAACTCTTTCAAATACCTGACTGCGTGCAACCGCGAGGTAGTAACTACCATGGCTTTAGCGTTACCGCCAACTTTATTCCTGGTAATACTGCGGAAGTGTTCTACCATAACCATTGTCTTTTGGGCCAGATTATGCGGATGAAGGGACTCAAACCGGCGGATAGCTGTAGCACCACGGGAGCTATCCAGTTGGGGATCATCTGCAATAGCCTTGATGATCTCGAAATAGTGATTGTAAGTGGTGTAGTTCCTAAGAACATCAAGAATAAAACCCTCTTCAATGGCCTGCTGCATGGAATAAATATGAAATGCCTTAAACTTGCCATCAGGCTGTTTTTCTCCAAACATCTGCAGGGTTTTTTCCTTGGGGGTGGCAGTAAAAGCGAAGAAGGACAGGTTTTTATGCTGGCCATGAGCAGCCAGTTCATCCAGAATCTTATCTTCCGCATCTTTTTTCGACTCTTCCTCTTCGTATTCCATCTGAGCATATTCTTCCAATGTGCTTTCAGTATCAGCCAGGGCCTTTTTCAGTTTCTTGGCGGCTTCGCCGGTCTGGGAGGAGTGAGCCTCATCAACAATGATGGCAAAGTTATGCTTGCCCCCGCTAACCTCTTGATAAATAACCGGGAATTTCTGCAGGGTGGTAATAATGATGGCTTTACCTGCGTTTATAGCATCTCTTAACTGGGCTGAGTTCTTATCGATCTTTTCTACCACCCCGAGTTTATGGTCAAACTGGTATATGGTATCCTGCAGCTGGTTATCCAAAACCTTGCGGTCGGTAACCACAATGACCGACTTAAAAATTTTTTCATCCTGACAATTGTGCAATCCCGATAGACGATGGGCCAGCCAGGCTATAGAATTAGATTTGCCGCTGCCGGCACTGTGCTGAATGAGGTAATTTTTGCCCGAACCGTTGTCTTTCACATTGCTTAGCAGTTTTCTAACCACATCGAACTGATGATAGCGCGGGAAAATAACAGTCTGTTTTTCAACCTTATTACCTTTCTTATCCTTCCGGCTGGTTTTCTCCAGATGTATGAACTTCTGCAGGATTTCCATAAGGCTGTCTTTGTATAAAACATTTTCCCATAGATAAGCAACATCATAATTATCGTATCGCGTAGGGTTACCGGCTCCGCCGATATTACCGGCACCCCCGGCCCCTTGATTAAAAGGAAGAAAGACCGTATTGCCTCCTTCCAAGCGAGTAGTCATATACACTTCTTTGAGGTCAACAGCGAAATGAACCAGAGCACGATTAGGAAAATCAAATATGGGCTCAACCAGACTGCGGTCGTATTTATACTGATATATGGCCTTTTGTACATCCTGCCCGGTGAACTGGTCTTTAAGTTCCATGGTTACGATAGGGATACCGTTCAGAAACAAGGCCATATCCAGGGAATTTTGGTTGCGGGTGGAGTAGTAGAGCTGGCGGGTACAGGTGAGAATGTTTTGCTGGTACAATTGCAGTGTCTCTGGATTAAGCCCGGTTTCCGGCCTAAAAAACGCCAGTCGGAAAGTTATACCCCTGTCTTTAATACCATGCCTCAAAGCGTGGATAATACCGACCTGGCGTACTTCTTTGCAGAAGCGCTCAACAAAGGCTTTTTCGCTGCCGCCGCCATAGATGGTCTGGTACTTATTCCACTTTTTGGGCTGAGTAGTTTGAATGAATGATAAAAGGGTGTTGGTATCGAGGGCAAGTTCCTTGTTATAATCGCTGGACTGTCCCTTTACATAGCCGCCATAAGCAGTCAGGTAGTACTCAATAGCCTCCTCCAGCTTTTTCTCCCGATAGTCAAAGTCAGCCATCCTATCCCACCTCTCTTTTACCGGTTACACATTCGTAGATGAGGGATTTTTTGTAGTTGGTGAGTTTGTCTATCGCAGCTTGCTTTTTATTAAGAACCTGGTCTATTCTATTGCATTTATCATCAAGATAGGAGGCTATCCGTACCTGTTCTTCTATTGGCGGAACAAGAACGGGCAGTTTCTTTAACAACTCCTGGCTTAAGGATGCCCGGGTAACTAAATTCATTTCTTTAACAAAAAAACGCCTATGAATTTCACTTCTAAAATAATATTTAGAGAATTTTTTGTTAAGTTCTGCAGTCATAGGGCGAAACCTTATAAGGAACCCGGCAAATGTAGCATCTTCTATTGTTTGCATGCAAGTCGATGCTAAGCCTATTTCTTCAATGGTCTCGGATGTTCGTGTAAAGAAAATATCTCCTCCTTTAACAGAATATACTGTTCTTTCATTAGGTAATGAATTAACTAATCCTTCAACTTTCAAAGGTAGTTCTATGTTTCGATAAACATCACCATAACTAACAAAAGGGTAACCTTCCCCAAAGTATTCAGCACTTTTACTTATACCATTTTGGCAATTCCCGATATATCTCAGTCTCTTTATATTCCAATCCCATGGTATGTCTCCAATCCACTCAATACCACTGGGTTTCATTTTGACGGTGGGGTCGAGTCCTTTGGTTACCGTTTCAGTAATGATGGATTGTTTATAAAGCTTCAACTTCTCAATAACTGCCTTTTGCTTTTCGATAATGCTGTCGATAAGGAAGCATTTGCGGTTAAGATAATCAGCGATGGCTTTTTGTTCTTCTAAAGGAGGAAGAATAACCAGGGCTACTGCAAAATCTTTATAAGTTATCCCATATCTAGTTATGCCGTTAGAGCAATATTCAAACCACTTTCTCATATAATGTGAACCAAATAAGTATTTCTCAAAACCTAATTCAATGTCTATTGTAGGCCTGAGTCTCATGAGATGATAGCCAAATAAAGTATTATTCAAACTTTCGGCAATTACTGTTGAGTGTCCCATATCATTAGGTGTTTCAGAAGAATTGGTGAAAAGGACATCTCCCTTTTCCAAAGTACAGCTAGTAGCCTTTTCATTAGTTGCAGAGATGATCAGATAATCGTCACTGTTTCCGATTTCTCTTAGACTATTACTATATACATCCATATAATGAACTGACTTATACTTTATTTCTCCATCGCGAATTTTTTTATCGACTCCATTGGCGCTTAGGGATCCAATATACTTTAGTTTAATAATTCCCCATGTTTCAGGTATTTCGCCAATCCATTCAATACCACTATCCTTCATCTTCCGGGCCATTACTCAAACACCGCCTTTAATGCCCCGTCCAGCTCTTTCTCAATCTCTAATATTTCTGCCATGATTTCACGGGATGGCCGGGGTGGGGTGTATTTATAAAAATACCTGGTTAAGGGTATTTCATAACCTATTTTGGTTTTACTCTCGTCTATCCAGGCATCAGGTGTATAAGGCAATACTTCCCGGGTAAAGTAGCTGTCGATGCTCTCGGCTAAGGGAACATTTTCGGTGTCTCGCAGGCTGGTATCAGGCTGGGGCTTTCCTTTTTTCAGCACAACCTGGCCCTTCTCATCTAGCAGTGGGCGTTCCACTACAATCTTGGCATAGCCAAATTCATCATTATGTAATATCTTGCTAACTTCTGTTTCCTTAAAATCACCATACAGCCGGGTTATTTCATCGATATAATGCCTGGGTATGTCGTTTCTCTTATTTCCCAGGGATTTACGGCGTTTCTCATACATCTCGGTAGCGTTGATAAGCTGTACCTGGCCTTTGCGCCGGTATGATTTCTTATTAGACAATACCCAAATATAGGTGGCTATACCGGTGTTGTAAAATATATCGTTAGGTAAAGCTATTATAGTTTCCAATAGATCATTTTCAATAATGTATTTGCGAATATTGGACGGACCGCTGCCTGCATCACCGGTAAATAGCGGAGAACCATTGTGGATAATGGCTATGCGAGTCCCCCCGTCTTTTGGGTCTTTTAT
Organism: Syntrophomonadaceae bacterium; assembly: GCA_012729715.1. Taxonomy (GTDB): domain Bacteria; phylum Bacillota; class Syntrophomonadia; order Syntrophomonadales; family Syntrophomonadaceae; genus UBA4844. The sequence goes on from JAAYCQ010000039.1 coordinate 6,700, forward strand.
TTTAGACAGAGCTGTAAGCAGGAATAACATTTGGCTGTCGCCCACCGCCGGCAGTCCCGTGCCAAACCGTCCAGCATACCCCTTTTTATGTTCGGTTTCCACTTTAGACCTTTCATTCTTCCATTCCCGGCCAAAGGGAGGATTGGAGAGGATATAGTCAAACTTGTCCTCCGAGAACATATCATCGGACAGGGTGTTGCCTTCCTTTATGTAATCGGCATTAGCGCCTTTGATTAAAATGTCTGATTTACAGATGGCATAAGTCTGGGGGTTAATTTCCTGACCGAAGCAGATTAGCTGGGCATTGCTATTCAGGCGGCGGAGATAGTCTTCGGCCACGGTAAGCATACCCCCGGTGCCGCAAGCCGGGTCATAGAGTGTTTTTATCGGAGCATCACCAGATAATAATTCACTGTCATCGTAAAAAAGAATATTAACCATCAGTTCGATTACTTCGCGAGGGGTATAATGCTGCCCAGCATCCTCATTGTGAGCCTCAGAAAAGCGGCGGATAATCTCTTCAAAAATATAACCCATTTCAATATTGGAGATTTTATCAGGATGCAAATCAGCTTTGGGATCGGTAAACTCCTTTAGCACGATGTACAGCAGGTTTTTCTCTGCCAGATAGCTGATGTGATTGTCAAATTTGAAACGCTCTATGATGTTACGGACATTTTCGGAGAAGCCATTTAAGTAACTGCGGAAATTGGCTTCAATATTGTCTGGATCATCCAGAAGTTTGTTAAAGGTAAAAGGGCTGACATTATAAAACGAGTAGCCGGATACTTTACGCAGAATCGGATCTTTGACCGCGATTTTGAGTTCCTGGTCCTTTTGCACTACCGCTTCTTTAGTCTTTTCCAGGATACAATCAAAACGACGGATTACGGTCAGAGGCAAAATAACCTCGCCATATTCATGAGGTTTATATGGGCCGGTAAGTTTGTCGGCTATAGCCCAGATAAGATTAGCTTTTTCATTGATATTTACTTGTAGTGATGACATTCCAAGCTCTCCTTTATATATTTCGCCTTATATTTTCTTTAACAATTATATCCGGGTGTACGCAATAAATATCCTCCCTGGGTTCAGCTTCCAATTCCAGTATTCCTATTAACCCGTCATGGCCGAAGGCCGCAACCACCAATGAAAATTCCCGTGGCTTTCGTGGGTGTCATCCTGAGCGCAGCGAAGGATCTGATATGATATTCCGGTGAAATATCCTTCACTTCGTTCAGGATGACAAGGAAAGTTATTTTCTAATTAACCCCATATTTTGTTTCTAACCCATGGCGGAACGGCACAGGGGCCGTTCCCTACACATGATTATTCTGCGATTCGCCTTATGGGTAATATTTATTAAAAAATCCGCTCCCTTAATAGCGACCGAAGGGAGCAT
>JAAYCQ010000002.1 GCA_012729715.1 Syntrophomonadaceae bacterium
CGATCCGCGTGAAATAAGATTCTATTTTCTTATTAACCAGCCATGAGCACGGCACACAACCACTTATGAAAATAGAAGTATTTTGTTTCTAACCCATGGCGGAACGGCACAGGGGCCGTTCCCTACACATGACGCGATCCGCGTGAATTAAAATCTATTTTCTAATTAACCCGTCATGAGTATTAAAAAACCGCGTAAATCCAGCTAAATCCGCGCGAGCGAAGCGAATCCGCGTTCCCTTTCTCCGTCTTTATGTTTTGCAGCAGGAAAGTTGGCATTAAATCAAGAACTTATATCCTAACATCCATAACCGAAAGGAAGAGATATTATGGCCTATCTGGCTTTATATCGGGCCTGGCGTCCCCAGCGTTTTGAAGAGGTGGTGGGGCAGGAGAAAACTGTGACTGCCCTGCGTAATGCCATTAAAGAGGGGCGCTTATCCCATGCCTATCTATTTTCCGGTCCCCGGGGAACTGGTAAGACCAGTATTGCTAAAATAATTGCCAAAGCGGTTAACTGTGAGCATATTGAGGACGGAGAGCCTTGTAACCTTTGTTCCTCCTGTACCGATATTAATAATGGCAATTTTATGGATGTTATTGAAATAGATGCTGCCTCTAACCGGGGAATAGATGAGATTCGCGACCTGCGAGAAAAGGTACGGGTCTTACCTGCCCAAGGCAAGAAAAAGGTATATATAATAGATGAAGTTCACATGCTTACCACCGAGGCCTTTAATGCTCTATTAAAGACCCTGGAAGAACCTCCGGAATCAGTAATTTTTATTCTTGCTACCACTGAGCCCCAAAAAATACCGGATACTATACGTTCCCGCTGCCAGTCCTACAGTTTTCGCCGCCTGACCGGTCCGGAAATTTTAGAAAGGCTGCAACAGGTAGCAGCCAGTGATAACATAGAGCTGGACCAGGAAGCAGGCCGGTTAATAGCCCGCCGCGCCAATGGAGGCCTGCGCGATGCTCTCAGCACTCTGGACCAGATTTATTCCTACAAAGGTAAAACCATTAAAAAGGAAGATGTGTTGGATGTGTTGGGACTGGTAGATGAACTTTTCCTGGCCCGCCTGTTAGAAAAGGTAGTGAAGCAGGATACGGCAGGAATAATTGAGATGCTGGCAGCTGCCCTGGGCGAAGGTAAGGAAGCCCAGCAACTGGCCCGGGAGAGTGCCCTTTATTTACGGGATTTGCTTTTATATATGGTCATAGGCGATGAAACTGACTTTTTAGTAGTGACGGCAGCATCCAAACCATTATTGGAAGAACAAAAATCTCAAATTGATCGAAGTCAGATTTTGCAGGCTTTGCGCCTGATGATGGATACGGCTGACAAGTTAAGATTCAGTGAAGGGAACCGTTTCATTCTCGAAGTAGCATTTCTGCAGATGTCTCAGATATTTAACAACGAAACCCCGATAGTACAGCCAGCTCGACAGGAAGGCAAAACCACCCGGGTACAAGCCGGAAGTAAGGGTACTAAGCCGGACGCCCGTGAGGTATTATGGAATCGCCTGCTTGTCGGGGTAAAGGAAAAGAAGATTACTACCCATGCCCTACTATGTCAGGGTAAATTGCTGGGGGCGCGTGATGACGTACTTTATATAGGCTATAAAAAGGGGTATCGCTTACATAAGGAACGTATGGAGGAAAAAGATAACCGGGAACTGGTAGAAAGCGTAGCCCGGGATATCTTGAAGCGGAACGTGGAAATAGAATTTGTTTTCCTTGATGATGAACAATATAATGATATTATTGTAAAAAAAGCCATAGAATACTTTGGCGAAGATATCGTAGAAATTAAAGATTAGGAGGAATGAATAAATGAAATTTAACCCTGGTGGTGGTTCGATGAATAAAATGATAAAACAGGCCAAGCAGGTACAGGAACAGATTATAAAAATGCAGGAAGAACTGAAAGAAAGAGAAATAGAAACCACGGCTGGCGGCGGGGCTATTACGGTTCGAGTAAATGGCAAACAGGAGTTAATAGCCATCAAAATAAGTCCGGAAGTAGTTGACCCGGATGATATTGAAATGCTGGAAGACCTGGTTATAGCTGCAGTAAATGAAGGAATCCGGCAATCCCAGGAAATGGTCTCTACGGAAATGGCCAAAATCACCGGCGGTTTTAACATCCCCGGGTTATAGGAGGCTCTGAGATGAGACTGGCCAGGCCCCTGGAAAATCTTATAGACCAACTGCTTAAGCTGCCTACCATCGGCCCTAAGACGGCGCAGAGGCTGGCTCTGTATATATTAAAGATGCCGCCCGCGGAAGCCAGACAGCTGGCCCAGGCCATAATTGATGCCCGGGAAAAGGTTTTTCCCTGCTCCCGTTGTGGTTACCTCACCGATAGTAATCCCTGCGCCATCTGCCAGGATGAAAGCCGGGATAAAGAGATTCTTTGCGTGGCCGAGGAAGCCAGTGACATTATTGCTATTGAACGTACTGGGTATAAGGGCAGGTACTACGTTTTAAACAAGAATTTTAACCTGATGGGTGATAATAACCTGGAAGAATTAAACTTGGATCCTTTTATCAAGCAGTTAGCAGCGGGGACTATCAAAGAAGTAGTTCTGGCCTTGAACCCTGATATTGAAGGAGAAGTTATGGCGCGTTACCTGGCTGGAATAGCAGTCAACCATGGAGTTAAAGCCACCCGTTTGGCCCACGGTTTACCGGTTGGAGGCGACATCGAGTTTGCTGACGAAATAACCCTGCGTAGAGCCCTGGAAGGACGCAAAGAAATATAACATAATATAAAACCTCCTGGCATAGGATGGATAACACAGTAAAAATATGCCAGGAGGTTTTTTTATGGAAATATGGTCCAGGCTATACAGCCGGCTTAAAAACTGTCGTTTATTCAATGAAAATCACCAGGAAAATGTAGATTTTTCTGATCGGGAATTGTTACAAGGAGCCCATCGGGAACTAATGTGTGCCCATAACATGTTTGCCCGGGTAGTAGATGAGGAAATGGTAGATTGTGCAATTTATAGTATTAATGCGGCAGAGAAGCGTTACAATTACCTCTATAAAAAAATAAAACAAGAATATAATTCAGAATCATATGCCAGGCAAAATATTATGGTTTTGAGCCAATCATAGCGAAGAGGGGTGAAAGTAATGGAGGTTTTAAATGTTATCATAGCGGCCTTATTTTTATTAGTAATCCTTTACATAGTGGCTCAGGTTTTTATTAAACCAGTTAAACTACTCTGGAAACTTTTATTAAATTCAGCGGTAGGTTTAGTTCTACTATTAATAGTAAACTACCTGGCCTCATATTTTGATTTCTCTTTACCGGTTAATATTATCAGTGTGTTAATCGCCGGCTTCTTAGGCATACCTGGGGTTATCTTACTTATCTGCCTGCAATTATTACTAATGTAGTAAAAATAAACTTAAAAAATAGGCCTTAATCGGCCTTTTTTTATTTTATAGGAATAGTTACTAAAGTAAAATCTATAGATAATGGATTAGAGCAATTATAATTGATGTTTCACTTCATGCCCTCAAGGCACTAGACATAAAAAGCAGATGGGGTTGTGTTAATTGCTAATAAGAGAAATGCGTAAGCATTTCTACAATAATTCAAAATTTAAAATTCAAAATTCTTAATTAACCTCGTATTCTGGGTTACCCCTGAAATTTGCCATACCTATACCTTTGCTACCAGCACTCTATTTCCTTATTAACTGCTTCTTAATCTAAATTTAACAAAAAAACACTGCACTTAGAGAAGGAAAAAGTGTATTATTTAATTTAATCCCAGTTTTATCAGTTAATCCATCTTAATAATAGTATAGCTTTTTTATCAGTACACGATAAATGTGAGTAACATTTGCCTAAATAATATAATTATTGACTCACATTTAAAATATAATCTATACTAATAAAAATCATTAAAAAATTTGACACTTTTAGGAGGTGTTTATTTTTACCCTAAAGTATTCCCCCCGCGTGGTAGAAGCATATGTTGGAGAGTACGCCAGTGGCAAAAGCGAATTGGCAATAAATAGAGCTCTAGAGCTTAAAGCCCAGGGGCATATGGTAACCCTGGTGGATTTAGATACAGTGGAGCCTTTTTATACCTTAAGGCCTATCAAAGAGATGCTGGAAGAAAAGGGCCTCATAATTATTGGCTATTCCAGTGAAGATGCTTTCGGATTGGGAGAAACCGGAGCCATGCTTAACCCGGCAGCCCGCTGGGCCCTTTGGCGCGAAGGGGATATTATTCTTGATGTTGGTTATGGTGTTTTTGGGGCACAAACCTTGAATTTAGTAGAAGGAGCCCTGGAATCAATTGAATTACGGGTTATTGCCGTAATTAATTATACTCGCCCTATGACCGGCAGCCGCCCAAGGATTGCTGAGTATATTAAGAACCTGGGCCGGGTGGATGCCATTGTTGCCAATACTCACTTAGGGGATCAAACTACAGTAGATATTATTAAACAAGGTAACAATGAAATTCTAGCAGTAGCTCGGGAGCTAAATATTCCGGTAGATTACATGGCGGTTGATGAAAATATGAGGGATTTTATCAAAGCGGAAGAATTTAATCTTCCAATTAAATTTATACACAGGCATATGCCGCAAGCGTTATGGTAGGATAGCAGCAATTAGCTTTGTAATAGAAGGAAATGGGAGGTGTTTATATAAATGCAACAGGTCATAACCGAGAGTAAAAAGGCATTTATGACTGGCAATGAGACTGCGGCCTGGGCGGCACTGGCTTCCGGCGCTGACGTTATGTTTGGCTACCCTATTACCCCCCAGAACGAAATAATGCATTACTGGACCCGTTTGGCACCTCAGTACGGACGAGGTTTTTTACAGACTGAAGATGAAATATCGGCTGGCTTTACCGTTTGTGGAGCAGTCCAGAGTGGGAAAAAGGCTTTTACAGCCACGGCCGGACCAGGTAACGTGTTGATGCAGGAACCTTTTGGTATGGCTGAAGGTATGAGACTACCCTTATTAGCCATAATCCAGCAACGCGGAGGACCTTCTTCAGGTACAGTTATTTATTCCCAGCAGGAAGTAGCTCTTACAACCTTCGGAGGCAATGGAGAAGGTTGGCGTATAGTTTATTCTACTGCTACCCATCAGGAAATATACGATTATGTGATTAAGGGCTTTAATACCGCCTGGAAATACAGGTTTCCTACCTTTATTCTGGGTGATGGTTACCAGGCTAAAATGCGCGAACCTCTGGAAATGTATGATCCGGAAACACGCGGAATCAAAATGGTCGATACTTATCCCTTAATAGGCCTGGATGGTAGTATTACCAATGCTGAAAGGGAACCACAACATTTGTGTAACATATATAGCCTGGAAGAAGAACTTTATGATGTGGTACTTAAAAACACCGCTGAATACGAAAGCATCTCGCCAGAAATAGTGGAATACGAGGAAAGACAATGTGAAGATGCTGAAATAATAATACTATCCCATGGTGTAGTAGCCAGGGCGGCAGACGATGCGGTAAAAGCCTTGCGGGCTCAAGGTATTAAGGCCGGCTATTTCCGTCCTATTACCCTTAGACCTTATCCGGAAAAACAACTGCGTGCAGCTATAGCCCGAAGCGGCGCTAAAAAACTGCTTATAGCAGAATCGGCCTATGGTCAATTCTATCGCCTGACCAGGCAAGAGATTTATGGAGAAACAATACCAATGGAAACCCTGTTTATGCCGGGTGTAGGAATAATTGATTATGACATCATTAGCAAAGTGAAGAGCATTCTCTAAGGAAGGGGGTATATTAATGCAGACAGTAGCACCGGCAACACCAAAATCATGGTATTTACCAACCAAACCGCATAAATTCTGTCCCGGTTGTGGGCATGGAATTGTGTTAAAAGCGTTGGGTGACGTAATAGATGAATTGGAAATACAGGATAGAACTATATTCGGATGTGACATAGGCTGTTCCTTGCTTTCCTGGGATTTCTTTGCTTGTGACAGCACCCAGACTCATCATGGCAGAACTACTCCAGTTATGGTAGGGATAAAAAGAGCCCGTCCGGAACTTATAACTATAGGATATATGGGGGATGGAGGCGGATATTCCATTGGTTCCCAGCATCTGCTCAACGCCGCCGTACGTAATGAAAAAGTTACATTAATACTGGTTAACAATACTAACTACGGGATGACTGGAGGTCAGATGGCGCCCACCACCCTTCCCGGACAGAAAACGGAAACTACTCCTTTTGGCCGAGATCCAGAACTGACTGGATATCCCACCAAGGGACCGGAGTTTATTGCTCAGCTTACCCCGGATAGTGCCTATGTAGCCAGAGCTACGGTATCAAAATATAACCAGTTAAGAAGATTTATTAGGAATGCCCTGCGTAATCAAATAGAAGGTAATGGTTTCTCCTTTGTAGAAGTGCTTTCTACCTGTCCTACCAACTGGAGGACTAATGCCCAGCAGACCTGGCACTTCTTAGAGGATGAAATGGAGCATTATTTCCCGGTAGGAGAGTTAAAAAACCCCTTTGGAAAGGGGGGTAAATAAATGGCTTTGGTGAAAATAGCGTTGGCCGGTGAAGGCGGTCAGGGTGTACAATCAGTTGCTGAGATAATAGCGGAAGCAGCTTATAATGAAGAAAAACAAACCATTTATATACCTAATTTTGGTCTGGAACAAAGGGGAGGAGTATCTATCGCTTTTATTCAGGTAAGTGATGAGAGAATAGGTGCCCCCAAATTTAACAAAGCGGATGTAGTTATTGCCCTTAGCGAAAGGGCGGTTGGACGTACCGCACACTACTCAGATGAAAACACCCTTTTTGTTTATGATTCTGGTTTTAAGGTAGATGAGAATGATTTACCCCGCCAGGCTAAAAAAATAATCGGGTTACCAGCTATCGATACCGCCAACAAGGAATTACACCCACGGGTTTTTAACATTATTATTATGGGTGCGGTTATAGGTCTTACTAATATAGTAGACTTTGAAGCTGCTAAAAAAGCCCTGGAGAACAAACTGGGCTATAAATTTGAAAAGAATCCGGATTTAAGAGAACTAAACTTCAAAGCGCTGGAATTAGGTAAGCAAATGGCGGAGGAGTCCTTGAAGGAAGGGGGGCAATAACATGAGTAAAGAATTAAAACCAATAACCTTCCCCATGGAAAAAGCGATATTTTATATATTCCCCGATTACTGCAAGGGCTGTGGCCTCTGTAAAGAAAAATGTCCTAACGGCGTACTGGTATGGTCGGATAAACTGGGTGTCTATGGTACTCCCACCGTTAAACCTAAAGATGAAGACAGCTGTATAGCCTGTAACATCTGTGAAATGGTTTGCCCCGATTGTGCTATATTAATAGAAAGAATTCGCCAAAAAAAAGCACTATAGTATAAATTACCCCGCTCTTTCAATGGGCGGGGTTTTTTAATCTTACAGATAGGTAGTAACTAAAAACGAAATATTAAATCTGTTGTCAAATTATGAACTTAGATATATAATAGAAAAGTACTTGCGCTAAGCCTAATGCGAAGTACTTATTTTATGCCCCAAAAATGCAGCTAATAGCGCTTGACATAGAAACAGGGGCATGATAATATATGTTTTGCGCCCACGGAAAGAGGGGCTGCGAGATCTTGATAAAACAGAACAGCAAGGCTTTAAAGTGCGGGAGAAATGGAACTGTATTTTGTAAAAAATATAAGCCAGGACTC
>JAAYCQ010000246.1 GCA_012729715.1 Syntrophomonadaceae bacterium
ATATTGCAACTATTTTAATAAGTATATTGACTGCTGCCGCTACTACCTTTTTAATGAACTACATGAAAGATAAAAAAAGGAAGATGGTAGAGCAAATAACCTTTAATGATGATAGAATAAGGATTCTTGACTCCATAGCCTTAAATTCCTCTCTTTCATTTATTATAGCTTTAATTATCGTCGGTGCTAATTTGGATGGCAATTATAAATGGCCTTTTATAATTTTATTTGGCGTGGGGATAGTGTTTTTTACTTATGGTCATTTGAGATTTCATAAATCATTTTTGATAGATACTTTTCGGAATAAACAAACAAAATTAAGGCCGATTCTAATATCGATATTTATATTGGTTATCTGGGTTTTTACTTTTGGGGTCATATTTTTCATAGAAAGTTTTGGCGATAGGGCAACATACATAGCATATTTATTTGCATTTCTTTTTTATGCTACATTATTTAACCTTAGACAATATTTTAAATGGGGCGTAACACGAAGTTACAAGAGAATAGCAGTTATTACTATTGATGGAAATAGATACGAATCGATGGAGTTAGTAAACCTAGACGATTATATAGTGATTTATGAAAAAAAGATTGATAAGAGAGTTATTATACCGAATCATCAAATCAAGGCGATTGAATACGAGTATGATAAAACAACAATAGCTGATTTTATAGATGAGGAGCACTAAAGGTTCGGTACTAAGGAATTAGAATATTTACTTTTTAAATAATCTGATGCTAGAAATAGCTAACTAGATTATAGGGACAGTTATCATCGAAAGTACGTAAAGCAGTTATTACGGTAGCAGGTCTTGGAACGCGATTCTTACCTGCTACAAAAGCTATGCCAAAAGAAATGTTACCAATCGTTGATAAACCAACAATTCAGTATATTATTGAAGAAGCTATAGCATCGGGCATTGAAGAAGCGCCTTCTAATGTGCATATTACGCGTTTTCAGAACCACAAGTTCAGTTTTATAAAACCACCGATACACAGTAAAGAAACCACCAGTTCACTTATCAGTACCGCCCCGAAGGGCGGCACCTATGGAACATGGGGACAGGTCCCTTGTCCCACCATTTAAAGGAAATTTAGAGGTTAATCTAAATTAGAAATTAATAAAGCTATCATACCGACAGCAGGCTTGACACTTATTTTCTTCTGGCCACAAAGGCATAACCTAAAGAAATGTTGCTTATAGGGTTTTTATGCAACTGGGGCTATTATCCTGAACTATATAACTACGGTGTTTAAAAGGTTATTTATTTTTTGGAGGTATTATATGGAACCTACACTCATTGCGGCTATGGTTGGAATAGGTGTAAATACGGCATCAGCATTAATGCAAATGTACACTACATTTAGAAGATCAAATGTCGAGCAGTATTTTAAAGGACTTATGGAAACAGGCCAAGATTTAACATCAATCGGGGATAGAGAAGATCTGCAGCGATACCTTTTTTCAATAGTGGATAAAGTTGCACATGAGGCCAATATTAACAAAATCAATAGTCTGAAGAATGCCACTGTACACCTTGCTACAGACTTTAAGGATTTCGATTACAATGACAACTTGCTAAGTACTCTTAACGACCTTACTGTTTTTGACCTTACAATATTGCATGAGATTTACTCGACTGACTATAATAAAGAACATTTTGAAGAAGAAGTTATCAATTTTTTTGTTAGACGAGATGTGCCTAAAGATTTAATATTACAATCAATAAAACGTATATCCTCTCATAATCTTGTTGATGAACAGGTAGACCGTACGGCAGTTTTTGGAGGTGGTGAGCCAGTTCTGGGGCCGATGTATTATAAAAAAAATGAGCTCGGCCCTATTTTTATACGATTTATTAGTGATAACTTCGGATAGGGGGGGAGGAGGTTCTCCCGGTTTGTAAATAGGTAATAGGGACATGGAGACAGGTACTTCGTCCCACCATTAAATTCCAAGGGTACCTAAACACATGAAACCCGGAAAAGGCGGAGAAATTCAGCTAACTGATGCGTTGAAGGTATTGGCTACTCAGGAAATCGGCAAAGTTACAAAGCTGCTGTTGAAGGTAATAGTTTAATACAGAGTTTCTCTTGTCAAAGATGAAGTATTAGTAGGCTAAAAGCAGGAAATACAACGTAACATTGATAAACTAAGTTATGTATGAGGGGTGCGATGTGAAAGAAGCAATCATCGCTATTATGGGGATATAGCCGTTCATGTTGGGCAGGCAACAGTTGAGATTAAACAGGGCTTTGATCCGCAGCTGTTGCGCCAAATCGTAAAGGTTCTACAACCGCCGACCGGGAGATATTGCTGAATGTTACGCCGATGACAGTAGAGATTTTGAGAGAGGTAGATGCTGGGAGAGAGCAGGATGTATATAGTATTGTTGTAAATAATTCTAGAAACTTGCAAGAGCAATAGTACTAATTGGCCAGAGATTGAGGTGGTTTGGTGGAAAGAAGAATCGAAACTGATGAAAAAATTAGGGTTTTTATAAGCTCTATATGTGGGAATGAGAAATATGACACTATTAGAAGAGAACTAAAAAGGCTGATCGAAGATACCAGAATTGCAAAGGTTTACTTATTCGAAAAAAGGCCCGCTTCAACGCTTACAGCGGAGCAAGATTATTTATACGGCGTTGATGATAGTGATGTCTGTGTTTTTTTAATCGATAATGCCGATGGTGTGCCGGAAGGGGTATTGAGAGAATATCAAAGAGCAAAAGCCTACCCTAAAAAAACAATATATATTTTTTGTAATGAAAACCAAAAAGAGCCCACACATATTCAAAATGAAATAACAGGTGCAAAGGGAGCAAAATATTACATAACGGATAGTTTTCAAAAATTTATTACTTTAGGTTATGATAGCTTTATTAATGATGTAGCGGGAATTTACATAAATTATTGCAAGGGAAGACTTATTGATCCAGAGTTTGCTACTCCTGAAGGAATTATCAGTGAAGTTGATATCGGCGCAGCGGAATCTCTTGAAAAACAATTATTCAAGAACATGGATAAAACAAAAGAATTTATAACCAAGGTATTATTCAGTAGACCTCATGTAGAGGTTAATAGCACATGCGATTTAGATTCTTATTGTGTAGAATTTTTACAGGTGCTTTTCGGGAATAAAACAATTAAAGAAGTTAATACCAATCTTATGCTATTAACATTAGAAGAGATGCAGAGCCCGGAATTAAATAAGGTTGTAGTGGAAAGATGGAAAGCAATTCAATATTATTGGTTGAATAATTTAGATAAAGCCATAGAATGCGAAAATCAAGCTTTACTATTTGCCCGTGAATTACAGCTACCTAATTGGCTAATACAGGATATACTCATAGATCTAAGGAATCTATATGTTTACAAAGGACATACCGAAAGCACATTTTTAATTAAAAGTCCAGCTCAAGAGGAACTCGATAACGAAACAACTGCATTGTTTTATCCGCTTTTAGACCGATATGAACAGTCCCTTTATGAAGAAATATTGAATCAAGATCAAAAGACATCTACACAATCGCCTTATACTGTTACTTGGGGAAGTAACATAGATCAATATGGCGGTTATATCGCAAATATTTATGTGATGGCTTTCTTTAATGGTTCATTGACACATATTTTAAGGACTTTTGATAGAATTAAAGATGTAGCTTTTAGCCTATGCTCCCAATATGATGATTGGGAGTTTAGGCTTTTGTTGTTGAAAATGGCTATGATTAAAGGGGATAAAAAAGAGGTAAAAAGCTTAATTGATTTATTCAATGATGTATACGGCAAAATGAATGCATTAGACGCCAAAAACATTTATGAATTTAATAGTGGAGCTCCAATTAATTACCAGAAAGAGATAGCCAAATTACAGGTTTTTCAGCATTTAGGTTACTTTTTTTCAGATGAGGATTACTTAAAAATAGTAGCTGAAATAATTGAAATTATAAAGGATTGGATTGAATCTGAGAAAAGAGTTTTCATATTAGGCGATTACATTTTTGAGGCCTTGAAAGCTAATATTCATCGACTTGACAACCAAATAATTTTAGAAATAGTATTAAGAATTTTTGGAAAAGGATTAAGACGCTTTTATGATGATACGCTAGAGGTTGTTGGGAAAATTAATTTTAAGAAGATAAGTGGTGATATCTTCTTAAAATTAATTGAACAGCTTAAGATGCTTATAGAAGAAAAAAGTACAAGAGAAAGCTGCCGTAAACTAGGTGATGTTATTATTTCCTTGCGCAAACAACAAAGGGAACAGACGGAGGGGCTACATGAAAGCGTTATTAAATATATGAGTGACTCTTATAAAGAAAGATACTTTCTTGAAATTTTAGTTGATTCACAGGAGGAAAGCAAAGATTATATTAATAAATACCTTTCTGAAATAAAAGAACGCAATAGCACCCAGGGCAAAGACGGTAGATACTCTGGTTACATGGATAATCCTTATGATACTATTGCCAATATAATAAATTACAATAATGTCATTGTTGATAGCGAATTAATGGGTGCAATTATTAATGTATGCAAGGATACATTGTATTTAGACACACAATTGCTCTCTGCTAAGGTTGAAGCAATTAAATTAATTACATTCTTGGGAACAATCTCTATGGAGTTTAATTATTATTATCAGGTTTTAGTGCATCAGATTATAAAGGATGAGGAACTTATTTTTAAGGGCAAAGATGAAATGTTTCTGGATAAAACTTCAAAAACGACACTTTATTTTAATTTTATTATGATGAAACTAGTGTTTAAAGCTGCTAAGTTTGATGAGGTTATTGGACTTTTGGGTTCTTATGCAGGGTTGGAAGAGTTTGAAAAGCTGGAAGCCTTAAAAACTGTTATTTCCATGTTTGAAAAGGGGGATGCTGAAAAAATTGACAGCGATATTATGTTGATAATTTTTCAGTTTGCTTTGCAATTATCTTATGATAAAAATCATGATATTAGATACTACGCTGTAAAGGCACTACTACATTTAATTAATGACCAAACAAAGGATCCGATAATGCGCAGAATATCGGAAATTATGGACTTTGATAGTGTTTATATAAAAAATATGATTCTGAACAATGCTGATAGACTTAGGGCTTTTGATTTGGCTACATATGAATTTATTAAGGAAAAGGGGAAAGTTGATAATCATTATGTAATTAGAAACTGGGTATTGGATTAAGTAGAATTGAGATAATCTTGCAAAGGAGGCAACCCACCAAATGAATAAATCCATCTTCAAAGGCACCATCCAATTAATCCAGCCTAGGTTAAGACTAATCCCTTCATTTGATGAAGCCTCTCATACATATTGGGGTTATGCCATTAAAATAGCCGGAACCATTGATAACCAAGAAACGATATCATCAAATCAAAAAATATTCTCCATCGGTATCGGGAAAGCTGCCCAAGCTAAATTTGACTTTAAAGTGAATGATACTATTTACCGGTGTATGCCTTCCTGGTTCCGGATCCGGACATGGAGCCGGTAGATTACTATAAAGTATCGAAATTATCTAAGATATCAGAAGGAGAACAGGGCAGCACATCAGCACCCTGGGAATTGGTACCGCCGGAGCTGGAGGTTTATCGGGAACGTGGGCATCGGAGGCTGGCGGTACACCAACTGTTTGTTGACGGCAGAGGGTTTCAGCGTTCAGATATTTTCCTTGATTTTTGCGGTGCGCTTTTAGGGGTGCAGTTCACAGTCCCCGGACATATTACCTAAGCAAGCAACTTACTACCATGAAAAGGGACCGACCAGGGAGAAGGATAAGTAATGGGCTATCAGGTTTTTATCAGCTATTCGAGCAAGAATATAACAGAAGCTAATCATATATTAGATGCCTTGGAAGCTAAAGGGATCAGATGCTGGATGGCTCCGCGGGATATTGACTTAAGCCGGCAGTATGCTGAGGAGATTGTCTATGCAATTAATGAGTGTTTGCTGATGGTATTAGTTTTATCGCCCCATGCAGATTCTTCATTTCATGTACGTAGAGAATTGGATAGGGCAGTTGGAAGAGGGATGCCCATTGTTCCGTTTTTGATTAAAAAATTCTCGTTGTCAGCCGGTATGGGTTATTATGTGGGTATACATCAATGGTTAGATGCCACACTGCCACCGCTGCAGGCGCATATTAATAGTTTAAGCCGGTTTGTATTAGCGTTTATAGAGGAGAATGCCCAGCAGGAAATGCCCCTGGTTGGTGATAATGATTCGGTTGTGTCAGTTGATAAACAACCAGGCGTGAATTATGAACTGCAGTCTTTGTTGAGAGGGTATTTTACCAGACCGGATTGGGAAGAGCTGATAGCTATACGATTACAGCAATACGCAGGGGTATTTGTCTATGGCCCTGCCGGTGTCGGAAAAACCACCCTGGGTGCCCGGATTGCACAACAATCTGGAGGAGCATTTTATTCGTATTCGGTGGCGAATAAGGGTAAACTGGTGGCTCGCAATGCGTTGGAGGCTTACTACCGGTTCTATCATGTTTTATCAGATGAACTGCCCAATCTGCCATCGAATATGTCCACGGATGAGTTAATGGACATGCTGGATTTGTTGGCCAATACTAGATTTAAAGACGAACAGTCTGTTAGCGAGAGGCCATTTGTTTTGGATGGATTGGATGAACTTCCTGAGGATGAACTGAACCAATTGATTGAGCTTCTGGCCCGATTCAGTAATGAGCAGATTAAGCTGGTGTTTTTATCCCGAACTAAGGCTCATGGGAAATTACTGCATGGTTGTTTTCACCATCTGAGTGAATTTCGTTTGGAAGAACTCAGCCTGGAGGAGCTTCGCGCCTGGTTTGCTCAGTATAGGCCCGGGTTGTCAGCAGTTTCTGATAGTTTATTGGAAAAAGTGATGCAGGCCAGTGAGGGTAATTTTTTGTTTTTAAAGGGTTTGCCTGATAGTACTGAGGAGCATGATTATCTCAGGTTTTTGGATCAAATACCAAAGGGAATGGAGAGCGTCTTTGATCGTATACTGGAACGGTTGGAGGATAATGATAATATCTTGCAGGCATTATGTTTGATGGCATTAATGCCCAATGCCTGCTCGCGGGAGATGTTGCGTGAAGTTTTGAATATTACCGGTAGACGAGCCTTTCAACAATTGCTTGACTATCTATCTCCGCTTACCAAGGAAGTATCCCCGGGTCGCTATGTATTATTTCATGCGCGTTTTGCTGAATATATCAGACGAGAGTATTATCCTGAGATATGTCAAATTAGTCGAACCTTAATACATAATATGGAGAAGTACTATGATCTCATATATCCTATGAGTGATGTGATAGATCTGTTTGTTCGGGAACGAAATTATGGTGAATTGCTGAAATGGATGGAACGGCGTGTTCGTGAATTGGAGGAACTTAATCAGGATATGGTGATTGAGGGTACTTCGAGGCGCTATGAAACCATTAAGGCATTAACTTATGGATTCGTTTTATTACATGAATCTGATCTTAAAACTTATACGAGAGCAAATGGCATTTTGGACCGGTTTATTGCCAGCAATTTTCAGGTTATGGTGGATTGGCGTTTTGGTGAGCAGCTATGGAATTGTCTGGAAAGTACGATTAAGCTGGAGGGGTTAAATAAATATCTGCATGTTAGTTTATTATATGGCGCGACAATGCATGCGCGGGGACAGTTTGGTGAATCTGTGGATTTGCTGTACGAACTGAAACCTTGTTTTGATAGGTCGTCACGTGATTTTTTACGGTGTGTTGATTATATTGGTCTGAACCATGGGTCTTTAGGCGAACTGGAAAAGGCGATAGCAGCCTATACGGAATTATTAGATGCTAATTCATGTGACGATATGAATGTGTGGACGGGCTATGCCATGATGAACAGAGGTAAGCTGTATCAAAGGCAGGGGAAGATGGACGAATGCTTGCGGGACCTGCTTCAGGCTACTGAAGTTCGCGAACGCATGGTATTTGATGAAGTTGCTTTTGTGAGCAACCGTAGTGATCTGGCTGACATGGTTCAGGCAGAACTTACACTGGCTATGGGCTATGAGAATTTAGCCAAAGCCTATCGTGAATTGACAAAATCTCATGCTGATGCTGGAAACGCCGGGGAGGCAAAGAGATATATTAATAAGCTGGCTGTTTTTATGGATTCACTGATGGAACGGTATCCCGAAGAAACAAATAATTTTGGAATTACCGGGCGTTTGCTTTTGACCCTGGTGGAGTACTTCATTGATACTGGTGACTATAATCAGGCGAATCACTTCTATGCTTATCTAAAAACCTGTTATGTTCGAATAAAGGATAGAGCAAGGCTTCACACAGTAGAGGATAAGCTGAATCATGGGTAATATGTCCGGGGACAGGCACCGGACTTATTACCGGACTTATTGATAGGTGGAAAAACCTGTTATGGGCGAAAACTAGCAAAAAGCAATGATTTAATAATGCGGTCGATTATCTTAAAGTACCTACTCACCTTCCAATGCTGTGTTCATAACCAGTGACCGTTTTCATCTCATTTTGTACCCTGAGTATTTGTGAAAGGTTGGTTATAACAATGTTAAAGAAAGGTGGCAGGTTCAGGTTTAATCCTTTCAGGAGGTTTTCTCCCTGGAAATTGTTTAGACGCTGGTGGGAAGGTAAGGAATGGATTTTTGTCGGGTTAATTGGGCTGCTGGCTTTGGTATTGGGATTTCATGGTTATAGTATGGCGTTACGTGGTACCCAGGGAGACCATTCTGTTTATTCTGCCATATATTGGACACTGCAACTCTTTACTGGGCAGGAAGGTTTCACTCCTCCCCATTATAGCTGGGAGCTCCAAAGCGCGCGTTTTATGGCTCTTTTCGTCCTTTTCTATGCTGCCGTACGGACTATTGCTGCGGTGCTGCGTCAGCAATTTGAAAATATAAAGATTTACTGGTCTCGTAACCATGTCATTATTTGTGGTCTGGGTCAGGAGGGTTTAATCTTGACCAGTCGTTTCCGGGAAGATGGTTGGCGAGTGGTGGTTATTGATATGGATGAGAACAATGGCTGGCATACACAATGTCGGGATATGGGAGCTCTGGTTTTGGTAGGCAATGCTACCGACCGGCGGATTTTGGAAAAGGCACGAGTTGATAGGGCTGAATATGTTATTTCGGTGTGTGGTGATGATGGTGCAAACTGTCAGGTTGCTATGTGTGCCCGTAAATTTTTGCCTGAACGTCGAAAGAGGCCTTTAACCTGTGTTGCTCATATCAAAAATCAAGATATGCATAATTTATTAAAAGAACAGGAAATTATGATGTCAAACGATGATAATTTTCGTTTGGAATTTTTCAATGTTTATCAAAACGCAGTTCGGGCACTCCTTGTAGACCATCCGGTTTGGAACGATGATAATCCTTTCCCTCATATATTAATAGCAGGGTGGGGAGGGTTGATAGATAGTTTCCTTGTACAGGTTGCTCAGAGAAGGCATGCGGAAAGTCTGTTCAGTGTTGAAGGCGGGGTGGGGGAAAATATAGAGGGTGAACGATTACGTTTTACGGTGGTTGATTCGGCGGCCAGTGAAAAGGTGGAGCTGCTTTATTGCCGATACCCTCAACTGGTCAACTATTGTGATGTTTTGCCATGTGATATGGATTTTGGATCAGCGGAATTTCAGCGGGGAGAATTTTTAGATAATATTGGGAGAATATCAGGTATCAGCAAAGCCTATGTTTTTATTGACGATGATTCGCTTGCAGTATCAGTTACCCTGCAAATAGTTAATAATCTTAAGAATATCCCGGTGGTGGTTTGCCTGAATAAAGAGGATGGAATGGAAATGTTGCTTAGCAATGCTGACCGTACGGTTAACAGCCTTAAAAACTTAAAGGCTTTTGGAATATTGAATAATTCCTGCACTATTGAACTGTTGCTGGATAATACTCATGGATTACTGGCCCGGTCTATTCACGAGGAATATGTGCGAGAGCAGACGGCCAAAGGGGATACTCCCCAAACTAATAGTTCGCTGCTGCCCTGGAATGATTTACCCGAACAATTGAAAGAGTCCAACCGCCAGCAAGCTGACGACCTGGGAAGGAAACTGGAGACGGTAAACTGCGGAATCAGCCCAGTGCATGATTGGAATGCTGGTATATTTGAATTTACTGAGGATGAGATACAGCTTTTGGCTCAACTTGAGCATAATCGGTGGGTTAAGGAACGTAAAAAGGAAGGTTGGCGCTACTCCAGTTCGCCTAAGGATTTAAAGCGTAAGACCAATCCGTGCCTGGTCCCCTGGGAGCAACTGCCCTCGGAAGAACAGGCCAAGGACCTGAACACGGTGCGTAATATGCCCCGCTTCCTGGCCCACGCAGGTTTCGAAATATATCGCCTCTGATTTTCATAGTAGCGGTTATAGTAATTCGTTCATTTAGCCAGCGTTGAAGGAGATTCTAAAAGGGTACATTTATTCTATTAACAGGAGCATTCCTGTAATGCTTAACAGAGGTCTTTGAAAAAAGAGACGCCAGTCAATTACAATTGAATTGTGCTGATCCAGTCGAAGAAAGGCACAAAACAAAAGATTGAGGAGGCGTCCCTATATG
>JAAYCQ010000247.1 GCA_012729715.1 Syntrophomonadaceae bacterium
ACTATAATAGCTGGAGAAACATGAAAAGCAGCTATAACTGAAGTTAGTATGCCCAGAGTCGCAGCACAGGGTATGACTATGCTCAGGATAGTAATAACAATAAAACGTTCACGTTCCCGAGTTATCATTCTGGTGGCTACAACTGCTGGAGTACGACAACCAAAGCCCAAAGAAAGAGGGATTACCGCTTCTCCCGATATCCCTACCAAACTACCCAGACGGGCAAAGGCTACCGAATATCTAGGCAGCAGACCGCTATCCTCCAGAAGTGCCATAATAATTGAAACCATAAGCATAGCCGGCATAACAATAGTAAATGGTACTATTAAGCCTTCCGGTACCGCCAGGCTGAGTATATTGGATAACAATCCCGGTGGCAGTAAAGATTTAATTGATGTTGCTATATAGTGATTAACCGGTTGTAACAATGCAGTCAAGGGGCCTTCCGCCAGCTGAATGGATTTTAGTAATAGTACAAAACCCAGGTATCCCACCAGGAGCAGAATAAGTACTCCCGGAAAAGGAGCATCAATCAGGGTTTGCATTTTCTCCAGCCAGCCATAATGCTTTTTATTAGCCGTATCTGCAACCTGCTCAGCTATTATCCTGGCTCTTTGTGAGCGTTCCATTATACCTTCGCCCATAGTACAATTACTGCACGTACCAGCATTACCACAAGCAGTGCACGATATTAAGGCAGGCTGCTTTATCTCTACAATCCCTTTTACAATATAATTATTAATGATAGCTTTTAACTCCTGGCTATTGTGGATGGAAGTTTCAATAACCGGACAACCCAGAAGACCTGCCAGAGCCTGACTATCAATCTTAAGTCCCAGATTTTCAGCCTGGTCTACCTGATTAAGCGCTACCACGACTGGCCATGAATGTTCCAATAATTCAAGGGTTAAGGCAAGATTTACCTCTAATCGACTGGCATCGACCACATTGATTATAAGGTCAATCTTCTCCTCTCGAAGCAGCTTATTCACCTGTTCTGTAGCCTGATCAGCGGTGGCAAGCGAGTACACCCCAGGGGTATCAAAAAAACTAACCTTCTTGCCTTCCCAATCCACTACTACTTTACTTGTCTCCATTGAAGTTCCGGCATAGTTGGATACAATGTTTTCGGCTCCGGTTAGAAAATTAAATATAACGCTTTTCCCTGTATTTGGTTGCCCAATAAATACGATTGCCATATGTTACCTCATTTTTAGATACTGATAATCATTATCAATGGGTTCATAAAAATTTTTTATCTCTTACTGCGACATTCAGGACAATAAGCGTAGAATTTAAGATCATGATCAATAATTTCATATCCTTGACTCTCTATCTTTTGCTCCAGAATGTTTAGCAGGTCATCCTCCATTTCAGTAATCCGGCCACAACCCGGACAAATAATATGATGGTGCTGGTGCGTTCCTTCATCACATAGCTCATAACGGTAACGTCCCTCACCAAACATAGTTTTATAAAGCACCTCAATACTGGCCAGTTTGTCCAGGGTTCTATATACGGTAGCCATGCCAATGTTGGGCATTTTCTCCCGAGCTCTATACAGTACCTCCTCAGCACTAAGATGCTTACCGCGGTTATCCATCATTACTTCCAGGATTGCTGCCCGCTGTCCGGTAATTCTATAATTACTATATTTTAGTTTTTCTTCGATACTATTCATAATCGGCTCCTTTAGAAATCCGCCAGTTTCTGTACCAGATACTAAAATGATAATGATTATCAATAATATTTTAACCTTGACCTCTATAAATGTAAATACAAAATGCCGGGATAATCTCCCGGCATTCGTTTTTATTTGACTTATTTACGTAGATCCTTAATCTCCGCCTTTTCATACAGATTGTTCAGATAATCGTTATAAGCTTTATCCTTTTTCTCGTTATTCAGATCGGCCATGACCGAGTTCTTAACTTCTTCGAAAGATTTATTCTGAGCTTCTTTTTTATCTCCCGCTTTAATAAGGTGATAGCCGTGTTCAGTTTTTACAGGTTCCTTGGTTAATTCTCCCGGCTGCAACTTTAATGCTGCCTCCTGGAATTCAGGAACAAAATTGCTGTTTTCATTAACTACTCCCAGGTCACCACCCTGGTTTTTACTGGGACAGTTTGAATACTGCCGAGCCATTTCGGCAAAGTCAGCCCCATCATTTAACTTGGCCAGAATGTCACGAGCTTCTTTTTCTGCAGCTACCAGTATATGTGATATCTGGATACCGCCTTCTTCATTATATTTATTAATATTTTCTTCATAGTATGCTTTTGCTTCTTCATCATTGACTGTAGTTTTAGCCGTTACTTTATCGTGAAGTTTCCAGTAGAGAATCTGGGTTTTCATCTCCTGACGGAAATGCTTTTCCTCCAGACCGCTTTCCTCCAGGAATTTCTTATAATCTTGCTGTTCGATGATTTTATCAACTTCGCTATCGCTTACTTTAATACCCTGTTCTTTAGCCTGCTGCCATAGAATCTTTTGTAAAACCATTTCTTTAAAAGTCTGCTCTTCTAATCTCTCTATAGTTTCTTTATCTTTGCTTTCATCTAATTTACCTGTACCTCCAAAAACCTGTTGTTCATAAGTGATTTTAAGAATCTTCAAATGCTGGTCAAATTCAGCCTGGCTTATCTTGTCTCCATTTACCTCACCGATACTCTGAGCCTGCTCCTGACCGCCAGAATTGCACCCAGCCAATATCAAACCCATTAGTAAAACTGCTATCAATAAAGTCTTTCTTTTCATTAAAATACTCCTCCCCGTCTAACTGAGAGAAATTATAACACACTTCACCCCAAGACCGGCAGACTACTTTGTCCCAAAAAAGTAAGGGTGGATTCAAATCCACCCTCTTTTCAATGTATAACCGCTATGATTCATCCATTCTTCGGTATAAGAAGAAATGCGAAGCATTTCAACGATAATTTTTAATTCTTAATTCTTAATTAATACTATACAATTCCCTGAGCCATCATGGCATCTGCTACTTTGGTAAAACCTGCAATATTGGCGCCAGCCACCAGGTTTCCTTCCATCCCATATTCCCGGGCAGCCTCACTGGATTTATGGTAAATATCAACCATGATTTCCTTTAATTTGGCATCCACTTCCTCAAAACTCCAGGAATAGCGCATACTATTCTGTGACATTTCGAGACCAGAGACTGATACTCCACCGGCATTTACCGCTTTGGCCGGGCCAAAAAGAATTCCCTTCTTCAGGAAAAGCTCAACAGCTTCAGCACAGCAGGGCATATTTGCAGCCTCAGCTACACATATACAACCATTAGCAATAAGCTTTTCGGCATTTTCCA
>JAAYCQ010000296.1 GCA_012729715.1 Syntrophomonadaceae bacterium
AATCCCCCCTTTAAAACTAAATTAAGACTTACTCAGCATCTTTATCAGCTTTGTCACCATAGGTTTCTTCATACCAGATAGGATGATGGTGCTGAGCCCAGTCATCTCTAACGGTACCTTTCCACATTCCCCAGAAGGATTCACCGGAACCAGGATGGAAGGAACCCAGGTAGCCGTGCATGCAAACCATGAAGGTTGCCAGAACCATGACGATATCATGGATGGGATAGCATACCCGAACTAGTCCAGCCGGGAATATTGCCGGAAACCACATAATATAACCGCTTAAAACCAGCAATATTACGCAGGTTGGGGTTAACATGGAGTTACCTTTTTCACCACCATTAAAGCGAGTCTGAGGCGGCATTTTTACCTCAAACCCCAGGAATTCAAAGGGAAACTTCATGACAAATATAATATCATTCTTACCAAAACGCAGTAAGTCTTTTATCCAATCGATGATACCCTTGAAGTCAAAGACTACAAATATAGCCAGGAATATGGTAAGGGTAACTGCAGCTATTCGGTGTACCAGTCCAGCGCCACTAAACCCACCAAAAATAACTGCCAACCAGTCAGCACTATCCAAAAATAGTACTAAACCAGTAAGGAGGCACAGGATAAAGGTTGCCGTATGACCCCAGTGTGTCATTCTGGCTACAAAGTTAAAACGCTCGACTCTTTTTACATCGTCACGGTATTCAGGAACTAACTGCATTATTCATGCCCCCCTTCAGCGTGTTCTCCTTGTTTGCCAGCCAGTATTCGGGTAGTTACGAAACTGAATGCAGAACCGGCCAGTGCCAGCGGAATCAGCCAGCCAAAATAAGGCTGTACCCAGTCTTGCCAGACTGTAATCGTAGTAGAAACCTTGGGATCTATCGGCAGTCCAAACTTATCGGGAGTATCGGTTAAAATATAAAGTTTGTTCAAACCACCCAGTTCCAGTTTGCCATATATAGTGGCATTGGGAAAACCGTTGGCTCTTAAGAACTTTACCCGTTCCTCAGCCTGTGCCAGTAATTCATGGCGATCGCCAAAAGTAAGTGCTCCAGTAGGGCAAGTCCGGGCACAGGCTGGGGTTAAACCAGCTTCAACCCGATCTACGCACAGGGTACACTTGGTAATCTTATCTTCTCTTTTTCTGTATTTAGGAATATGAAAGGGACAGGCATAGGTGCAATACTGGCAGCCTATGCACTTTTCAGGGTCATGATAAGTTGCACCCCAGTCAGTTTTGGTATAGGCACCCTGCGGGCATACTTTCATACATGCAGGATCGAGACAGTGCATGCATTGATATTTAAGAAAATGCCATTTAACATCATCAGCAGGATCATCCTCATATTCCATAAATCTCATGATAGTAAATGTATCGCCATTAGTATCTTCGTGGGTACAGTAATTACCTTTGAAGGGTTCAATTACTGCTGGCAACTGGTTCCAATCCTTACATGCAATTATGCAACCGCGACAGGCTGTACATTTACTAACATCGTAAAGGTTTGTTTTATAAGCCATATCATTAAGCCCTCCTTACGTCGCATAACCATGCTTTATATTCAGGAATCATAGTATTGGCATCGCCTATATGGGGAGTCAAGCGATTAGCCGGGTCACCCTTGGCATAGCCTTTAAAGCCAAAATGCCATACCGTTCCAATCTGGTGAACGGTTCTGCCATCAACAACAAAGGGTTTAAAACGCTTGGTTACACAGGCTACTGCCTCAACATCACCTCTGATGGTGGTAATGACAACCTTATCCCCATTCCTAATTCCTTTTATCTTGGCCAGTTGTTCACTCATTTCTACGAACATATTAGGCATTAGTTCCGCTAACCAGGGCAGGTTACGGGTAAGGGCTCCGGTCTGCCAGTGCTCTACCACCCGGTAGGTGGTACCAATAATCGGGTATTGGTCCGGACTAGCCTGTTTATCAGGCTCCCAAACCTTTATAGCCGGATTGTTTTGTTGTTTGCTCATCAAATTGGGGAAGGGGCTTTCCCAGGGCTCATAATGCTCGGGGAATGGTCCATCCTTGGTACTGGCCTTGGCCGCAAATAAACAACCTTTGCCTTCTGGACGCATAATATAAGGATTAATACCACCAGGCTCGGTAGGCGCTAAAGCGGTATTGAAGTCGGGAACGTCATCACCTACCCATTTACCCAGTTTGCCGGTAAGCGGGTCAGATACTGCCAACGGATCCCAACCAATAAGCTGGCGTTTCTCATCACCCGGCCAGGGGGTTACCCCGTCAGGTTGAACTGAACAGCGGTTATATAAAACACGACGGTTAACCGGCCAACACCAGGACCAGTTAGAATACAGCCCCAGGCCAGTCTTGGAATTATCCTTGTTATCACGCCACATAGGCTTGTAATCCAGGTCACCGTTAACCTTGGTGGTCATCTGACCACAGTATATCCAGTTACCGCAGGCGGTACTGCCATCAGCAGCAAGCTTAGGAAATCCGGGAACTGGCTTACGGGGATCATCTACATAATAACTATTCATTTCCAGTCCAACTTCTACTACATCTGGTTCATGTCCATCACCATAAGGCCCCCAGGTCATATATTTAATAGGTTCATCCTTGGGGTCTTTACTGTTGGCATAAGCTGCCTG
>JAAYCQ010000040.1 GCA_012729715.1 Syntrophomonadaceae bacterium
AAAAGTGAGGTTATCCATCTAAGCGGTGACAGCTATCGTTTAAAACACCGCCAAACCATTTTTGGGAATAACTAGGTGTCCAAAGTTATTTATCATTTTTTGTTCATTTTTACTTGACAGTTACAATACTCTGCTTCTGCGGATTCTTTATGGAGTTCATCCAGTTTGGATTGTAATTTCTTAATATTCTTGTCCTTCCCATTCTCCTTCTCAATATGGCGTACCCGGGAATCGAGAGTTTTCAAAAAGGCATGTAATTCGGCAAATATAGGGCTGCATTGTCCATTGAGCTCTATTTGCTTGCGGTTCATGTCTTCAATATCAGATATACGTTTTTCTCTCTGGTAGGTTCTAAATGCTTTTATTAACTCATCTATCTTCCCCAACGGTAAACTACAATCGGGAAAATCCTTTTGTTTATATTCCTTTAACAAAGCCACTATGGACTTTGAAACATTGGCAAGGTTTTCCCGATGTTCAATCAAGCAGCTAAAGCCCTTATCAAAATAGGAATCGACTAAACGAATATAACTCCCCCTGTCTCCTCTATGTAGCCGGCTGATAATTGCAATATCTTGAATCTGTTCCTCGGAAAACTCTCGATGCGCCCGATCAATTTGGGTAAAAATATTGCGGGTATCAATAAAAAGAATTTTATCACCTGTTTTAGCCCGGTCAAAAAACCAAAGTGTAGCTGGAAGTGTTACTGTATAGAACATATTTGAGGGCAGAGTAAGTATGGCATAAATAAGATTATTGTTTATTAAATTTTTGCGAATTTCAGATTCGCTATGACGGGCATCAGAAGCTGAATTGGCCATTACCAAAGCAGCCCGGCCATTTGGTTTTAAAGAGGTTGCAAAGAGATTAATCCAAAGATAATTTGCGTTGGGAACAGTTTCGGCACCCTTATCTTTCTTCTTAGCTTTTGATTTGTTGCGGGGGACTCCATAAGTGTTAAAGCGCCGATCATTTTCTACACGGCTTAAGTTCACATCATCAACATTAAACGGCGGATTAGCCAGTACATAATCAAATTTCTCAAAACTATCAAACGGATCTTCATAATATGTATTCGCTTGCCGGATATCGCCGCGCAGCCCATTTACAGCAATATTCATCTTGGCCAGTTTCACGGTCTCCAGAGTTTTTTCCTGACCATAAATGAACAGGTCGATCTCGCCATTCTCCCGCATAGCCCTGTGGTTCTCAATAAACTTAGCAGACTGAACGAACATACCACCTGAGCCACAGGCCGGATCAAATACCGTACCGTTGTGTGGTTCAATAATCTCAACCATAAGACGTACTACCGAACGAGGTGTGAAGAATTCTCCTCCACCCTGGCCTTCAGCAATAGCGAAATTACTTAAGAAATATTCGTATATCTGGCCGAACATATCGCCCGATGCATCTTTGGGAATATCAGCAAAGTTTTTTAATAATTGTGTAGGGATTTCTCGATATTCAGGATTTCTTACTAATCGGAAATATTCATCTTTAGGGAGAATATCACGAAGCTCCGGCTTATACTCCTCTATAATAACCATCGCATCTTTAATAGCTTGGGCAACGTCCTCCTCTTCCGGCAGGTTCAGAAGATATTCATAACGAGCTTTTTCAGGAAGGTAAAAACCGCATTTTTCTATAGCTATTTCATGAATTGGCTTTTCCCGTCGTGTTCCCTTTAATTTTTCATATTCATTATTTATTTCACCTTCATATTGGCTGTATTTATTGTCAGCAAAACGAAGAAAGATTAATCCCAGCACCGGGGTAGAGTATTCACTGGACTTTAGATCAGAATTAGCCCTTAAGTTATCTGCTGCTTGCCATAATGTTGCTTCTAATTTCTTCAAATCTTCTGCATTCACTACATTCAACTCCAAAGAACAAAAATGGTATATTAACCTTGTTAGATTCTCCCATCAATCATCTGTCTCTATACTATTTCGGTACAACTATCCATAGGCGACTACGTATTTCTGAAGCATTTTAACTGCATCGAAAAATTATCTGGAACATCTAACCTGTATCTAATCGTTTCCTGTTTTTACATTATTCTTCTACTAAAAGCCCCTTTACCCTTCTTTTTAGATGCGGTAGCCTTCAATTCCTACTTTCCTTTAAAGTCAGTTCTTTTCTTTATCTTACTGTTTTTACTGTATATTGGCAATTACCGGCAGAGGTAAATAGGAAAAGAATAAAAGCGATGGTGCCGCTAGCCAGATGGAAGTTATATCAGACTGGGTTATGTTTATAAGCAGATAAAGAGGTTTCTCAATAAGCATGGCTTACCTAGTATTAGGTTTCATGATTGTAGCATACATTTGCTACTATGCTACTAGAGGCAGGAATAGGCCTTAATTTTGTAGTTAGCCCACTGCGTAGTTAAAGAGCCTTTAACTTATCTCTAAGTAGTGCAATATCCGGTGAATTAACGATACTCTGTCCAATTGATAATAATTCGAAATATACCACTCTTTTATCCAGAACTTTAAGGGAGCCGTTTTTTAAAAACCAGTCTAAAAGGTATTCTTTTGGTGAGTTACGTTTAGCATCATAATGGGCACCCCCATGTTTATTGGCGAAAAATGTTATAAGCTCACCACGGGTTAGTATTTCTTGTTTCATTCCACCAGATGGGTATCTTCGTGTTATTAATAAACACGAAGACTGTTGAAATGCACTTACCCTCAATGGTTTATAAGGTGGTTCTCCCACTTGCTTTTCTGGCGGCCTAGCCATATCGAGTATTTTCATTCCCGCAACCTTTGCTCCTTTATAAAGTGCTCCCCCCGCCGCGGCAAAATCTATTCTTAGAATGGGATCCTCAGATATCATTTCTTTTAAATCTAATGCTAAAATAATAGG
Source organism: Syntrophomonadaceae bacterium (assembly GCA_012729715.1). Lineage (GTDB taxonomy): Bacteria > Bacillota > Syntrophomonadia > Syntrophomonadales > Syntrophomonadaceae > UBA4844. Next base: position 2,875 of record JAAYCQ010000040.1, read on the forward strand.
TTCCTTAGAAAAACCCACTTCCCGCCATGCTCTTCCTAGATCTCCATAAGTAATGAGCCTTCTTAATATGGGACTTGTGACTCTCAAAGATTTATCATCAATCTCCTGATCCCATTTCTCATTCAAGTAATCCAGTGCATCTAAAACGCTATCTAAAAATTCTTTATCCATAAACCATCCTCCTTATTATGAAGGAATTCGGCTTTTGGGAATGATTTCCTCCAATTATTCTAATGGGTCATACATTTAAATTCCAATAGGTACAAACTCTTAAAATTTTAATAAGTATTAAGAATTATGATTTATAAACATTACAGTAAAAAGGGAAGAACCAAAAATATGCAAAAAACAAAAACCGCGCAAATCCGCGCGGTTACTTACTTTCACCTGGAGCCGATGGCCGGATTTGAACCGGCGACCTGCTGATTACGAATCAGCTGCTCTGCCACTGAGCCACATCGGCATATGATATTGACAAATAGATGATAGCAGGATTATAGGTACTCGTCAAGAAGCCGGCGGATGCCGGCTTAATTTATGCTGGTGTGCTAAGCAGATGTTTATGGCAGGTTGGGCCTATTTTGATTTCTTCTCATCTGCCAAATAGTAATAGTTAGGATTATTAAGAACTATAGACTGGCAGGAAGGGCAGATGTTTTTTATGTAGGCTTTTCTATCTATAATATGAATCATGGTTTTCATAGTTGCTTCTGGAAACTGTTTGCTGCAACTGCTGCATTTTTTCATACTTCAACCTCCAAATACTTTCTATATTTTTTATATGAAACCATTGATTATTTTACTATTATTATTCGGGTATAGGTATACTAAATTAAAAAATTAAGCCGGTTTTTACCCCGGCTTGTTTAGTTTATTATGAGCCCATGCTTTCACCATCCAGGTAAGCCTGAAGCAACTCCATTTCCGTTTCCAATAGTTCCAGGGTTTTGTTTACGGCAATCGCGATTACCTCCGAGCTTTCGTCTTCTAATTCCTCAGCTACCAGTTGGTCAAAAGGTATACAGCTCATCCGGGTAATGGTTTCCGGAACATCCACCTGAGAGAAGAAAGCGTTAAGAATGTTCATTATGCTATAGAAATAGGATTCGGCCCATACTTCCACCTGATCTTCGTCTGGTTTACCATCAATACAATTGAAACGGCTAAGTCTATACATGCCCATCCCCCTTATCCTGTCCTTGCTTTATTTCCGAACTGTAATCTTAAGCCCGGTACCTTGCGGCATGCTGCGCATTCTTTTACATACAGGTCTGGTAAATGTCATTATTAACTACGATAAAAAGCCCTGGTTTTTCTATATCTATATCTAAATCTTCCAGGGTAACCGTGCTTGGTTTTATCCATTCTATTTTAACTCAATTGACGCTGCTATGAAATGATTTTTTAGTCCTTATTCTTTTATATGTTGCATACCCGGACCTTTTGGACATATGGCTGACATCGATTAGCTATTTGGTCCAGTTCTGCTTTGCTATAGGGTTTTACCCCGGATAGCTCGGGATCCAGGGTTGTCCTGGGGTTGAACTGCTGCAGGGAGTAGAGCCTGGCGCCTTCGATATAACGGGCTATCTCAACTATGTCTTCGGGTGAGTGCCAGACCGGAACTACGGTGGTTCGAAATTCTACCGCAATAGTGGTAGTTTTAAGAAAGTTTATGGAAGACCTTATATTAAAAAAATCCTCAAAGGTTAGTCGTCCGCAGGCCTGCAGGTATTTCTGGTATTCCAGCGGCGCCTTGATATCCATGGCCACGTAGTCCAGCAATTCTTGCTGCAGCAGTTGGTCCAGCATCAGGGGGTTACTGCCGTTGGTATCCAGCTTGACCAGGTATCCAGTTTCTTTAACTTGTCTTATCACCTGGGTCAGTTCGGGATTTATTGTAGGCTCTCCCCCGCTAAATACTACGGCATCTAAAAAGCCCCGACGTTCCCCCAGAAAAGGAATAAGCTCTGAGGTTTCTATTTCATCAGCCATAGCAGCCCGCCCTGGTTTGACCAGCAGATGAGCATTATGGCAAAAGGGACAGCGCAAATTACATCCCCGGGAGAATAGCACTGCAGCTATCTTCCCGGGGTAGTCAGTCAAACTCTGTTTTAATAATCCTGCAAATTTCATACTACTTTATACGTCTTCCTATTTCTAAATTCAGCCTGTTTACCTTCATTCCACTGGTCCACCGGACGCAGGTAGCCTACCACCCGGGAGTATACCT
>JAAYCQ010000041.1 GCA_012729715.1 Syntrophomonadaceae bacterium
GGTAAAGAAACATCTGAAGTATATATTATACAAAACAATAAGAACAGAAATGCTGTAGGCGTCCTGGTAGACCTTGAACATTATGCACGGCTCTTAAAACTTCAAGAGGCCATAGAACAGGCTGCTGATGAGTATATGTACCAGATTGCACTATCACGTAAGGATGATAAGGCAACTGTTCCCTTATCGGATGTGGTAGAAGACGGAGATTTTAACTTGGACGAACTAATATCAGGTCTCAATGATGTAGAGTTGGATGAGGATTAAGCCGTATGGCCGATAATAAGATTGAGCAGTTAAAAAAATTACTTCTTGAGAAATACAAAACAAGAGTGTTTTTTTCCAGTGAGGCAATTAAGGATTACAAGTCATTCAGCCCGGGCAAAAGAAATGATGTCCTGAAGTTGATACTAAAGCAGGCGGAAAAAGGGGCGTTATTTAAACCAGATGGCAACGCCAACCGTTGTGAGGGACAATTACACCAGTTTGCCAAAATAAAGAGCAAACAGCTTAATCTCAGAATTATTTATCAACCTCAATTAGGCCCGGATGATGTTGTTGACATGGGTATTATAGCTATTGGTCCCAGGGATGATTTAGAGGTATATAAGATGGCTATTCGAAGACTAGCTGATGAATAAGTGTTTCTTTGACAACGTATACCCAACATTTAGCGAATTTCCTGGTATAATTTGATGGCATCAGGAGCAATTATCTCTTTTTCCGTAATAATTCCGGTCAAATAGGTCGCAGGTACGGTATCAAAACCCTCTTCCGATAGAGGAAATTTTTGAGTTGTAAACTTGAGTGTTTCACAGAGAACATAAACGGGGATGTTTTTAGCGGCGGAATCAAAGGCTACTCGCGCCATATTCAGGCTGGGATAACCGTTTATCAGGGAGCCGTCAGCCAGGACGGCGTCAGCACCGAGTAAAATCAGGTCGACCCTTTCTACTAAACTTTCTACATCTTTATCCGGAAAAACCTGGCCTGGTATATTCTGTTGAACCAGTTCTTCAATCAGGAGTTCCCCGTAGGCGGGATTATGCTGTGCAAGTTGGGACTGAGCTGCCAGCAGGTTAATAAATTTTCCCTGGCGCCGGGCCAGTAAAAGGCAAGCAATTACAGCAGAACTGTAACTGCAGGTCATGATAGTCATTTCCGAAGAAATGAGAGAAGCTCCATTTTCTATTACCTGCTGCCGGGAGGTTTCTAGTTCATTAATGCAATCCCGGGCAAGCTTGACTGCTATTTGGCGAAGGGCAGGTAAGTGTAAGTCGGGAGACAAGGCAAGCTGTTGCTTCAATTTACTCCGGTATTGATTAACCGCATTGGCGATGGAAACCATAGTAGGGCGGCAAAGTGCCAGTTCATCAAGCAGGGAAGACATAAAGGCCTGAAATGCCTCTATATTATCGGAAGAATCGTGCAGAGCAGTTTGCTCTATAAGTTCCAGAGCCTGTCGAGTAAGCTGACTGGCCCCATGTTGACGGTCCTTTCTGATTTTATCAACTGCTATTTTAGGATTCATTTTACTTTCTCCCGGGCTTTATCCCTCTCTTTTTTCTAAAAGGAGCCACCATTGTTTTGCAAATTTTACTTCACTCTCTCCCAGGCGGAATAGAGACCGGGCACGGTACTATAGTTTTTGATTTCTTCTGGTTCAATCCATCTGCACTCGCTGTGTTCCCAGTCAATTTGAATCTTCTTCGGCGTATCCACCTGAAAGCGGAACGGGTGCACTACCCAAATCTTATCCAGGGTTTCATCTATTACCTCCAGGGGCAAACCTTCTTTAAGCAGCTTAACATCATCTTTATTCAACCGGGCTTCTTCACTTAGCTCCTGCAAAGCCTGCTCCAGAGGGCTGCACCCTGGTTCAATATAGCCGCTAACCCCGGCCCACCTTTGGGTATAGGAACCCACCTGCCCACTGCGGCATAGAAGCAATATTTTATCTTTATTTTCGAGAAAACATGTTACCACATGCGTTTCTTTCATACCGTGCCCTCCATTTGCATAAGCCTATTTTAATTATATGCATTAAAAAAGTATTGCTCCAGAATTACTTTGTTGTCCAGGCCTTTAGTGCGGTAATAGTAGCCAGAACTAAA
>JAAYCQ010000248.1 GCA_012729715.1 Syntrophomonadaceae bacterium
CCAATAGTAATATTGGGAACAAAATTACCATCCATAACATCGATATGTAACCAGTCTGCGCCTGCATTTTCTACTATCTTGATGTCTTCCCCCAGCCGGGCAAAGTTGGCTGATAGGATAGAGGGAGCAATTAATATCAACGATAGCACCTCTCATTTTTAATTAATTCTTCTAACATAATTACGTAGTTGTTGTATCTGAATTCAGCTATAACTTTATCCTTAACTGCTCCTTTTACGGCACAGTCCTTTTCTCCATAGTGCAGGCAGTTGTTAAACCGGCATTCATTGCTACAATCATAAAACTCAGGAAAATGTGATGCCAGGTCACGCCTTTCCATATCTGGTGGGTCTAAAACACTAAAACCAGGGGTGTCGGCAATCCATCCTCCGTCGCTTAAGGGGTAAAGTTCAACATGCCTGGTGGTATGCCGTCCCCGCCCAATTTTTTTGCTAACATCCTGGGTTTTAATCCCGGCCCCTTCTACCAGCAGGTTTAACAGACTGGATTTGCCGGTACCGGAGGGACCAGCCAATACGGCTATCCGGTTAGATATAGCTTCTTTTATGCTGTCAATGCCAATATTATTACGTACTGAGCTCTTAATGAGATTAAAGCCTTTCCGGGGATAATATGAGGTAATAATAGAGGAATTGTCATCTTCGGGCAGGTCCATTTTGTTGAGAATAATATAGGGGGTCAATTCTTTATAGCTGGCATTAACCAGTAAACGGTCCAGCAGAGCCAGGCTGGGTGCAGGTTGATTATGAGCCATGATTATGAGCAAGAGGTCTGCATTGGCTATGCGCGGCCTTTGTAATTCATTGCGGCGCGGAGAAATAGTTTCCAGTATTCCCCGTCCGTGCTCCAGGGGAGTAAACAGAACTTTATCACCGGTTAAAACTGCTTGTTTAATTTTTCCGCGCAGTTTGCACTCATAAATATCCTTATTGCTATCCTGCACATAGTAGAAACCGCCATAGTTTTTAAGAACCAGGCCTTCTACTCCGCCATTCGTCATAAATTCCCTCCAAATAATTAATACCCCTACCGGTTAATGAACTGCCTACCCGCGGGCGAACACATGGGTTCGCCCCTACATATCGAAAGTCTACAGCTTTTTAACTGTATATGGTTTGCCATTAAGCTGTACTTCCAGGCTGGCGTTACCGAAGTAGTTTACCATCAGATTCACCGTATCGCCTGCTGTATGCAGCTGGTCATATATCTTTCTATCCCCCTGGGCATCGTGTTGTATTATTACCACCTTGTAGTAATCATTTTCCCGGGGCACGTCAAACTCAAATATCTGGGTTTGGGGTACTGGTCCCGGTCCCTTGCTTACCACCAGATTTATGGTTGTTCCTTCTTCCACCATAACTTCGGCTTTAGTATCCTGCTCTATAACCTGATTAGGGTAATAATCATTGCTATCTTTTTTTGTTACCTCCCCTAAAACCAGTTTACTATCCTGAATTTGTTTACGCGCATCTTCCAGGCTCAAGCCTATTAAGTTGGGCATAGAAATTCTATCTGGAGTTACCCCTTTGCTAACCATTAAATCTATTTTGCTGTTTTTAACAACCCGGGTACCTGCGCGGGGTTCCTGGGAAATAATATATCCTTCTTTAATTTTGTCATCATAAATGGGATCAATGGTGCCTATTTCAAAACCCTCATTGTTAATAGTAATTTCAGCTTCACTTAACTCTTTGCCGACTAAATTCGGTACTTTTACCTTCTCTGAGCCTGAACTCAGGATTACCTCTATATGTCTACCTTCCTTTACCTTTTGGCCCGAACCGGGTTCCTGGAACATAATTTGATTCTTCTCAAATTCATCACTGAATTTTTGCTCTTTAACATCCATAACCAGGTTTACTTTCTTAAGCTCACTATTGGCCTCATTAATATCCTTGCCCACAATATCCGGAACTACTACTTCTTGACCAAAGAAGTTTCCACCCATCATGACTAACATACCTGAAAAAAGGCCAAGCAGCGCAATAATTACAACTATTCCGGTAGTACTCAGCTTCCTTTTTTTCACCGTCTCATCCCTCACTTCAGTGGAAATAGGGGGCATTACAATTGTATCTCTGCCACCATGACCCGGCTTATATCCGGCATAGGCCCCGTCCATATTTAGTAAATCGTTACGCATTTTTTGGGCTGAATTAAATCTTTTTTCCGGTACTTTTTCCATAGCCCGGTATATTATTCCTTCCAGGGCCATGGGGATACTTGCATTTATCTGCCGGGGAGGGGTTATTTCGTCATGAATATGCTTTAAGGCAACAGTAACCGGGCTTTCAGCATCAAAGGGGGGTTTACCGGTAAGCATTTCATATAATACACAGCCCAGGGAATATATATCAGTAGCTATAGTCAGTGGTTCTCCTTTGGCCTGCTCGGGAGAAATATAATGAACGGATCCAACTATGTTTCCGCCAAATGTTATGGTTTTTTTACTTATAGCCTGGGCTATACCGAAATCGGCTACTTTTACCATACCACTGGTAGTTATAAGGATATTATGGGGTTTAATATCCCGGTGAATTATGCCCCTCTCATGAGCATGCTGGATACCATCGCAAATCATTACTGCAATATCAATGGCCCGGCCCACTGGTAGAGGCGCTTCTTCAGCGATAAGCTCTTTAAGAGTTCTTCCTTCTACATATTCCATAACGATATAGTATACGTCATCCTGCTCGCCTACATCGTGAATGTTTACAATATTAGGATGGGATAGACGGGCTGCTGCCATGGCTTCGGTTCTGAATCGGTTAACAAAAGCATGGTCATTGGAGTATTCCTCTTTTAATATTTTTATAGCAACTATACGGTCAAGTATCTGGCAGCGGGCTTTGTAAACATAGGACATGCCACCTTCGCCAATCTTCTCCAATAATTCGTAACGATTACCTAAAATCTTAGGCTCCAAAATACTTACCTCCTAATTAAATACGCAGCAGTATAATGGTTATATTATCATAACCGCCTTTTTTAAGGGCAGCTTCTAATAGAGTATTAATGCTATTTTCCAGGTTGTCATTCTGGTTCAAAATACTTTCAATCTCATTGTTCTCTAACATGTCGGTTAATCCATCACTGCATAATAACACCAGGTCGCCAGCATATAGCCGATGCTCAAAATTATCTATTAATACATCCTCCTGGGCCCCCAGAGCCCGGGTTAGTATATGATTGTAGCCGCTATTTTTCTTATCTTCATTCTTTAATAAACCGTCAGCAACCATTTTTTCTGCCAGGGTATGATCCCGGGTTATTTTTTTGAGCTTTCCATTACGAAACATATACAGACTGCTATCACCAACATTGGCTGCGGAAAGCTGTTTCTTATTTATTACGGCTGCCGTAATGGTAGTGCCCATTTCATGCCATTCCGGATTTTCCTGTCCCTGTAACCATATCAGGTGGTTAGCCTTACATATAGCTGCATTTAAGATAGAAATGGGCTCTTCCCATAGACTATTAGCAGATAAAGTAAGCATATATTCCTCTATGTTCTCAACGGCCAGGGTTGATGCTATTTCTCCACCTTTATGTCCCCCCATACCATCGCATACAATAAAAAGGCCATATTTATCCATTACTAAATAATGATCTTCGTTTCTTTTCCTTAACAGTCCGATATCCGAAATATAGGCTATATCCATATGAACCCCTCTACCGATGTTTACTTTCTATACCCTGCCCGAAGCTGACCGCAAGCAGCCTCAATATCTGCTCCTTTTTCCTCTCTAAGGGTAACATTTACACCACCATCCAGGAGGTAATGGTAAAACTCATTTACCTGCGGCGGGGATGGTGGCTGAAATTCCAATCCTTCCACTTTATTATAGGGAATCAGATTAATATTGGCTAGTAAAGGTTTAAGCAGTTTAATTAACATATTTGCATCTTCCCTGCTATTATTAATCCCATCCAGCAACAGATACTCAAAAGTAACCCGGCGGTTGGTTAAGCGGATATATTCTTGTATGGATGGGATTAATTCCTCTAAAGGATACTTACGGTTTAAAGGGATAAGAGTATTACGTAATTCATTGTTACAGGCATGCAAAGATATAGCCAGGGTAACCTGCAAGTTTTCCCGAGCCAGTCTGTTTATGCCTTTAACATCGCCAGATGTAGAAATAGTAATATGTCTTTGCCCGATGTTTATTCCTTTAGGGTCATTTAAGGTATATATAGATTGAATAACTTGGTCATAGTTTAACATGGGTTCTCCCATTCCCATATAGACCACATTGGTGATTAATCCGTTTTCATTAGATTTAAGCCTTTTTTGCAGTTCTCGTTCTGAACCCAGAACCTGCCCTATCATTTCGTAAGCTTCTAGATTGCGTTGAAAACCGGAATTGCCGGTAGCACAAAAAGCACAGCCTATCGGACAGCCTACCTGGGTGGATATGCACAGGGTGTAACGGGTATCTTTATTCCTACTATGAGGTATAACTACACTTTCAATGCGTTTTTTATCTTCCAACTCCATTAGAAATTTGCGGGTACCATCTATAGAGGCTCTTTGCTTTAATACCCGGGGAATAGATATACGAGTAAGCTCGTCCAGTTTATTGCGTAAATCACGGGAGAGATCACTCATTTCATAAAAGGAGCTAATTGCTTTTTTATAAATCCACATGTGTACCTGGCGTCCCCGGTAGCGAGGTTCACCGATGGACTCCATAAAGTCTTCCAGTTCCTTTATTCCCATTCCTAGAAGTTCGGTTTTGGTTTTGATGTTCATATAGACCCCTTTTTTATGTTAATCCTGGGTGAATGCAGGGACAGTTACTATTTTACCAGTTCCCACTAACCGCGGGGACGGTCCCCATGGTCTGTGGTCCCCGTGGTCTGGCATGTGAGTCGCAAACGCCGCGAACACGGGGACAGTCCCTCTGGTTCCTTGGTTCCAGACGAACCAGCAGGGACAGTCCCCATGTTCGCTCTGGGTCTACCCCACATTCTTCACTCTTCACGCCTCATTCTTCCTCATCAGGGCGAAAAACATGCCGTCAGTATCATATTTGCCTGGAATCAGGGTTAACATTCCCTGCCCGGCGTTTTCTTTATCTCTGCTATCCAGGGGGAAAAAGTCCAGCTTTTGGTCAAAACCCTCTAACTCAAAAGGATTATTGGCTATAAAGGCTTGTACTATCTCTTCATTCTCAGCCGGTAAAACGGAACAGGTGGAGTATAACAGGTAACCACCATCCCCCACCAAAGAACCGGCTTTCTCTAAGAACTGCAACTGTAAATCAGTAAGTTGATTAATTGCTTGTATGTCCTTATTCCACCTGGCGTCAGAACGTCTATTTAATACCCCGCTGCCCGAGCAGGGAGCATCCAACATAACCCTCTCGGCCTCCTGGTTTTCTTCCAGTAACATTATATCCTGGGCTATAGCATTAACTATCTTGATACCCAGTCGGGTGCAATTGGTTTTTAATATATCAATCTTTCTTGAATAGCTGTCATAAGCCTTTATTAATCCCTGGTTCTGCATTTTTTCTGCTATATGAGTCGTTTTTCCTCCAACTCCACAGCATAAATCCAAGACTTTTTCACCCGGCAAGGGATCCAGAATAAGAGTAGCCAGCATAGAGGCCTCATTCTGTACATAAAACCGGCCTTCTTTATAAGGGGGCAATTCTTCCAGGGGGCCTTTCATATCCTCTATACGGATAGAGCAGGGCACAAACGGACTGGCACAACATTTAACACCATTCTGGTGCAATTCCTGGATTAAATCATCCCGGGTGGTCTTCAAGGTATTAAACCTGAAATCTACCCGTGCCGGTTGGTTATTATAGACCAGAATATTTTTACTCTGCTCTGCTCCAAATAGAGTTAACAGCTTATCCACCAGTTCCTGCGGGTGGGAGTAATAAACTGCCAGGTATTCCTTACTACCCTGGGGCGGATATTTAATATTATCTTTATTACGAACAAGGTTACGCAAAACCCCGTTGGTAACCCGGGCCAAATTAGCATTGCAGCGTTTGCGGGTCAATTCTACGGCATCGTTGACACAGGCAAAATCGGGAATACGCTCCATAAACATTATTTGGTAGGCGGAAACCCTTAAAATATTCCGCAGCCAGGGATTTTGTTTACTAATATCTTGTTTTAAAAAAAGATTAAGCACCCAGTCGAGGTGCTTAAGCATGCGTATAGTTCCATTAACCAACTGTGTTAATAAATTCCGGTCTATAGGTGATAGTTTGGAGTGGCGCAAGGTTTTCATTAATGCCAGGTTGGCATAGGCACCCTGTTCCGTAACGTCATAAATAAGTTGTACGGCCTCTGCGCGTGCTTTACTAATATTATCTGCGGACGTATTTTTCGCTTGCGCCTCCTCGTGCACTCTATTCATCACCGCCGGCAAAAATCATTAAGTAGTAAAGCAGAGTAGCAATGGCAGATAGGGCAGCGGCCAGATAAGTTAAGGCAGCAGCCCCCAGTACCTTTTTAACCGCGGGTACTTCGGTGCCACTGATGAGTCCGGAGGAACTGAGCTGAGCCACCGCCCGCCGGGACGCATTTAATTCAACCGGCAAGGTCACCAGGTGAAAAACAACTACTGCTGAGAAGAGCAGAATACCTACCATAATTAAGTTCAGGCTATTCAGGAAAAATCCAAGCAGCAGCACCGGAAACGAGGCGCCGGAGGCAAAATTGGTAATGGGAACAATACGGTGACGCAGCTCCAGGGGGCCATAACTTTCGTGGTGCTGGATAGCATGCCCTACTTCGTGGGCTGCCACCCCAATGGCAGCAATGGAATTACTGCCATAAACCGTTTCTGATAACCTTACTTTATGGCTGGTCGGATCATAATGGTCTGATAATTCCCCTGCTACCGGTTCCACCGCTACCTGTCCACTCATACCATTTCTTCTTAAAATAGTATTGGCAACATCAACACCACTCATCCCTCTTGATGATCTTACCTGGGAGTAGCGTTTAAACGTGGACTTGACTTTAATCTGTGCATAAATTGATAGAATCAAAGCCGGCAAAATAAACATAAGGTAACTAAGCACGGTTTTCATCCTCCTTTATAATGCTCTGCAGAGCAGCTTCAACTTCATCTAGATTTACCGTAGTATTAAAACAGGGCCCGTTAGGGCGGCAGTTTAACACCCCTATAACCGGTAGTCCACCCATATCGTGAATTCCCAAAGATAAATCCCTTTCACAGGCTACTGCTACTACGCCGCGGGGACGTGAATCTAAAACAAATTTACGGGCCAGGGTTCCCCCGGTAGCCACTTTAATTACGGCGTTATATTTCTCGGCCATTTCTTTTAGACTGGCAATATCGCATTTACCACAACCTTTACAGTTGTTTACATCCATAGTTATCTTGTGGGGACACTCCGAATCCTGCAGACAGTGAGGCAGCAAAATCATTATCTGTTCCCCCTGCAGGCGCAGGTATTTTGAGTGTACCAGGTAGTTGTTTACGGCAATATAAGATTGCAATATTCTATCTTTGCTTATGCCAACAAGCCTTCCGGTAAACAAAGCCAGTGGAAACAGGAGTTCATTAGCTTTCTGGCCTATAGTTTCCAATGATGGTATGGCCTGCTCCCTAACAATTATTATTACTATAGCTATGATACCAAAAGTAAGTATTAAAAATAGTATAACTGCCATAACGGTTATGCTGATTAATAATACCTGGCTTATAATAATATCACGATTAACAATCAGGTAGTAAATAACTGCTACTATAAATAATATTAATAAAAGGCTGGCTGCCAGAAGTCCTATGTATATTCTTTTTTTTGTGTTCAAGCCATTAACCCCCTGGTTAAGCTAGCAAAGTACCGGGCTGAAGTTTGCATCCCCTGAGAAAATTGGCAACCGGCATACGTTTTTTACCTGCCCTTTGCACCTCCAGGATTTCAAGTGTGCCCTTCCCGCTTTGAACTGAAAACCCATCATTTCCAACCTCAACTATTCGGGAAATCACCCCACTTTCCTCATTACAGATAACCCGACTTTTATATATTTTGGTTTTGTTATTGTCAATAATAGTCCAGGCCCCAGGATTCGGGCTTAAGGCCCGTATCTGGTTATGAATTATCTCTGCCGGTTGGGACCAGTCAATCTTTTCATCTTCGGGAGTAATACGAGCGGCATAACTGGCCAGTTCCTCCTGCTGTGGGATTCGGGGCGCAGTACCATTTTCCAATTGGTCAATAGTTTTTGCTAGCAGCAATGCCCCCTTTTCAGCCAGTATAGCCTCCAATTGACCATGATCATATTCATCTTTTACCAGTACCTCTAATTGCAGAATAATATCTCCCGTATCCAATCCTTCATCCATAAACATAGTTGTTATACCGCTGATTTTCTCTCCGTCCATCAAAGCCCGCTGTATAGGAGCAGCTCCCCGGTAGCGGGGCAATAGGGATGCGTGAACATTAATGCAACCGGCAGCAGGATACTCAAGTATTTGCCGAGGGATTATTTGACCATAAGATACTACCACTATCAGATCCGGTTGCCATAGTTTTATTTGTTTAATAGCTTCCGGGGATTTTATTTTAGCCGGTTGGTAGACAGGAATGCTATGCTGTTCGGCTATTTCTTTTACCGGGGTGGGGCTTATGCGTTTTCCCCGGCCCCGGGGCCGGTCCGGCTGGCTTACTACGCCGACTACCTGGTGGCGTGATGCTATTAAACTTTCTAATGAAGGCACCGCAAAAGTAGAGGTACCCATGTAGACTACATTCAAGCTTTTTTCCTCCTGTTGGCAGGCTCTCTTTGAGTTTCACTGGCCCGGTCGGTAAATACTATTCCATCCAGGTGGTCTATTTCATGTTGAAATACCCGGGCCAGGAGTTTTTCAGCTTCATAAACTACCTCCTGTCCCTCCCGGTTAAGCCCTTTAACCGTAACCTTATTATTACGGGTAACCAGGCCTACTATTCCGGGAACGCTAAGACAGCCTTCGCTACCGGTTTGTTCACCTTCCCGGGATATTATTTCCGGATTTAGAAGTTCAATATAATTATCCCCGGTGTCTATTACTATAATGCGTTTAGAAACCCCAATTTGCGGGGCGGCAAGCCCTACCCCATCAAAGGCATAGAGGGTATCCCGCATGTTATCCAATAATCGCAGGGTACCGGAATTAATATTTTTTATAGGTAACGCTTTATTACGTAAAATTTCGTTGGGCATGGTCACTACCTGGTATACTGCCATTAGAGTCCTCCTCACATAATCATTAAAGGATTTAGGTCAATTTCCACCCTAACCTGTTTATGCCAATCTTTACCTGCAATATAGGTTCCAATGCTATTTAATAATATCATATTTTCTGATTTAACTATAAGCTGATAGCGCAGACGGTTTTTAATACGATATAACGCGCAGGGGGCTGGTCCCAATATTACTATATTATCTTCTTTGGCATCGGTAATTTCATTAATATATAACACTATCATATCAGCTACATCATGGGCAAGGGTATCATTAATGGAAACTACTACCACCCTTAATAAGCTAGTAAACGGCGGGTATTTTAGCAGCTTGCGCCAGTTTATTTCTTCCTGGTAAAATCCAAGGTAATTTTGAGTAGCGGCCATTTCAATTATCCGGTTATCAGGGTTATAGGTCTGAATAATTACCTCCCCGCTTATGGAACCACGTCCTGCCCTGCCGGCAGCTTGAACCAGTAATTGAAATCCCCTTTCACCGGAACGAAAATCAGGCAGAGCCAGCATAGCATCAGCATCAAGTATTCCTACCAGTGAAACCCCAGGAAAATCCAGGCCTTTGGCTACCATCTGGGTGCCGATCAACAGGTCAATTTCCCCTTTTTTCATATCCTCCAGAATCTGTTTCTGCTGATCCTTACGGGTGGAACTATCCAGGTCTAAACGGGCAATTCGCGCGTTGGGAAACAACCGATATATTTCCTCTTCTACCCTCTGGGTACCATAACCCGACTGTTGTATATAGCTACTGCTGCAGGCCGGACAAGTGTTAGGAATAGCCGTATTAAACCCACAATAATGGCACAGGTATAGATTCTGGTCTTTATGATAGTTAAGCCCGACTGAGCAATTGGGACAGGTAAGGCTATGGCCACAGCTCCTGCAGATAGTAAAGGGAGAAAAACCGCGCCGGTTAAGAAATAGGATGCATTGCTCCTTTCTTTCCAGGGTATGGTTGATTTTTTCCTCCAGCAAAGGCGATATAATACTGCTACTTCCTCTTTTCATAGATTTTCTCATATCTGCGACGGTAACCACAGGCATAGTCGCATCACCGGCCCGGATAGAGATATCTAACCTCTGGCTGTGCCCGATTTCACTGTTAAAAAAGGTCTCCACCGCCGGGGTGGCACTGCCCAGCAAGAGTACGGCCGAATTCTTCCGGGCTCTTTCCCGGGCAACTTCGCGGGCATGGTATCGCGGTTGCTGTTCCTGTTTATAAGTATATTCCTGTTCTTCGTCAATAATAATTAATCCTATATCCGATACGGGAGCAAAAATAGCAGAACGGGTACCCATAACCAGTTCAATATTCCCCTCTTTTATCTCTTTGTACTCCTGGTATCTTTCCCCGGGTGACATGCGGCTGTGCATAACTGCCATGGCTGGTATACGGGTTCTAAAGACTTCCAACAAATGGCGGGTAAGTGCAATTTCCGGTACCAGGACTATGACTTTTCTGCCCCGGGCGATACATTGCAAAGCGGCTCTGATATAAACCTCAGTTTTGCCGCTGCCAGTTACTCCATAAAGGAGAAACTCACGTTGTTCATGGATACTTAATGATTTATCGATAGCTGCCAGTACCTGTTCCTGTTCCGGGTTTAAAACCGGAATAACTGCTGTTTCAGTTTCAACCTGGCGTTCTTTCTTAATATATCCTTTATCCAATAAAGATTTAATACTTGATGCCGGCGCCGACTTATCGAGCTCTTTACAAGGTATAGCCGGTTGCTCCTGCAGAAGTTGTATGATTTCAGCCTGGCGGGGAGCTCTAACTTTTAACTTATTCAGGTCTTCTGCAGCTATAAGGTCGTTAAGCAGGTAAACATACTGCTCCCGGTTATCCCGGTAATCAGTATAAACTCCACTAATATGTATCAGGTCCTGATCTTCCAGGGTTTTTAAATACCCGGCATCAATGTAATTTAAGGCTTTGCGGTATGATATATCGCCATGTTCAAATAAATACTCCAGAAATTCGGTCTGCTTCTGATTATCAGTTCCCTGCAGGCAGGCAGAAAAGGACTCCGCGGTCATAAGAGAAATAACCCGGCGTCCGCTTTTTTGGGATAATTTGCGTGGTATCATGGTATTGATGGCTATGGTTAAAGGGCACATGCAGGTTTCTGCCAACCACAGCGCCAGTTGGTAAAGCTCAGGATTAAGTACCGGCTCCCGGTCTAATATGGATAGGACCGGTTTGGTATCAATGCCAGGAGATGATGCCTGGTCATCAATTATGTAGCCTTCTACTTTTCTGCGGCCCCATTCTACCAGCACCCGCTTACCAAAAGCCAGTTCATTTTCCAGGTCTTCGCTAATGTGGTATGTATAGTAGTTGTCCGCAGCTTTAACCGGGATATTTATTAGTACCGTCACAAAACGCAGGGTGTACTCCTCCCTCATACAACTTTTCCCTATGATAACATAAAAGCGGGGCCTACCCCTGGCGGGCAGACACATGGGTCTGCCCCTACGAAACCGATATAACTATAACCTACCACTATTGTAGGGGCGAACCCGTGTGTTCGCCCTGGGCCTGCAGTTATAAACTCATAAGAGTAGAGTGCTCAGCCGGGCAGACACATGGGTCTGCCCCTACACCCTATAATAGCATAAAGGCGGGTCCTACCCGCCTTTAGCATAATTCAAAATTAAAAATTAAAAATTCAAAATTATATTATAGTCCTGCCTGTTTCCTCAGTTCCTCCGCCCGGTCAGTTCTCTCCCAGGTGAAATCAGGATCGGGGCGGCCAAAATGTCCATAACTGGCAGTTTTCTTGTATATCGGCCTTCTTAAATCCAGATCCCTAATAATTGCTGCCGGACGTAAATCAAAGTTCTTTCTTATTAATTCAATTATTTTTTCGTCGCTGATTTTGCCTGTGCCAAAGGTATCAACCGATATGGATACTGGTTGGGCTACTCCAATAGCGTAGGCTACCTGAATCTCGCAGCGGTCGGCAATACCGGCAGCAACTATATTTTTGGCCACATAGCGGGCTGCATAGCAGGCTGAACGGTCAACCTTGGTAGGGTCTTTTCCGGAAAATGCTCCCCCACCGTGGCGGGCCATACCACCGTATGTATCAACAATAATTTTGCGCCCGGTTAAGCCGCAGTCACCCTGAGGTCCGCCTACTACGAAGCGACCGGTGGGATTAATAAAGAAACGGGTGGCATCATCCAGCATATTTTCAGGAACGCTGGCCTTTATAACCTGTTCAATTATATCCCGCTCCATGGTCTCCCGTTCAACGTCGGGATGGTGCTGGGAGGAAACAACAACGGTATCAACTCTTAACGGCCGCCCATTCTCATATTCAATCGTAACCTGGGTCTTGCCATCAGGACGGAGATAGTCCAGGGTACCATTCTTACGAACTTCAGTCAGACGCTCTGCCATTTTATGAGCCATGTAAATAGGCATAGGCATTAAAGCCTCCGTTTCGTTGCTGGCATAACCAAACATCATACCCTGGTCACCAGCCCCAATAGCCTCTACTTCAGATTCCGACATTTCCCCTTTTTTAGCTTCATAGGCTTTATTAACACCCATAGCAATATCACTGGATTGTTCATCCAATGAGGTAATTACAGCACAGGTCTCACAGTCAAAACCATATTTTGCTCTGGTGTATCCAATATCTTTTATGGTATTACGGACAAGTCGAGGTATATCTACATAACAATCAGTAGTAATTTCACCGGAAACAAGAACTAAACCGGTTGTTACCAAAGTTTCACATGCTACTCTGCCCATGGGGTCTTGTCCCAGTATAGCATCCAGTACCGAATCAGAAATCTGGTCGGCAATCTTATCTGGATGGCCTTCAGTTACTGATTCTGATGTAAACAGTTTTCTTGCCATTTCCTCAACTCCTTATAATGTTATTACAGCAGTTTGACTACTTTATCAAGTATGGCAGCAGCCACGTCTTGCTTGCTCATCTTGGGCAAAGATTCTATTTCGCCATTACGACTTATAAATGTAACTATATTCGTATCACTGGAAAAACCAGCTCCCTCCATGGTCACATCGTTGGCCACAATAAAGTCGAGGTTTTTACTATCCAGTTTCTTTTTGGCGTTTTCTAAAATATTTTCGGTTTCAGCAGCAAAGCCAACCATGATTTGCTTCGGCTTTTTATTTTTGCCCAGGGTTTTTAAAATATCCGGTGTTCCCACCAGAGTTAAAACCAGTTCCTCGGAAGCATTTCCAGTCTTCTTCATTTTCTGCTCGGCCCTGGTTTTAATCCGAAAATCACCTACCGCTGCCGCGCCGATAATAATGTCGCAGGCGGGCTGGTATTTCTGCATAACCTCGCACATTTCTTCGGCACCCCAAACTGGTACAAACTCTACTCCCAGTGGTGGTTCCAGAGGAGAATTCCCACAAACTAGTATTACATCAGCACCCCGGGTCTGTGCATCCTGAGCAATGGAGAAACCCATTTTCCCAGTACTGCGGTTAGCAATAAATCTTACCGGGTCAATATCTTCGCAGGTAGTGCCCGCGTTTACCATTACTCTTTTACCTAACAAATCTTGTTTGGGAAATAATAATCTCTTAATTTCTGCATATATTTGGTCTATTTCCGGTAACCTTCCCTGTCCGGTTACACCACAGGCCAGAACTCCGCTATTCGGCTCCATAACCATATAACCATAGTCTTTTAATTTTTTTATATTATCTTGAACGGCCTGATTCTTATACATATTGGAATTCATGGCAGGAACCAGCAGTAATGGAGCAGTATTGGCCAGAACAATAGTAGAAAGGAGATCATCAGCTAAACCATGGGCTACTTTGGCGATAAAATTGGCGGTAGCAGGTGCTATAACTAGTAAATCAAGCTGCTCAGCAGCCCCGACATGCTGTACTTTCCACTCTTTCGAGTCATCCCATAAGTCAACCAGCACTTCGCGGTCGGAAAGAGTTTTAAAGGTCAGTGGCGTAATAAATTTTGTTGCTGCTTCCGTCATTATAACTATGACATCTATATCCTCTTTTTTGAGTCTGCTGACCAGGTCAGCAATTTTATACGCTGCAATACCACCGGTTACACCAATGCCAACCGTTTTCGCCATATTTTAATCCTCCCCTGCCTGACTGTCTCCATCCTCCTGAATAGTAATCTTACCACTCATAATTTCATCCAAAGCAGTAGTTACAACAGTTGAAAGTCTATAATTCTCGTCGTTCTTGACATTTTCCGATAACATTCGAGCTCGCCGGGCCACTGCCACCACCACAGCATACTTACTATGGGCCACTCCCATTAGATCCCTGGTTGAAGGAGGAATCAATCATATCACGCTCCAAATTAAAATTTTTAACTTTACAACGCTCTGCGGTAATGATTGAACAAACCTTATCTACTGCGTTTTTTAAATCATTGTTTACCACCACATAATCATAATGCTTTAACTGCTCCATTTCCCACTTGCAGGCGGCTAAACGTAATTCAATACTTTTTTGCGTATCTTTTCCACGAGCCGCCAGGCGTAAAGAGAGTTCTTCAATACTGGGGGGAGCAATAAAAATAAATACACCTTCCGGTTTTCTCAGCTTTACCTGAAAAGCACCCTGGATATCAATTTCCAGCATTACATCCTGTCCCCGGTTCAAGTTCTCCTCAACGAACTGTCGGGGGGTTCCATACATATTATTATAAACATTAGCATATTCCAGCAGTTCATCTTTATCAATCAACTGTTGGAATCTATGCTGATCCACAAAAAAGTAATCCCTGCCATTAATTTCTCCACTACGTGGTTCTCTGGTGGTGGCTGAAATTGATACTTGCATATCAGTAATTTTTTCTAATACCGCATCTTTTATGGTCCCTTTCCCAACTCCGGAAGGACCTGATATTATAAAAAGAATACCTTTCCTGGTCACCTTATTACCAGCTTTCGTAATTAGACATCTTCGTTGCTGTCTTTGGATGTTAAACGGTTGGCCACGGTTTCAGGCTGAACTGCAGATAGTATGACATGGGCACTATCAGAGATAATAACTGCCCTGGTTCTGCGGCCATAGGTAGCGTCTATCAAGACCCCTTTTTCCCTGGCTTCCTGAATTATTCTTTTGATGGGTGCAGATTCCGGACTGACAATAGCTACGATTCTGTTAGCTGCGACAATATTACCAAAACCGATATTTACTAATTTAATATCCATGTACATCCCGGATTAACCGGATTCACCTCCTGCTACTCAATATTTTGTAATTGCTCTCTGATTTTCTCCAATTCCGCTTTGACTTCTACAACTATGCGGTTCATCTCTAAATCATTGGCTTTGGAGGCTATAGTGTTAATTTCACGAAACATTTCCTGCACCAAAAAATCGGATTTTCGTCCTACTGCGTCTTCTGCATGCATTAATTCTTCCAGGTGCTGGCTGTGGCTTTTCAGTCTGACAATCTCTTCGGTAATGTTAGATTTTTCAGCGAAAATAGCAATTTCCTGTAAAAGCCTTTGCTGGTCTGCCACATCCTGTTCCATAAACTCAGAGATACGGGTACGCATGCGCTCACCATGTTCTAAACTGACCTGAGGTGAGCGGGTTTCCAACTGTTCTACCATCTTCAGTATTCCCCTGTTCCTGGACCGAATATCTTCGGCCAGATTTAGTCCTTCCTTCACCCGCATATCTACCAGACAGTCCATAGCCACATCCAGGGATTGCCTTAGAACCGCCCAGACTATCTCTATATCCTCTTCCTCATCTTCCAGACTGAATACCTCTGGTAAACGGAAAAGGTCAATTATGCGGATTTCCTGCGAAATATTTAGTTTTTCTGCTAATTCTTTCAAGTAGTTATAATACGCTATAGCCAAATCTTTGTCAACCTTGATATTTCTCTTCGATTCTCCGCTTTTCTCAATATTAATGTTGATTTCCAGCCGACCCCGGCTGACATACTTTCTCAATTCCTCCTTAATACGGTCTTCCAGTAAACTGTAACGCCTGGATATCCGTATAAAAGGGTCAAAATAGCGGTGGTTAACTCCTTTAATTTCACAATTGACGGTATAACCGCAATCATTAATCTGACCCCGGCCAAAGCCGGTCATGCTTCTTACCATTAACTACAATCTACCTTTCCCAGCGCTTTTTCCAACCGTTCAAACGCTTCATCAATTCTTGCTTTATCAACGGTTAAGGCAATTCGAAAATAGCCTTCGCCATACTGACCATAACCATTACCGGGAGTAATAATAACCCCGGCTTTTTCCAGTACCAGTTCTGCAAATGAGGCCGAGGTAAAACCGCGCGGTACCGGAACCCAGAAATAGAAACTGGCCCGGGGAGGTTTAACCTGCCATCCCAGACGGGCAAGACCACGGGCACAGGCGTCTCTTCTTTCTTCATATATTCTCTGCATTAATTCTATACTATCCTGAGGTCCGCTCAGAGCCTCGATACCAGCATATTGAACCGCCTGAAAAACTCCGGAATCAATATTGGATTTGTATCGTCCCAGGACTTCTACAGCTTCTTTATTACCTGCCGCCCATCCCAGGCGCCATCCGGTCATATTATAAGTTTTCGATAAGGAGTGGAATTCAATACCTACATCTTTGGCTCCCGCTGCCTGGAGAAAGCTTACCGGTTTAATGCCATCAAAGGCTACTTCGGTATAGGGGGCATCATGACAGACCAGAATATCGAAGTTCTTCGCAAACTCGACTACTCTTTCAAAAAAGTCCAGGCCGGCAATGGCACCGGTAGGATTATTAGGATAATTTAAAAACATTATTTTAGCCTTTTGGGCAATAGCGGAGGGGATATCTTCCAATAGCGGCAGGAACCCGTTTTCCTCTTTTAGCGGCATTATGTACTGCTCCCCACCGGCCAGCAAGGTACCGATTCCATATACCGGATAGCCCGGATCAGGTACCAGGTTTACATCTCCCCGGTCTAAATAAGCGGAAGAAATATGGGCTATACCCTCTTTGGAGCCGAGCAGGGAAACTACCTCACTCTTAGGGTCCAGATTTACCCCAAAGCGTTGCTTATACCAGTTGGCAACTGCCTGGCGAAATTCAAGTAAACCGACTGAAGTGGGATACTGGTGGTTGGGCGTATCATAAATGCTCTTTGCCATGCGGTCAATAATATGCCGGGGGGTAGGTTGATCGGGATCACCTATACCCAGGTTTATTATATCGATTCCCTTTTCTTTGGCTTGGGCAATCTTTTGTTCAATACGGGCAAATAAATACGGGGGTAAATTTTGCATAGCCTTGTTTTCCTTCATCCTAAAACCTCCTGCAATTTAATAGTAAGGGGTCAGGGGTGAGGCGTGAACAGTTTCACCCGGTCCCCTGATTTTTTGTTTTACATAGATGCCGATATGGTAATTGTTAACAACATTACGGAACGGCACAGGGGCCATTCCCTACACGCGCTTGTTCTACA
>JAAYCQ010000249.1 GCA_012729715.1 Syntrophomonadaceae bacterium
ACAAATCCATTAACCTTGTTGATGATAAAGGCAATATTAACCAAAATTTAACCGGTTACTATGCTCTAATACCATATTGTAGTTTCAAAGAACTTGATTTTTGCTATTATGCAAAAGTCTCAATTAACATTTCTGAAAATTGTAACAAAATCCTCTTTTTGACATACCAAAAATTCTCCCATATATCCTGTTTTTTCTTGGAAAAATATTCTTATAAGGACTTTCATCCTATTTTAGATACTCTCGTTAAAATTGCCACTAATGAAACAACATATTTGAGTAAACATCAAAAATGGGCCGTTTTATTGTGTTTGCTTATGAGTGCATCGCTCATTTCGGGGCAAGTAGCCAAAACAGTTTTTACCTATATTCAGATAATGTAGGGAACGGCCCCTGTGCCGTTCCGTCATATTGTATCAACATAATAGCGTGTAAGTGGTTTGGCATAATACGCATTATTTTGACTGTAATTATAGTTTTGGAGACGCTGTAATTTGCGTTGCGGTAAATTCATAAAATCACCGTCACTAATTCGGAACGACACAGGGGTCGTTCCCTACAAATTTATCGAAATCATATAAATACCCTCTGGTGACGCCATAATTAATCATCTGTGTTAAAATAAGGTAAAATTTATAAATGCAGGTGATAACTATATGTTGGCCTCCCTTAACACTATGATCATAAATGGTATCGAAGCTACTCCCGTAAAAGTAGAGGTAGATATACAAACCGGGCTTCCCGGATTTGAGCTAGTTGGTCTTGCATCTCAGGCCACGAGGGAAGCGCGGGAGAGGGTAAGATCAGCTATAAGGAACTCGGGGTTTGAATTTCCCAACCGCAAGATTATTATCAACCTGGCTCCGGCAGATATAAAAAAAGAAGGCAGCCATTTTGACCTGGCCATAGCCCTGGGCCTTTTGATCGCTTCCGAACAAATCGAAAGTCTGCCGCTTGATAAATACTACTTCTGCGGAGAATTGTCCCTTAATGGTGACCTGCGCATGGTTCCAGGGGTTTTGCCCATGGTTCTGGAACTGGCTCAATTGGAAGCTGATGTTGCATTTATCATTCCTGCGGGTAATAGCCATGAAGGCGGGCTGGTAAGTGAAGTTAAATCATTTATAGCGAATAATTTGAAGGAACTTTGTGATTTTATTCAGGGCAATAATGTTTTAACTCAGGTACAAGTCTATTCTCCCCAGGGATCTTTTATGGATAGCATTCCCGACTTTGCCGATGTTAAGGGACAGGAATCTGCCAAACGGGCGCTCTTGATAGCTGCTGCAGGCATGCACAACATCCTTTTGATTGGTCCTCCCGGTGGGGGTAAAACTATGTTGGCGCGTCGATTACCGGGAATTTTACCAGAAATGCAACGAGAAGAAATATTGGAAACTACGCGTATTTATTCAGTAGCCGGTTTACTTGACAGTAAAAACCCTCTGGTAAGCCAGAGACCCTTTCGAGCACCTCATAAAAATGCCTCGAGTGCAAGTATTATAGGAGGAGGAAGAATTCCTCGTCCGGGAGAGATTAGCCTAGCCCAACATGGGGTTTTGTTTCTGGATGAGTTCCCCGAATTTAGCCGCGATGTACTGGAAGCACTACGGCAACCGTTGGAAGATAGGGTAGTGACAGTAGCCCGGGCCCAAGCTACCTGCACCTATCCAGCCAACTTTGCCCTCATTGCCTCTATGAACCCATGTCCATGCGGTCATTTTGGTTCCGATTTGGAATGCAATTGTACCCCTCCCCAGATACAGAGATACCTGGGTAGAATATCAGGTCCCCTGCTGGACCGGATGGATTTACATGTGGAGGTGCCCAGAGTAAAACTTGATCAACTGCAGGAACATGCTGGAGGAGAAAATTCTGCATCGTTAAGGGAAAAGGTAATAAAGGCTCGGGATATCCAGCAAAGGCGCTTTGCTCGAAGTAAAACCAAGCTCAACTCGCAGATGCGACCCGCGGATGTACGCAAGTATTGCAGCCTGGATGATACTTCCCAGGACTTGCTAAGAAGTGTTTTTGACCGTTTGCATTTAAGTGCCCGGGCTTATGACCGGGTATTGAAAATTGCCCGCACTATTGCCGACCTGGAAGGAGCAGAGCGTATCAAAACTGCCCACCTGGCCGAAGCTTTGCAATACCGCAGCCTGGATCGGAAATACTGGAATAGCTAAAATGGAGGAGTGGAGTGGCAAACGAAATTTCCGCATGCCACATCCACCTGCCCCTCCCTATTATTTAGTGAGATTATTCCACTCCACGGAATTAGGGAAAAACATAGGTTCTCCATATACGTCTTTCTTAAAATCACGAATAATAATCTGGCCTTCTTCCGAAGTCATAGACTTAATTAAATCCATGGCCAGTGAGCGATTTATCTGAGGAAACTTCTCAGGATTTACAGGAATAACTGAAATAAAGTTCAAAAGGGATTCATCTCCCTCTACCAGAGGAACTATTGTTATATCCTTCTTTAAAGCTAAGTAGGTAGCTCTGTCAATCATAGTGTAGGCTTGCTGTTCATTAGTATATTTTAACGTAGCCGAGTTACCTTTGGAGCCGCCTTCCCATACTATGTACCAGTCCCCTTCAGGAGTTAGACCAGCATCTTCCCATAGTTCCACTTCTTTTACATGGGTACCAGATTTATCACCTCTGCTGATAAACTTAGCCTGGCTTTGCATAATTTTCTTTAATGCATCAGATATTGGCATTCCTTTTATAGCGGCAGGATCATTTGCAGGTCCGATTATAACAAAGTCATTGTACATAACGGGAATTCTTTCCGTGCCATAACCATCTGCAACAAATTGTTCTTCCAGTACTTTGGCATGTACCAAAACCAGATCAAAATCTCCAGTTTTGGACATTTCTAAAGCTTTTCCTGTTCCTGCTCCCAAATACTCTACATTTACTCCGGTCTTTTCTTCAAATCTATCCGTTAATGTTCCTACAATACCTGCGTCAATAGGTCCTATAGTGCTGGCCATTTTCACCTTAAGATTTCTATCTAAAATTGACACCAGCTTCTGCTCTTTATTCCATGTAACTTTACTTTTCAGGCCTTTCTGCATGAAATCTACAGGAACCATTGTCCGATTATTAATTATAACGACATTTGCCCCTAAATCTACGGGTTTCTTATCTCTCCCATCTGTTCAAAGTTTTTATTAGTTTCTCCTAGGTCGCTTTGCATGCTGTTAAATTCTCCCACTACCTGATTGATATCTTTGACCACCTCGTCAACCCCGGAGCGTATTTCATCCACTACTCCACGGATATCGCGGGCCGAGCGCTCGGAAATTTCTG
>JAAYCQ010000250.1 GCA_012729715.1 Syntrophomonadaceae bacterium
AAGTTGTCAAAAACCTGCTGGGAGCCTATGATCCAGATAATATAGAGAAACAAGCCCTGGCAGATCCGAATTTACCAGCCAACCATCAACCCGGAGAAGTAGAACTGGCAGCCGCACAGGTGACCCTTATGAAAATTGCAGCCGCTCCTTTTACTGGCGATCTCAATGCCTTTATTGAAAATGTGCGAAAAATTCACGAACAAGTCATAGACAACATCAATATTGACACCCTTGAATTTGCCGGGTGGGATCAAGATGCTAAGTATAAGGCTGCCGAACTCGCTGAGGAATTTGTAGCTTATCTGGAAGCTAATAAGGATGAGATAACCGCCCTACAGATCTATTATAACCAGCCTTATCGCCGCCGGGAGATTACCGAGAAGATGATAAAGGAAGTTCTGAACCTGATTAAAGCAGATAAACCTGCTTTAGCCCCCTTGCGCGTATGGAAAGCCTACGAGCAGCTTGATAATAACCGCGGCAGCTCACCGAAAACTGAGCTTACCGCTTTAGTAGCCTTGATCAGGCGAGTAACCGGACTGGATAGAATCCTGACTCCCTATGATAAGACCGTCGACCGTAATTTCCAGGATTGGATTTTTAAAAAACATGCCGGGGCTGTGGAAAAATTCACCGCAGAACAGCTGGCTTGGCTGCACATGATGAAGGATCATATAGCCATTTCGTTCCACCTGGACCGAGAAGATTTTGATTATGACCCCTTCAACGCCCAGGGCGGATTGGGTAAAGCTTGGCAACTCTTTGGAGACAAGACAGAAGAGATTATTGAAGAACTGAATGAAGTGTTGGTGGCTTAGAGATGAACTCTAATTATCACAAATCTAATTTGGATTCATGGACGCAATGCAACGTCGGTGATATATGTTCTTTTGAGTACGGTAAATCACTTACGAAAGCAAACAGAAATGAATGTGGGATATATCCTGTGGTAGGATCCAGTGGAATCGTAGGAAAGCACGATCTTTATTTATGTGAGGGCCCCTCAATAGTTGTAGGTCGAAAAGGTGCCGCAGGAGAAGTCACCATCGTAAAAGATAATTTTTGGCCCATTGATACAACCTACTATGTCAAAATTCCAAATGGTATTTCATTAGAATATGTCTATTACCTTTTCAAACGTCTTAGATTAAACCAATACGAGACTTCTACAGCCATCCCTGGATTGAACAGAAACGATATATATCAACTTCGGATTCAAATCCCCCCTCTCCCCGAGCAACGTCAAATCGTCGCCAAAATCGAGGAGCTTTTCAGCGAGTTGGACAAGAGTGTTGAACTCCTAAAAACCCTCCAGCAGCAGCTTAAGGTCTATCGGCAAGCGGTCCTCGAAAAGTATACTAATTTGGGAAACAAGATTGCTATTAAAGACTGCATAACTGATGCGGACCAGGGCTGGAGCCCCAAATGTCTGAATGAAAATACTACTGACCCAGAAGTATGGGCCGTAATTAGTACTACTGCAATTCAAACATGTAAATTCAATGGAACTGAAAACAAAATTCTACCTGACAATCTGCTACCTCGAGCAAAGCACGAGATTCAGATTGATGATATTCTAATTACTCGCGCTGGACCCCGAGCTCGTTGCGGCGTAAGTTGCCTTGTGAAAAATGTCAAACCAAGACTTTTAAACTGTGATAAGGTTTATCGTTTAAAAATTGATAAATCAAAAGCTATACCACAATTCATTGAGTATGTTCTAAATAGCCCCTCACTCTTGAAAGAAATTGAAAACTGTAAAACGGGTGGTAATGATAGTGGAGTAAACCTTACCAAAGATAGGTTTTTAAATTTATTAATATCATTACCGTCAATCGAAAAGCAAAAATACAGTATTGCTGAAATTGCTTCGCGGCTCTCAGTTGCCGACAAGGTTGAAGAGACGATTGATCAATCATTGCAGCAGGCTGAAGCCTTGCGTCAGAGCATTCTGAAAAAGGCTTTCGAAGGGCGCCTGTTATCAACCGCAGAATTAGAAGAAATACGCCAGGAACCCGATTGGGAGCCGGCTAGTGTATTATTAGAGAGAATCAAAGCTCAAAAATCTGCCCCGGATGTATCAAAACCACCTGCCAAGCAATCTTCTCGGAAAGG
>JAAYCQ010000251.1 GCA_012729715.1 Syntrophomonadaceae bacterium
ACGTGGATGCTGATTTCACCCTTCTGGGTGCGAAAAACTTCTCCCTCGATTCCCAGTATGTCGCCTATATCCAGTTTTTTAAATAGTTCATATTTGTCTTCGCCCAGGTCATCCTTGCGAAAATAGAGCTGGATGTTTCCGGTAAGGTCCTGGAGATTGGCAAAACCGGCTTTGCCATGACGTCTTTTGGCCATAATGCGACCGGCGATTTTTACGGTGCTGCCTTCCAGGTCATCGAAATTCTCCTGGATTTTAAGAGCATCAGTACTACGGTCAAAGCGCTGCCCGAAGGGGTCTATGCCGGCAGAGCGTAATTCTCCCAGCTTGTCCCGGCGCACCTTGATAAGCTCGTTGATATTTTGTTCCTGTTCTGACATTTGTACACTTCCTTAGCTTGATGTGTTTCCTTTACGGGAGCCCCGTAACCTGTAGGGGCGAACCCATGTGTTCGCCCTGGGTCAGCAGCTCTATACCTTATAGTAAGAATATCCCCAGGTTAATGGTTGCAGGGCAGACACATGGGTCTGCCCCTACACTCCCTCATACATAATTCAATGTCAATTTTCTTTCTATTTTTCTACTTTCATTATCTTATATTTAATAATTCCTGCCGGGGCTTCGACCTGGACGGTGGATTTGACTTTTTTGCCCAGGATGGCGCGACCTACCGGGGATTCATCTGAGATTTTGCCGTCCTTTAGTTTGGACTCTACCGAGGAAACCAGCAGGACGGTAACCTCCCGTTTTGATTTGACTTCTTGCAGGGTGACTTTTGAACCCAGGGAAACCACATCGGTGCGAATATCAGTTTCCTCCATGAGACGAGCATTCTTAAGGGTTTTTTCCAGGGTTAGGATTCTGCCTTCTATGAAGGCCTGTTCATTCTTGGCATCCTCGTACTCCGAGTTTTCGCTTATATCACCAAAGGCTATCGCCTGTTTTATTCGTTCGGCCACTTCTTCCCGCCGTACTGATTTGAGGTGCTCCAGCTCGGTTTCGAGCTTGTGCAAGCCTTCCTTGGTTAGAATAATTTCTTTTTCTTCGGTCATCTCATCGCTCCCTAACTCTTATAATTAAGCCCCCGGCTTTGAAACTTCATATAACAAAAAAATCTAGCCTCTGCCAGCTATCTTTATGGTATTATAAGTAGCTCATATAGCCTTGTCAAGAAAGAGGTCCCATAGACCCAGCTCATCGCCCACTTGCTGCAGGGTTAGGAAAATATTTCCTTCACTCCCGTTAGCTTCATTTGCCCTTATTTGTTCTCCACCCGGCGATAAAATTCCTGCTTCCCTTAGCATACAAGTTTCCATAATCGGGGCCAGATTATAAAGGCTGCTTGCCAAAGCGTTCCGGCTTAATTTAGCCTCCAGCTCCGGGGCCAGGCCGCAGACGTTATCTGTGAGCTGGATACAGCAGGCCCGGGGAAAAGCAACCGCCAACCCTTCCCTCAGAGGGTCAAACACAAAAACTAAATCCCCCGGCTCCCAGCTATGCGGATTTAAAAGGCTGGTGCTTACGGCATAGCCCTGCTCATAAAGCAAACGGTAGGTCATTACCTCATACTGAGCCGGGAACATGGTTTGAATGGAAAGGGGAATTCCGCAAAGGCTGATACCACTGATGAACTCGGCATAATCTTCCACTTCGCCCACCATGATTATGCGCTTTATTTCCCGCCGGGAAAGTATTCGGACCGTTATCGCGGCGGCCAGAGCCTTGATAAAATTATCCCCAAAGACCAGCGGAAAACCTATGGATAATTTAAGCAATTGCTGTTTCAGGCGGCGATCCACGGCCATGCTGGGTAATTGATAGCTCTGCACAATTTCAGTGGAACGTTTCAGCATGGTTTTCTGTTTTTCCGGCTCTATGAGCTCCATGTTACCTGCTCCCAAAGGCATGCTTATCTGGCACCCGGTGAAATTAAGATCATTGAGTTGAATTAGTTTTTCCACCCGGGGGGAAAAAAAAACCGGGCCTAGCCGGTTAAGAAAATATTTCCGGTAAAATAGACCCTGTTTTTCATCGTTGTTTAGTTTAAAGAAGGCAAAATCCAGATCAAGCATCCATTTTCTCCAGGTCTACCACCCCTGGTTTCATGTCCAGCTCCTTTAGCATGTTGTAGTAATCCTGCGGGGAGATTTGATCCAAGGGCCGCTTCATAATCGCTACCATCAGGGCTTCAATCACATTGGTGCCAAATGACCGGCCTCCCATATCTGGTGTGGTAGTAATCACTTTGCTAATCCCCCGCTCTTTTAGCATTTTCATGTCATCACTGGTGGTGGTATTGGTAATAATTATCTGTCCCTGCAGTTTATCCGGCAGATAGCGGCGGATATAGTTAAAGTCTCCGGCTAAAATATCCGCTGCATAATAATATTTTGAATGCTTGGGAATTATGACATCCTGCTGATCTCCAGTTGGATAAAGTTTATCAAAAGGCATATTGACTATTATCGGGGCTGCTATGCGCCCGGCTATTTTCAGGGTTTTAAGTGAATGTAAGGGCATGGGAATTCCTACCGTGTAGATAAAATCGCCCAGGGTGAGTCGAGCCCCTACTTCTTCAAAGGCTTCGGCCATGCCAAAACGATCCACCCCACATACCATGAGGACATTCTTTCCCCGCAGGTCCAGAATTCCATCTTTTTGAATGTCCATGATGCACTTGCGTTCCAGGGTGTTTTTAAGACCGCTGCCGTCCACCATTGGGGTTTTGCGGGCTTCAGCGATTAGTTTTTTGGCGTCTTTGATTACATAGGGTTTACCGGCTAAATGGACATAAAGGTCAATGCCTCCCATACCGAAAGCATCTACTTTCCCGTCCAGTTCTCGAATCAGGTTTATGGCCTTATCCCAATCTCCGTTGGTGCCGATGCGCTCAATGAGGAAATGCTCGCCCATGAAATCGGTTTCAAAGGCATGGTCACGTTTGGCTGAACCCAGGCTAACACTTACAACACGTTTCATATTTAACCTCCCTTAAATTGTAAATAGACGCGGATCACGCGGAATTGGTAAGGAATTATTGTCAATAAACTGCTTAAAACAGAGTGCGGTGGTTAATTTTAAATTCTTAATTTTGAATTTTGAATTATCGTAGAAAAACTCCGTTTTTCTCTTTATTTTAACCCTGATTGAATCCGCGTCCGTCCGCGTCATACACACAAGGGGACGGTTCTTGTGTGTTTTTATGGTTAATCCCGGGCGAACACGGGGACAGTCCCCATGTTCGCCTTTATGCCTTACTCCGCACGCCTCACTTCTAACTCCTAACTTTCTATCGGGCGGATTTGATGGAGCGCAGGATTTTTCTTAGTTCTGTGGGGTCTACCCATTTATCCTCGGTAATCGGGGAAGTACCTATTTCTATGGATATTACCTGCCCATCCAGGACCCCTTCCATCAACTTCAGGCGTTCATCTGAGCCTATGCAGATAACTACCTCATAGGAGCGTACCCGGGCAGTAAGGTCCATTATTTCATTGAGCAGTTCCTTACCGCTGCGATGGTGGATGAAGTCCTGGCGCTCCTCTTCGCTCATTAAGAGGATAAAATCAACGCCTTCATTTTCCAGTATTTCCCGAACCTCGTCCTTATTTAAAATAGGAAAACCTATGCAGGCTATGGACTGACCTTTGCGCAGTTCCCCCAGGGTTTCCAGGCGGGAGATAAAAGTACGGTCTAAATTCAGACGGTCAGCAGTTTCCTGCTGGGAAAATCCCCGGGCTCTCATGTTTAAAGCCTTTTTTAAAGTTTTGTCAATTTTTTCCCAGCTTATAATCTTATGTTGAATACGAAAAAATTCCATAGACAACTCCTTGCGCACAATATTGTGTACAATTTTTTGTTTATTTTACCATGGGGAATAAGTTAGTACAAGGGAAAATGACCGGGGGTGGTCCTTCGGACCACCCCCACCTATACAGGTTGAATAAGTTAGCACAAGAGATTATGAACAGAGATAGTCCTGTGGACCACTCCCGCCTATACAGGTTGATTAAGTTAGCACAAGAGACTACGAACAGGGATAGTCCTGTGGACCACTCCCGCCTACACAGGTTGCTTAGGTTAGCACAAGAGATTATGAAGAGGGTCCCCCGGACATCCCCACCTGAACAGGGATTAGTACGAGAGCTTATGAATGGAAGTGGCTCCGGACCACTCCCATCTGGTGCAGGGGGATTATGGTTTTACGACCAGTATGGCTTTTTGGGCGAGGTTACGGAACTTGAGTACTTTATTCATGATGAGCTGTAAGCGGTAAATGTTATTCAATCCCTTATTATGCTCTAGATTGCTTTCCATTTTCTTAAGCATTGTGCGCAAGGAGGGGAACTGAGTCAGGAATATCATACTTGTCCAACAGGTAATTTCATCAATATTTTCGGATGCGGATACATCCCAGTACCAGCTTTCAAACTGTTCTTTCAGACTCCCATACATTTTGGCATTCATTTCTTCACAGGAGTAATATCCGGCATCCAAAGCCATTTGTACAATGTCCGTACCGGGGAGAAAATGCAGACCGTGTATTTGCAGTTCAAAAGGAGGTTTTAGCTCCAAACATAAGCGGTATGTTTCTTTCAGTTCCTCCAGTGATTCAAAGGGGTGATGGATCATAAAGTCATAGATTACCTTGGGCACCTTGCATTCGGCTAGAACCTGGCTACATTTGATGATTTCTTCCTGAGATTCATTACGGTGAAATACTTCTTTACGAATGCGGGGGGAGCCGCTCTGTATTCCTACCACGATCTGGTAGAGCCCGGCTTCCACCAGGTTGCTGATTATACGGTGGTTAATCATTAAGGGGTGCCCCCAGACTCTAAAAGGAATGCCAATCTCCCGGGGGTAGCGTTGGCTAAATTCTTCCACCCAACCGGCTTCATTGGAAAATATTTCGTCCCAGAAATGAATTACTTTTAAGTGGGGCAGGGCTTTTTTGGCCTGGTTTAATTCTGCCATGACGCTATCTACGCTGCGAAAGCGTACGTATTTTCCCTTACCCTTATATATCCTGCGTAAATTAATCGAACTGCAATAGGAACACTTAAAAGGGCATCCCCGGGAAGCGGTTAATTCGTAGGTAAAGCCACCCATTTGCGGATCGCCGGCAGTAATTTTATCATCATGGATATAGTAATGGCCCTGGTCCCCAACTGACGGGAATCCGAGTTCATCTACATCAACTATGGGCCTGACATCATTAACTACTAATTGCCCGTCGCTGTCCTTATAAGCCAGGTTTTGCAGCTGCGCGGGGTCCTTTCCTTCCCGCAAGGTGTCAA
This sequence comes from Syntrophomonadaceae bacterium, assembly GCA_012729715.1. Taxonomy (GTDB): domain Bacteria; phylum Bacillota; class Syntrophomonadia; order Syntrophomonadales; family Syntrophomonadaceae; genus UBA4844. The sequence goes on from JAAYCQ010000251.1 coordinate 5,298, forward strand.
ACAATTCCACCATAGCTTCCTCGCCTTCACCGCGAATGACATAATCGGCATATTCCAACGCATGGCCGGGAAATAAAGATGCGTAAACTCCCCCCCATACCACTGGAAGGTTGAAGTTTTTCCTTATACATTCATTTACCAGATAGACTGACTCCAAATAAAGGGAAGACATTACGCTTAAGCCTATAAATGAAGGTTCGGTTTTATTTATAAGCTCAACCAGCAATTGCATTTCTTTTTCCGATACTTTGCTGGGCGAGATACTGTTAAAGTCTTTGAAAAAAACCGTAATAACTTTGTATCCGTTTTTCTTAAGGGCTTCGGCCAGGTATCTAACCCCCAGTGCCCGCTGATTATATAATGCTATAAGCATAACTGTATCTTTCATGATAATCTCCTCTGCCCTTAATAATTTTCACATGAAGTATATCATAACTTGGATAAATAGAAAACTTATGTCCGGCAGGTACTAATGATTCTCTTGGAGACACATAGTTTCACGTGAAACAATCGTAAAAGGCTAATTAGAAAATAGATTTTAATTCACGCGGATCGCGCGGATTATATCAGGATTTCCGCAGATTAATTCTATAGTTTTTTGTAGGGGCAGACCCGTGTGTCTGCCCGGCCGACCACTGCAATCCCGCGGGCGGACACATGGGTCCGCCCCTACAGATTACGTGCTTACATTTTCATTGGTGGTTGCCGTGTGCCCTTCAGGGTACGTCCTCCGGACATGACGGGTTAATAAGAAAATAGATGTGCGTTTTTGTGGTTAAGCCCGGGCAAACACGGGGACAGTCCCTCTGCTTCCTGTCCGGCTACCCGCGGGCGAACACACGGGTTCGCCCCTACAGGTTAACAGAATCTATGCCAGAGAGATGTGACGATGGGTGATTCTAACGCTGCAGTTATGGAGAGTACGGAACCGTGAAAGTCTAATAAGATAACAGGTGGTTAAGGATAGAATCAATTTGGGCGCGATTGGTGGCACGGTTTATTTCTTCACGGATACGGGCAGCACCGCGCATACCCCGGGTATACCAGGCCAGGTGTTTACGCATTTCCCGTATGGCAACAGTTTCTCCTTTATAGGAGCAGGCCAGTTCCAGGTGTTGATAGGCAGCGGCTATCCGCTCCTCGATAGTAGGAGGAGAAATACGGTGTCCGTGCTCCAGTAGTTCGGCAGTTTCTCTGAATATAAAGGGGTTGCCCAGGGCAGCCCGACCTATCATAACCGCGTCGCATCCTGTCTCTTCCATCATTTTCAGGGCATCATCTGCACTCCAGACGTCGCCATTACCAATTACCGGGATAGTGAGATTTTTTTTAACTATCTTTATCATTTCCCAGTCGGAATGCCCGGAGAAAAACTGGGAGCGGCTGCGGGGGTGCAGGGTTACAGCGCTGGCCCCTTCTGCCTCTGCTATACCGGCCAGTTCAATACAGGTTTTGTCCTCATCATTCCAACCTCTGCGCATTTTAACTGTTACTGGAACCTGGACTGCCCGGACAATTTCCCTAATGATTTCGCGAGCCTGGGGAAGGTTAAGCATCAGGGCTGCCCCTTCACCGTTTTTAACTATCTTGGGAGTGGGACAGCCCATGTTTATGTCTATGAGGTCAGCCCCCAGCTCTTCCAGGATTTGAGCACCTTTTACCATGGGTTCCAATTGAGAACCAAATATCTGCAAGGCCAGAGGCCGATCTCCGTTATGCTCGGCCAGTTGCCGGGTTTTGGCCTGTCCATAAATCAGGCCCATGTCGCTAATCATTTCCGAAAAAATTAAACCACAGCCGAATAATTGAGCCATATGCCGATAAGCCCGGTCGCTTACGCCGGCCATAGGTGCAGCCACTACCCGGTTGGAAATTTCTACATGACCTATTTTAAACATTATTACCCCCGGTTAATTTCATAAATTAAGTGTAGTCCTTCCAGGGTAAGAAAATCATCGACGATTTCAATAACATCAGTTTCCTGGGCAATTACCTTGGCCAGGCCACCCGTTGCTACTACCTTACAGCGACCTTCAATTTCTTTTTTCATGCGGTTGATTATACCTTCAACCTGCCCCACGAAGCCATAAATAATTCCAGCCTGCATGCTGGCAACGGTGTTCCTGCCAATCAGGGTGCGGGGTTTTACCAGCTCAACCCGGGGCAGTTTGGCTGCTTTGGCTACCAGGGCGTCACTGGCTACGGCTATCCCGGGGGCTATGGCACCACCCAGGTATTCTCCCTGTTCATTAACCACGCAAAAGGTAGTAGCCGTGCCAAAGTCCACAATAATCAGCGGTCCTCCATATTTATGATAGGCGGCCACGGCATTCACTACCCGGTCAGCCCCTACTTCGCGCGGATTTTCATATTTTATGGCCAGTCCGGTTTTAACCCCCGGCCCTATTACCAGGGGACGGCAGGAGAAATACTTATAGCTTAGCCCTTCCAGTTCCGCCATTAGTGAGGGTACTACTGAGGAAATTACTACTGCTTTTACCTTTTTCATTTCTATTTGCTGGTAGTCAAACAGGGCCTTGATTATCATCCCATATTCATCGCAGGTACGCAGGGTATCAGTGCGAATTCTCCAATGAGTAAGGAGTTTATCTTCCTGATAAACCCCGACCACCATGTTAGTGTTACCAACATCGAATACCAGTATCATCGTATTTTCCTCCTCTTAGTAGTAGCGGTAGTTTCGATGTAAATCATATTCCTCGCTTATCTCTTGTTATCTATACTACCCTCCAAACCCGCCAGGTACAAGCTTAGATTAATTGAGGGGTGACAGGGGACGGTTCCTGTGTCACCTTAAGCTTAAGGTGACACAGGAACCGTCCCCTGTCACCCTCGGGTTCGCCCCTACAGAATTACGTTACAATCTGGTACTTAGTTTACGGGCCAGGAGGGCTGCTGCCACCATCTTGGCCAGGTCCAGGGTTATGAAAGGGATAAATCCTATCTGGATTATTTTTAGAATATCAATACTGTTTTTCAAGTAAAAATTTAAAATTAGGTACATATAGGGCAGACCGATAGCATAGTAAACAAGTATTCCCGCCAGGCCTGCCAGTATAAAATTTACCATGGTGCTTTTTTTAATCAGATGTGATTGCAGCCAGGCAGCAGGGGGAAATCCCAGCAGGAAACCAAAACTGGGTACCAGCACATAGGCAGGACCACCATAAGGGGGACTGGAGAATACCGGCAGTCCGATTAAGCCCAGTAATAAATAGGCCAACATGCTTAAAAAGGCGGCCCGGGGCGATAAGAGATAGGCTGCCAGCAACATGACCAGAGGCTGCAGGCTAAAGGGTATTACCACAACTGGTTGAAATATCCGTACCATGATGGTAATAACGCACATGATGGCAGTAAACATTGCTGCCATTACTATTTCCCGGGTAGAAATTTTCATTAAATTGCTCCTCTTGTATTGTTAACCTCTATTTTATATTATGGTTAACAATCTGCCAAGGAGAACATCTTACCAGGTTTCGGTCAGGTTAAAACTGATATCAAGGCTTACGGCAGAGTGGGTCAGGGCTCCGGAGGAGATGAAGTCTACACCGCTTTTAGCTACTTCTGCCAGGGTGTCTTCATTAATGCCACCGGATGCTTCCAGGAGTGCACGGCCTGCGGTAATTTCTACTGCTTTTTTCATCTGTTCTATATCCATGTTATCCAACAGGATAATATCGGCCCTTGCCTGCAGGGCTTCCTCTAATTGTTCCAGGTTTTCTACTTCTACTTCTACTTTGATGGTATGAGGGATTTTTTGGCGGGCAGCGGAAACTGCCCCAGTTATGCTACCTACCGCTTTTATATGGTTATCCTTTATCATTACCCCATCATATAAACCGAAGCGGTGATTACGGGCACCACCTACGGCCACTGCATATTTCTCCAGAACTCGCAGTCCGGGAGTAGTTTTGCGAGTATCAACCAGCTCGGCGGGCAGGTATTTTATAAGTTCTACCATACGGCGTGTTTTGGTGGCAATCCCGGAAAGACGCTGGAGGAAATTTAAGGCTACCCTTTCTCCAGTTAAAAGGGTGGCGGCTTTTCCGGTAACCCGGGCAATAACATCCCCTGCAGCCAGGGTATCGCCATCGGTTTTAAAAGTTTCGAAGGTAATGCCTGATTCCAGGTAGCGGAAAACTGCCCGGGATACATTGATACCGGCTAAAATTCCGGCACTTTTAGCCACAAAAACCCCGGAGGCCTGCATCCCTTCAGGAATAAGGCTTTCGGTAGTTATATCCCCATGCCCAATATCTTCTTGTAAGGCCCGGTCAATCAATTCGTTTAATCCGATATATTCCATTAAAAACCTCCAAAATAGACGCGGGCTTGCTTCGCTCGCGCGGATTCTATAAGGATTTCCGCGGATTTTTCTAACAGTTGACGAAGCTGGTGTGTTTCAGCCATCTGACATCGTCGCGCTCGGGGTAGTCGGAGCGGAAATGGCCGCCGCGGCTTTCCTGGCGCCAGAGGGCTGCCTGGATAATGATTCGGGCCACGGTTAGCATATTTATTACTTCATAGTAAGCCAACGGGTCCTTACCGCGGGCCAGGTTGTTATACAAGTATTCCACCTGTTGGTTAGCTTTCTTAAGGCTATCCTCGTTTCGTATTATACCCACATAATCCCACATTATTTCCTGTAGGGCAGGTTTGGCTTCTATGGGCTCCAATTTTTCGTCCGTAGGCACATAAACCCAGCTATGGTCAAAGTCGCGGAATATTTCATCCACTTTAACGGTCCGGCGATATAGTATGTCTTCAACTTTATCCACTATGCGCTGGCCAAAGACAATGCCTTCCAGCAGGGAATTGCTGGCCAGACGATTGGCCCCGTGCACTCCGGTGCAGGCCGCTTCGCCACAGCAGTACAGGCCGTAAATGTCGGTTTCGCCATGGGTGTTGGTTCCGATTCCCCCCATGGTATAGTGAGCAGCAGGGGAAACTGGTACATAGTCCTTTTCGATATCAACACCCCGCTGCAAACAGGTACGATATATGTTAGGAAAGCGGGTAGTAGCTTTCGGTATAACAGTCATATCTAAATGAACGTATTCAGTACCGGCAATGCTGGTTTCATTAAGAATAGCCCGTGATACCACGTCTCGGGGAGCCAATTCCTCCAGAGGGTGGTATTTGTGCATAAACCTCTCCCCCTGCGAGTTATAGAGCAGTCCGCCTTCTCCCCGAACTGCCTCGGAAATAAGGAAACGCTGGGTATCGCGGCTGAAAAGTACGGTAGGATGAAACTGGATAAATTCCATATCACTAATGCGGCAGCCGGCCCGAAAACAGGCGGCCATGCCATCAGCAGTAGCAACATCAGGATTGGTAGTATTTTTATATAATTGCCCCGCTCCCCCGGTAGCAATTATAGTAGCCCGGGCGGCATAGAGCAGCTGGGATTGACTGTTGCTGTCGTAAACCAGAGCACCGTAACACTCGCGGCCCATATTACCGGTAAGTACATCTATTAAAAACTGATCCTCAATAATGTTTATATCCGGGTTTTCTTCGCAGCGTTTGACCAGGGCTTTACGAATGGCCTCGCCGGTGGCATCGGCGGCATGCAGGATACGGGGTCTGCTATGAGCACCTTCCCGGGTTAATGAAACATTGCCATTTTTCATGTCAAACTGGGCTCCGGCCGCCATAAGCTCTCGCACCCGGTCGGGACCTTCTCTTACCAGTACATCTACTGCTTCGATGTCACATAGTCCGGCTCCGGCCTCCAGGGTATCTTCTAAATGCAGAAAAGGGGAATCCTCCTCATGCACAGCAGCAGCAATTCCCCCCTGGGCCAGGCCCGTATTGGAATCTTCAATTGTTTTTTTGGTTAAAACTACGACTTTGCCATAGGCAACCGCTTTTAAAGCGGTAAAAAGGCCGGCTATACCGCCGCCAATAATTAGAAAATCGGTATTAATTACCGGCGTATCCCGGTCAAGAACCCCTATATACCTGGTAATAATCATATTAATATTCTCGTTCCCTTAAATATTACCTTAACCCCAATAAGAAATTTTGAATTATTAATTTTTAATTTTTAATTATGGTTGAAATACTTCGTATTTCTCTTTATTTTAGGCTTAACCTCTAACCGTTAGTGCAATAAAAGAAATGCGAAGCATTTCCCCGTTAATTAAGAATTCAAAATTCAAAATTCTTAATTAATTTTTAGCATTCTCTCAAGAGTCAGATAAGCCCTCTGACGGATGTCTTCCGGGACTTCTATTTGGTATTGCAGCTGTTCCAGGGAAACTGCCAGTTTCTCTAATGTAGTCAGTTTCATGTCTTCACAGCGAAACTGCTGCCGGGCGAGGTGAAATACCTTATCCGGGCAGTTTTTTTGCAGTGTATAAATAAAGCCTTCTTCGGTACCGATAATAAACTCTTTATCCGGGCTGTTTTTAACATAGTTTAAGATGCCGGCAGTGGAACGAACGGCATCGGCCAAATCAATCACATCTGGCGCGCATTCCGGGTGTACTACTACTTTAGCCCCGGGATACAGCCGCATCTGTTCCCTGACTTCTTCTCCGTTTAATTCATCATGTACCGGACAGCACCCTTCCCACAGTATCATTTTCCGCCCGGTCTGGCTTTGGATATAGGCCCCCAGGTTGCGGTCAGGTGCAAAAATAACCGTCTTATCCTGCGGTATCGATTTAACCACATTTACAGCGTTAGCCGATGTGCAGCATATATCGCTCTCAGCCTTGACTGCAGCCATAGAATTAACATAACAAACTACTACTGCCCCGGGATGTTTTTCCTTCAGGCTTCTCAAATCCTCAGCCGTAACCATGTCAGCCATGGCGCAACCGGCTTTAATTTCGGGCAGCAGAACCATTTTATCGGGGCTTAATATTTTGGCGCTTTCCGCCATAAAGCTTACCCCGCAAAAAACTATAACATCAGCCTCAGTTTCTGCCGCCTGCCGGGCTAACTGCAGGGAATCCCCCACATAGTCGGCTATATCCTGTATCTCCGGCAACTGGTAGAAATGAGCCAGTATCAGGGCATTAAGTTCCCTTTTCCTACGGGTTATGAAATCCCGTAATTCTAATGTCATTATTACAACTTCCTTATTATTAATTATGAATTTTTAGTTTTGAATTTTGAATTATCGCAGAAAAACTCCGTTTTTCTCCTTATTACAGTTTACATAACTTAAGTCAAACGGAACTGTCCCCCTGGGACTTACTCGTAGCGACCCTGGCAAACTTTTTTGATGCTGTTATTTTCCCCAACGAATACCAGCCTGGGCTTGTGGTTAGCGCACTCTTCATTCTTCAAAATAGTATAGGTAAGTATAATAACCACATCACCCTTTTGCACCAGGCGAGCTGCTGCTCCGTTTAAACAAATCACTCCGGAACCACGTTCCCCCTCAATAACGTAAGTTTCAAAGCGTTCACCATTATTATTATTTACTATGGTTACTTTCTCATTCTCCACTATATCAGCTGCATCCATCAAGTCCTTATCAATAGTAATACTGCCTACATAGTTTAATGACGCATCGGTAACCACGGCACGGTGAATCTTGGATTTTAGCATGTAACGAAGCACCTGATTTTACACCTCCACCAACAGGTTATCAATTAATCTAGTTTTACCAAACTTAACTGCCAGCGCAATCAATACCCGTCCCTCAACTCTTTCTAACTCAGAAAGATTATCGCCGTTTAAGATTTCCACATAATCTATCTCGGCCTGGGGACTGGTTGCAATGGTTGCTTTGATATCAGCTGTCAGCCTTTCTATATCCCTCTCTCCCTCTCTAATTTGTTCCTCTGCCTGTTTCAGGGCTTTAATCAGAACCAGGGCTTCCTGTCGCTGTACACCCTCCAGGTAAACGTTGCGCGAACTCAGGGCGAGCCCGTCCTCCTCCCGAACAATCGGCACCGGAACAATTTTTAGAGGAAAATTAAGCTCTCTTACCATTTTTTGAATAATCAAAAGCTGCTGGGCATCTTTTTGCCCGAAAAACGCCATGTCGGGCAGACAGGCGTGAAAAAGTTTGGTACAAACGGTAGTGACTCCTTTAAAGTGCCCCGGCCGCGATGCACCGCACATTTTTTCCGTAATTTCACCATTTACCTCAACACTGCTGCTAAACCCTATCGGGTACATTTCCCGGGCCAAAGGCGCAAACAGCGCATCTACTTCTGCTGCTTCCAGCAGGGCACTATCCCGGGTGAGATCCCGGGGATATTCTTCAAAGTCCTCACCCTGTCCAAATTGCAGGGGATTTACAAATATGCTTACTATTACCGCATCACAGTTTTTTCTTGCTTCCCGCACCAGTGACAGGTGGCCATCGTGAAGATAGCCCATGGTAGGTACCAGCCCTATGCTTTTACCTTGTTTACGCGCTTGTAGTGACCATTCCTGCATCTTGTTAATACTACTGATTACTTCCATAACATCCCTCGTAATATTTGTTAAGGCCGGGCAGGCCATGAACCTGCCCGACTGATTCCAATTTTAAATTTAAGAATTTTAAATTTTAAATTATTGCGGAAATGCATACGCATTTCTCTTTATTACAGAATTAACCACAACCCCATTTGCGTGCCTAGTTGCATAGCAGATTAGTATAGTTTATCCAGCACATCATCAGATATGGTGAAACCATGTTCAGGACCGGGGAAAGTGCCTTCCTCAACTTCCTTTTTGTAGGCTTTTAAGGCCTCCATAATCAGGGGCTGCAGGTCGACATACTTCTTAACAAATTTGGGAATATGTCCTGAGAACATGCCCAGCATATCATTGATAACCAGCACCTGGCCGTCACAGTATGGTCCTGCACCTATACCAATAGTAGGCACTGACACCTCTTCGGTTACTTTTTTAGCCAGGGCGGTGGGAACACCTTCCAACACCATGGAAAATACTCCTACTTTTTCCAGAGCTTGAGCATCACGCAAGAGTTTGCGTGCAGTTTCCAGGTCTTTCCCCTGTACCTTAAAGCCACCAAACTGGTTGACTGATTGGGGGGTTAAACCTATATGTCCCATCACTGGAATCTGGGCATCGAGAATAGCTTTTACCGCTTCTACTCTCTCGACTCCGCCTTCCAGTTTTACTGCCTGGGCACCACCTTCCTGGATAAAACGACCGGCGTTGCGAACTGCCTCTTCAGTGGAAACATGGTAAGAAAGAAAAGGCATATCTGCTACTACCATTGCATTTTTAGTGCCCCTTACTACTGCCCGGGTATGATGAACCATATCATCCATGGTAACCGCCAGGGTATTCTCATACCCTAGAACCACCATCCCCAGTGAATCGCCCACCAGTATCATATCCAGGCCTGCCTGGTCAACCAGACCGGCAGTAGAATAATCATACGAGGTAAGCATGCTGATTTTTTCCTGCTTAGCCTTTTTGTCTCTTAGGGTCGCTGTTGTAACTCTAGCCATGGTATATAACCTCCTTTAGGACTGCCAACTTAACTGGCGCTGACAATCTTTGAGAGTTGTTGCATAAATACCTGTTGAAACTCTTCCATGCTTTGCTGGTTTATAGTACCCTTTTCGACCGCAATCTGGGCAGTATAAAATCCCAGCCAACTGTACAGCTTCATAAGCTCTGGAGCCATCTCTTGCAAACAGTCAAGATGCTTTAATATGGTGCTTAAATCACCCCGGGAAATAGGTCCGGTCAAGGCTTTGGGAATACCTACATTCTCCACATTGTTGACTGTGCCATTAATGAGCGGCAACAGAGCCCTGCTGGCAACCTGCCTGGGAATTCCGGTAGACTCCAGTAATTTAATACCAAAATCAATGATTGTGACCAAATAATTGGAAACCACACAGGCCCCGGCATGGTACAGGGGCTTGGCCTTGCGATCAATAAAAAAGTATTCTCCCCCCAGGGATTCTACAATACAAACAGCAGTATCATATGCTTCCCGATCTCCCTCAATACTGAAAATGGATCCGGGAAGGTTTTCAACAGCCCGTTCAACGTTGGCAAATGATTGCAAGGGATGAACGGACAAAACTTGGGCGCCAAAATCCTGGGCCCGGTCTAAAATTTCCGAAGACTGGGCCCCGCTCATATGGACTACTATCTGTCCGGCGTAAAAAGCGCCTATATCCGCCAGGCTATCGATAACGCCCTCGATAGCCGTATCCGACGTAGTTATAAATAAGATATCAGCCGAGCGAGAAACTTCTTGAGGTGATGTAAAAGCGGTACATCCAATCCGTTCCACAAGCTCTTTTGTAGATTCGAATTTTATATCA
>JAAYCQ010000252.1 GCA_012729715.1 Syntrophomonadaceae bacterium
AGATTAAATACTTCTTCAAGAAACTACTATACACCACTATGCACCATTTCTGGCATTTATGTTACTTATCTCTTATCTTCAAAGCCAGCTCCCGCAGCTGCCTGGGACTTACTCCAGAAGGCGCTTCAGTCATGGGACAGGAGGCACTCTGGGTCTTGGGGAAGGCCATAACGTCACGAATACTTTGCCTGCCAGCCATTATCATCAACAGGCGGTCAATGCCGAAGGCTATTCCCCCATGGGGAGGAGTTCCGTACTGAAACGCTTCCAATAAGTAACCGAATTTATCTTCCGCTTCTTCCGGGCTGATATTGAGCAAGGAAAACATTTTTTCCTGCCAATCCCGGCGGTGTATTCTTATACTCCCACCACCGATTTCAGTACCATTAAGTATCAGGTCATAAGCGCGGGCCTTAACCTTACCAGGAGACTTATCAAGTAAATCAAGATCCTCTTTCCGGGGGGAAGTAAAGGGATGGTGCACTGCTACATAGCGTTTCTCTTCCGTATCATATTCAAGCAGGGGGAAATCTACTACCCAGACAAAATTTAATTTACCTTCATCTATAAGTCCAAGCCGCTTACCCAGTTCCAAACGCAAACTACCCAGCACCCGTGCTACTACATCGGGTTGGTCGGCAGCAAAAAGCAAGAGATCCCCAGGTTGCGCATCCAGCGCAGTAAGTAATTCCTGCATTTTTTCTTCGCTAAAGAACTTCGCAATCGGTGATTTTAATTCGTTTTCAGTTACTACTATCCAGGCCATACCCCGAGCCCCATTTTGCACTGCCATCTTACCCAGATCATCAATCTCTCTGCGGGTAAATGAAGCACAGGTTTTAGCATTAATAGCCCGAACTACTCCACCGGCCTCTACCGCAGCAGAAAAAACTTTAAAGTCCACATCTTTAACAATTTCGGTAATATCCTTAATTTCCAATCCAAAGCGCATATCTGGCTTATCACTGCCATATTTCTGCATAGCTTCATCATAGGCTATACGTGGAAAAGGTATATTAATCTGACGGCCAATACCTCCACCAAATATTTCCTGTATCAGTTGTTCCACCAGACTAAAGATATCTTCCTCATCGATAAATGACATTTCCAGGTCCAGTTGGGTAAACTCAGGCTGACGATCGGCTCGTAAGTCTTCGTCCCGGAAACAACGGGCAATCTGAAAGTATTTCTCCATACCTGCTACCATCAGTAATTGTTTGAATATCTGAGGTGACTGGGGTAAAGCATAGAACTGCCCAGGGTGAACCCGGCTGGGAACCAGGTAATCCCTGGCACCCTCAGGAGAACTTTTGGTCAGCATAGGGGTTTCTATTTCCAGAAAACCTTTTCGGTCTAAAAAATCACGCATTATTTTTATAACCCGGTGGCGCAGGATAAGGTTGTCTCTCATCTCGGGACGGCGCAAATCCAGGTAACGGTATTTGAGCCTCAGGGTTTCATCTACCTCAATATCGTCTTCGATATAGAAAGGTGGGGTACGGGCAGCACTATAAACTTCCATCTTTTCAACGTATATTTCTATTTTGCCAGTTTTCAAGTTAGGGTTTTCGGTCTCTGGAGGTCTTTGGCAAACTTTGCCCTTAGCTGCTACCACATATTCACTGCGTACCTGTTCCGCCAGGCGAAAGGCGTCCATGTTTACCTCAGGACTGAAAACCACCTGAATTATACCGGAACGGTCTCTTAAATCAATAAATATGAGGCCTCCGTGATCCCTCCGACTATCAACCCAACCATTGAGGGTAACCACTTCACCGACGTTTTCTAGGGCAAGTTCCGTAGCCCTGTGAGTTCTTTTCATCTACCCGTTTCCTCCTCTAAACTTAGCCAGTCTATCTTTGACAGATTCAACAATCTCTTTCTTATCGATTTGAACCTGCTCTTTGCTCTGCATGTCCCTGAGAGTAAAATAGCCTTGCTGGATTTCATCATCACCAATGATTATTACCATTCTGGCCCCCAGTTTATCCGCATACTTCATCTGCGCCCGTCCACTACGTCCCATATAATCTTTCTCAGCTCTTATATTTTTCTGACGCAAGCGAGTTAGTAGTTCCAAAGCCTGGAGTTCGTATTGGTCAGACATAGTAGTAATGAAAACATCGCTTTTTCCGGAATCCAACCCTTTTGCCGCCAGGGTATTTACCGCCAGTAGCAAACGCTCTATACCCATAGCAAATCCTATACCCGGCAGGTCGGGGCCGCCACAGTCTTCCACCAGACCGTTATACCTTCCACCTCCGCCTACCGCACTTTGAGCACCAATGCCGGGGATATGAATCTCAAAAGCAGTATTAGTATAATAATCCAGTCCCCTAACCAGGTTATCATCGTGCCGGTAATCTATAGAATTAGCCTTCAGAGCTTCTTTAACCATATCATAGTGCGAGGCACAATCACTGCACAGGTGCTGAAAAAGAGTGGGGTAGTTTACTATAGCCTGGTGACAGGATTTCTCCTTGCAATCCAAAACCCGTAACGGGTTTTGCTGGTAGCGGGTCTGACAATCAGGGCACAGCCTATCCTTTACCGGAGTAATATGTTCAATTAATTTTTGCCGGTAAACATCGCGACATTGCGTGCAACCAACTGAATTAATATGTAGCTCATATTCCTTTAAACCCAGACGTTTTAAGACCTCGATTAGAAGAATAATGACTTCTGCATCTAAATAGGGACTATTACTACCAAAAGCCTCTACCCCGAACTGATGAAATTGCCGATACCTGCCGGTCTGGGGACGATCGTAACGAAACATCGGCCCAATGTAATACCATTTGGCCGGCATTATGCCACTGTAAATGCTATGTTCAATTAGAGCCCGGGCACAGGAGGCGGTGTTTTCCGGACGCAGGGTGAGACTGCGTAAGGATTTATCTTTGAAAGTATACATCTCCTTGGTAACTATATCAGTACTGGTACCTACCCCGCGCTCAAATAATTCCGTATGCTCAAAAATGGGCGTGCGAATTTCTCGGTAACCAAACGTTTCTGCGGTTTCCTTCAGAATACCTTCTATATACTGCCATTTACTGGATTCAGGAGGTAAAATATCGTATGTACCCCTGGGGGCTTTAAGCTGCATGAATTCTCCTCCGAACTAGATTAGTACTTGAATAATTCTAAAGTAAGGCTATTAGCTTGTCAACTTTGCGCTTTACCCCGGGTTTTTACGATAGGGCACCACCTCCTCTCATCTTATGTTTTTTAAAATATTGCAAAAGTAAACTTTCCCCTGCTGAGTACGTGTTATCCCGAAGTGTTTCCGTGATAACCACGATAAGATTCATATTTATATTTTTAAATTCCTGCTTATCTGAGCCAAACTATCGATCGCATCACCCCTTAGATACCCGCGATAAGATTCATATTCATATTTTAAATCCCTGCTTCTAGTGATCCATTCTATCTATCGCACCACCCCTTTCATAATGGAAGTCGGATGTCGGATATAAGACGTCTGAGGATATTATTCCCCCTTAATCCGGCGAACACAGGGGACAGTCCCTCTGTCTTTTTGGTTCCGGGTTAAACAGCAGGGACAGTCCCCATGTTCGCTCTTCATGCCTCACGTCTCAACCCTCACCTCTCACTCCTCATCCCCACCCCTTACCCCTTACTATTAACCCGCTCTTCGGTAAGACCCCAAATATTTTATATAGCTACAAAGTCCCTGCAATTCGTAAAGCACCAGTTGCAGGTCTTCACCTACAGGAGTATCAACTTCGATATAAAAATAATAACCCGCCCCAGCATTGTGTCCCGGGTAGGATTCAATCTTACTCAGATTTAGACTTCTTTGGGCGAAGACTCCCAGCACTTCATAGAGGGCTCCCGCCCGGTCAGGTAATACAAGAATAATGCTGGCCTTATCTCCAAAGGTTTCCCTTTTTTCTCGGCTAATGTGGATAAATCGGGTGATATTACCTTCTTCGGCTATATCCGGATATATTATTTCCAGACCATAGATTTTAGCTGCCTGCCTGTTGCCTATAGAAACTGCTTTTCTAGTCTCCTGACGTA
>JAAYCQ010000253.1 GCA_012729715.1 Syntrophomonadaceae bacterium
CCAGCGAACGTATCCGGAAAACGGCGGCAAACAAATTGGTGCGGGGGCGTAAATGAGCTACTTCACGTAAAAACTCCCGGGTATGACGTTTAGGTTGTATAGGATAATCTTCCGGGGAATCCCCGGCTAAAATTACCTCCCGGGCCTTTATTTCAAAAGCCTGTTTGGCCTGTGGGGTCTCCACCAGTATCCCTCTAACCGTAACCGCCGCACCCGTTCTAAACCGGGCTACCTCTTCAAAGTTGTCCAGGGACTCTTTTTCATAGACTACTTGGAGCGTATTAAAATGAGTACCATCATTTAACGCAATAAATCCAAAGGATTTCTGGTCACGATTACTCCTGATCCACCCGCTGATTTCCACTTCCTGATTAGCGTACCTACCAGTGTCCCTAACCAGTTGTCGAACTACTGTTTTCTCCATGTTAATCCCCCTTTAATGAGGTATCTATTTTATTATTATGGCAAATATTACAGTGTATTAAAAACATTACTTATGATACGGTTCCCCTTTTAATATTTTAAATCCCCGGTAAAGCTGTTCGGTAAGCATAAGGACAGCCATCTGGTGGGGGAAAGTCATGGGGGAAAAGGAAAGACGGTAATTAGCTCTTCTCTTCACCTCATCAGATAGGCCGTGGGAACCTCCTATAACCAGGTTAACCCTGGATTTACCGGAGAGATTCCATTGCTCCAGCAGCCCGGCAAACGCTTCCGAGCTAATACTGCTCCCCTGGATATCCAGGACCACCAGGATTTCATCATCACCAACCAGCTTTAAAACCCGCTCGCCTTCCCTACTTAGCACCCGATTAATTTCACTCTGCCCCGCCCGGGGATTGGTTTTTTCCTCCAGACCGTCTACCAGTTCGATTCCGGTATAGGGCTGCAGCCTTTTTAAGTATTCGTTAATCCCTTTTAAAAAGAAAGCCTCTTTAATTTTACCTACTGATATAATCCGATATCGCATAGCCCCTCCATCTCATGCAAAATGTATACCATCTTTTCCGGATAGAAGTGTCATTATTCCAATCTATCCCATTAACAAAAAAACGTTTTTTCCTCTACTTCTAATAATATTGGTTATCTCTTTTTTACCATCCATATAAAATCACCCATTATTTACCTGATTATACAGTAGCCCCGGCTTATTTATTTGCATATTATACAGCAAATCTATAAAAGGAGGTATGAAAATGCCAGCAAGACCTTTACATTTTGTCCGTTCCGTTCCCGCCAGCGGGTCAACCAATGTATCCCGTGCTATAAAAACTATCACCTTATTTTTCGACAAAAATGTTGTTAACGATGCCGTCTGGGCCAATAATCGCACCAAAATTCGTATGTTTAGAGGTTCTACCCGGGTAGCTATAACGGTCACCAGAATTCGCGATACGGTTGATTTCAGCCAGCGCCGCAAAATTTTTGTCCATCCCGTAAGCCGGCTCCGTGCCAATACCAGGTACACCATTGTCATTAGCCCCAATCTGAAATCCAAGGCAGGGGATACCCTGGGCAAAACCGTACGGATACACTTTACTACCGGCTCGAATGGCATCATTCCAACTGAATAAGACCTAACTTATCTCCGGGGTTGCGTCTTTCGGTAAATACTTTCATCATTTGCAAAATGCGTGCCAACATTAAACAGGACACAGTGTTTATGTTCCAGTCTATCCCAGACACAAAACAATTAAATTTGTATCTATAGTTGTGCAAATATGTATATTACGCGTCCTTAACTGTACCTCTCTCATAATAGTGGTTACTTATATACCATAACTTACCTGTTTTGTGGGGTAACCGGGTTGTATTTGCCTGCATAGTATACACCAAGTTAAGTAAAGGAGGTATAGAAATGGCGCAACCCGGAGAAAAGCCCCTTAATTTTGTCAGCTCCATTCCTGCCAATGGTGCCACCAATGTTTCTCGTAGTATCGGCACCATCACCCTGGTTTTTGATAAGAACGTAGTAGATGATTCAGTCTGGGAAGATAACAAGACACAGATAGATTTTTGGGCTGGCAGCGATCGTCTTGAGAAGAGAATAGACTACAATGTAGTCCGATCCACAGCTACTGCTAAACGCCGCAATATTTATATCAAACCCATAGGATTACTGAAGTCCAATACTAAATACACCATCCGTATCGGTCCCGATCTGACATCAAAGGCAGGCGAAAGCCTGGGTAAGAGTATTATCATCACATTTACCACAGGAAGGAGAGGGGTAGTTCCAACACCGATTGAAGAATAAGGTTCCTGGTTCCCTTAAAACATCATAGCAGGTCAAAAACAGTCCAGAAGGTTCAGTCCTATCTGGACTGTTACTTATCCAGTTTAACTTTAATGGTTCTAACCTCCATTTGTCCTGCCTGAGTGCGGGGTAGTCTTACCAATTGCAACTTAACTACCTGGCCTATTTTTTTACTGAATATTAAATCCTGCAGCTGGGAGGCGGTTTCTATTTTTACCCCGTCCAGAGAAGATACAATATCATAACGTTTAATACCAGCCTTATCAGCCGGACCACCTGCCGCCGGTTCAATCACTACACCGCTGGAAACCGGCAGATTAAAGTACCTGGCCTCATCCCCGCTTATTTCCCCAATTATTTTGATGCCCATTAAGGGGCGTATAACCCGCCCGTGTTTTTTTATATCCTCTATCACCATTTTTACCTGATTGGAAGGGATGGAAAAACCCATACCCTCAAATCCCTCAGCAGCTATTTTGACAGTGTTTATCCCAACCAGTTGACCCTGCAGATTAACCAGAGCCCCCCCGCTGTTACCCGGATTAATAGCCGCATCGGTTTGTATGAGGCGGAAAGTAAATCCTTCTTCAGTAGTCAGGAGACGGTTTAATCCACTTACTATACCAGCGGTAACTGAACGGGCAAACCTCAGTCCCAGGGGATTACCGATAGCCACAACTTCCTCCCCTACTACCAGCTTATCAGAGTCACCAAATTGTACCGGCGTTACCTTCCGTTCAACCTTTATTTTAATTAAGGCCAGATCAGTACGGGGGTCGGTACCAATTATTTTAGCCTCTTTTTCGTTTCCGTCCGCTAAAGTTACTATTAGGCGCCGGGCATTTTTTACTACATGATTATTACTCACAATATGCCCCTGGTTGTCGATAATAACTCCTGAACCAGTTGTCTCCACCTTGCGCTGGTTAAATACATCACCATCACTGCTCAGGTTAGTGATACCCACTACTGACGGGCTAACCTGGGCAGCTACCTTACTTATAGTACCACTAACGACTATTTTCTCCTGCCCTGTAATAGGTTTGCTGGACGGTGATTTATGATTAAAAATGGCTACAGCACTAAGGCCAACACAAAAGAAAATGAGAAAGTATAGTATTCCCCTGACCGCTTGCCTGTTCACAACACTCCTCCTTGAACCGTTTACTCACCGTTGTGGTAGGAAGTAGTCATATTTTCTAACCTATGGCCTTTTATTATACTGTTCAATATCTTCCATATATAAAAAAGGACGGATGTTTTGCCTTGTCCCTAACAAGGTAAAACATCCGTCCTAATGAATTTTTTAGCTACTCTATAACATTGGCATTCAAAGCACGCAATTTGTTGTATATATCTTCATATCCCCGAAAAATATAGATAGCATTTTCAATTACAGTTTGCCCCTTTGCAGCCAAAGCTGCCAGTACCAAAGCTGCGCCAGCACGCAGGTCAGTTGCTTTTACTCGAGCTCCATAGAGGGTATCAACTCCCTCTACTACTGCGGTATGACCTTCCACCTTAATATTGGCACCCATACGCTTAAGTTCATCGACTATTTGAAAGCGGTTTTCAAAAACATTCTCAACTATTACACTGGACCCCTGCCCCAGGGATAACAGGGCCATCATCTGTGACTGCATGTCGGTTGGAAAGCCCGGGTAAGGTAGGGTTTTAATGTCAACCGGCAGTATTTTATCGGCAGCTCTTACCAGAATGCCACCGTTCGTCTCTTTAACCTCAGCTCCAGTCTCCTGCAATTTGGCTACAATCGGATGCAGATGAGTGGGAATAACGTTTTCCACCATCACTTCACCGCCGGAAATAGCTGCGGCTACCATATAGGTACCAGCTTCAATCCGATCCGGGATGATGGCATAACGGCAAGCCTTAAGCTGTTTTACTCCCTCAATCTTAATAACATCTGTACCGGCACCCCTGATTCTTCCTCCCATGGAGTTTAAAAAATTAGCCAAATCTACTATCTCCGGCTCCTTGGCTGCATTTTCAATTATACTTAGGCCGGGAGTTTTAGAAGCCATCATCATTATGTTTTCGGTAGCGCCAACACTGGGAAAATCCAAATAAATGCGGGCACCGCCCGGGTTTAAGTTCCGGGCAAATATATAACCATGTTCAATATTGACTTCTGCGCCTAGAGCCTGAATACCCTTAATATGCAAATCCATTGGACGAGAGCCTATATCACATCCTCCCGGAAGGGAAACGGTAGCTTCTTGTTGCCGCCCCAGCATGGCTCCCAGAAAAAGATTGGACGCACGTAGTAATTTAGCCAGTTCATAGGAAGTATGGCTCTTAATTCCACCTGCCGGTGAGCAAATGGACAGGCTGCCATCCTCATTCCAACGTGTGTCCACATCTATATCATTTAGTATTTTTATCATTACTTCAACATCGCGTATACGGGGTACATTATCTAATATAGTCTCACCATCAGCCATAATACTGGCAGCCATTATAACCAGGCCGGCGTTTTTCGCTCCACTGGCCCGTACCGTCCCATAAAGAGGGTTCCCCCCTCTAATTATTAATGTATCTTTCAAGATTTACACCTCTTGTTAAACTTCATTTGCAATATGCCGGTAAAAATCTTCTTCCCATTCAGTATACGGTATTGCTAGAGTATTTTCGATAGCTTGTTCCAAGCTTTTACCCTGACCCAGCTGCCGGGTTATATTAAATAGACTATCCTGACCATAACGATCAGCTATATATTCCGCCGCCTGAAGAGATTCCCAGTAAGCTATGGACTGATCCAGTTCATCGAATTTTTTCGCCAGTTGTTTTAACTGGTAATACTCTACCTTTTCCCCCCCGGCAAAAGGACTAGAAAACTCAAATCCAGTTGTTTTCTTTTCAACATACTGGGCAATGCCTTCGGTCCACCAGCGATTATAATTTCCCCGGCTCATTTCGTCAACCATTAGATGGGCAAATTCATGAACCATAGGTCCTTCCCGGGTGAAGTGTAACGACATATCCTGTTCTCCCAGCCATTCCCGGGGTGACAAGATACGGATGGAACCTGCCCAATAAACTCCCATGGCATTGGCGTCCTTATCCCAGCCAAAGCTTTGGGAAAGACTGTTACTATCCGGGTAAACCACAATAACAGTCCTGCTCCCTGGTTCCAGGCCAAACATTGCACTGACTGTATCATAAGCCTCTTCAGCTGACCCGGCAATTAGCTTTACATAGGGCTCATCTACCGGAGTGTATTTAATGTCATAATGTTCACTTTGATACTGATTAAAATCAGCGGTTTTTAAATTTATTTCCTGTCCCACCATAAAGCGCATCAGTGACTGGCTGTTTTTATTTATCAGCAAAGTTATTATTAAAATAAATACCAGCATTAAAACAACGCTTTTAGCTGAAACTGCCGTTTTAATCCCCAACATCTTTATCTCTCCCCTCCGCACCCAATTATACTATGGGTTGGATGGCCGGGGGGGAAGCAAATAGTGGCGCTATTCCTTCAAATACTCAGTAACGGCTATTCCTGCCAGCGCCCCATCACCCACAGCAGTAGCTACTTGCCGTGCCGTTTTTACTCTAATGTCTCCAGCAGCAAAAATACCGGGTACTGACGTAGCCATATTCTTATCGGTCACTATGTAGCCATCTTCGGTCTCCAGCAAACCTTCAATAAAGTCTACCGCTGCCACCAGTCCGATACTGACAAACAGCCCCTCCACCTGCAAGGTTTCTTCCTCTCCGGTTTTAACATCTTGCAGGATCAGGCTCTGCATCATGCCTTCACCTTCTATACGTTTTACCACTTTGTTTAGCTTAAGTTCAATTCTTTCATTGGCCAGCATTTTATCAACTGCGGTCTGGTTAGCCCGAAAACCCTCCCGACGATGAATCAAATAAACCCGTGATGCTATATCAGCCAGGTAAAGCGCTTCCTTAACTGCAGAGTCGCCTCCGCCTACTACTGCAACCGGGAAATCCTGGAAAAAGGCTCCGTCACAAGTGGCGCAGTAGGAAACCCCTCGACCCAGGTATTCCTTTTCCCCTTCCACTTCCAGTTCCCGCCTTCTGGCGCCCACGGTGATGATTACGGAACGGGCCAGGTATTCACCCTGGTCGGTAATAACTCGTTTGCCCCCGGGAGACTCCTCAATCCCGATTACTTCCTCCATTTTTAATTCAGCCCCAAAGCGCTGCGCCTGCTTCCAGAAGTTCTCCATCAGGTCAGCACCACTGATACCAAAGGGAAAGCCTGGATAATTATCAATCTGATCTGTTTGTCCGGCATTGCCACCAAGGATAGCCGCTTCCAGCACCAGGGTTCTTAGTTTGGCCCTGCCGGTATAAATGGCAGCAGTTAATCCGGCCGGTCCACCTCCGATGATTATTACATCATACACAGACCTGTCTCCTTTCATGCCAAAAATCATAAAAAAACCCTGACCCAACGGCCAGGGTTACAGTTAATTAACGTAAGTAATTAAGCGGATTAGTTGGGGAGCCATGAACCAGTACCTCAAAATGTAAGTGGGGCCCGGTACTTCGGCCGGTTGAACCTAGCGCAGCAATAGTCTCTCCTTTACTAACCCTCTGACCGGTAGATACATTTATGGAACTGCAATGTGCATATTTTGTAACTATTCCATTATTATGGTCTACTATGACCAGTCTACCATAGCTGCCTTGATAGCCGGTAAAACTTACATAACCTGAATCAGCCGCTCTGATGGCCTGACCAGTGCTACCCCCGATATCAATTGCCACATGCCCGCTCCTGCAATATTGGGTAATACGTCCGTATGTCGGCCAGTCCAGGGATCCTGACCCGCTGCCACCACGGGAGGCTATTTGGGTTACCCGGTTTCCTTTAATAATAACCTTATCGACTGCAGCTTTTAGAATCTTTTCTTCTATTACATTAGTTTTTTCAATTACACCATTCCGCTTACTGGCAGTGTAGGCTATCTGCCTCTCCCCATTTTGCCCCTCCTGTTTGATGCGGATAGAGGCAGGAGAGTTTTTATCAACAATAACCTTGGTTTCATAAGGTATAACTTCGGTTTTCTCTCCCTCTACCTTGGTAATAACATTTATGTACGGTTTGCTTTTTACCAGAATTAACTCCTGCTCTAATTGTAGATTTTCCGTAGTCAGGCGGTTAGCCTTAACTATATCGTCTACATACATATCATTGCGGCGGGCAATAAGCCATAAATTATCGCCTTCCTGAACAATATATTTCTCCGGATTGCTAGTTCCGGTACAAATAAGATCATAAGCTTCTTTTACCGTTACCAACTTTTTAACTGCTACTTTTTCCTCTTTAATCTTTACCTTCTCAGCAAAAGAAACAGCTACTAACTTTTCCCCTTTATCGGGCTGGCTGTATTCTTTTTTTAACTTACCAAGCAGATTATTGGCTGTTGCCTTGCTTTCAACATAGGCTATGGTTTTACCATCAACCATGATAGCTGCTGCCGGAGCCTTATATTCCAAAACCGGGGCCAGTTTGTTTTCCACTTCTTTAGAGGATACCAACTGGTTTCGGCTTACCAAACCTCTCTTACATTCCACTTTACTTGCTAGTTCCAAATCCTGCCGGCAACGTTTCTCTTCCCTTGCCTCAATTTTGTTTAGAGCCTTTTGCAAATCACCCTTATGTTTCAGGGCAAACTCGTTACTACCATTGATATAAACTGCATAGCCCGGTGTCCTTATACCGAACAAACAAATCAAACTTACAAATAAGACCGCAATTAAAGCTACTGCTGGCAAACAAGTTCTGTTCTTTCTAAAATAATTAATCATTATACTGCTCCATGTTTTATTTTTTTGTTTCGTCTTCTTATTTTCTATTTGTTTTTAGTAAAATCCTCCTTACTTGCCGATATTTTTTGATTATCTTGTCCCTTTTTCTGTAATTGTCGATAAATAGCCCCTTCAATTCGCTTCTTGTGCAGGGTGCAGGAAAGCTCTGCCGGGACGGTAATATCGCCATTACTAAAGTAGTTATTGGCATGGCAACCCCCGCCGCAAAAATTTCTGACCCAGCATAATTTACATTGCTGCTTATTTTCCAGATGGTTACCCTGGAATTTGGCCCTTACCTTAATATCTAAAGAACCCACGGCTACATTACCCATATAAAACTCCTTTTTCCCAATAAACTGGTGACAGGGATAAATATCGCCCTCCGGAGTAACAGCCAGATAATCCACCCCGGCTCCACAGCCACTATGGCGTTTAGCCAGACAGGGTCCTTTTTGCAAATCCAGATTATAATGGAAAAAGTGAATGTCCTTACCCGCACAGTCATATTCGACCAGGGTGTTGGTGAGTTTTTCATATTCCTGTAGTACCTGGGGCAGGTCTTCAATTTGCAGGCAATAATTACTATCAACACCTATAGCAGGCTCCAACGATAGGCAATCAAAACCCATGTCTACTATATGGCGCAGGTCATTGACAAAATCCAGGTTATGGCGGCTAAAGGTACCTCTGATGTAATAGCTCACCGGATTGTGAGCTACCATTTGGCGGATTCGCGGTACTACCAGGTCATAACTTCCGCTGCCGTTATTTAGTATGCGGTGGCGGTCATTAATTTCCGGTCTCCCATCCAGACTTAAAATAATAGCTATATCATGCTCTATAATAAAGTTTATAACCGACTGGTCAAGCAACAGGGCATTGGTGGTCAGAGTATAATTGAAGTGTTTACCTGTTTCCTCTTCTAATTTGCGGCCATACAGGACTAATTCCTTAACAACTTCAAAATTTAACAAGGGCTCCCCGCCAAAGAAGTCAACCTCCAGGTTGTTTACCCCATTACTATTGGCAATCAGGAAATCAAAAGCTTTCTTACCCACTTCCAAACTCATCAGAGCAGGTTTCATACCAAAATCACCCTGGCTGGCAAAACAATAGCCGCATTTCATGTTACAGGCGTGGGCTACATTAAGACAGAGGGCCTTTATCGGCAGGATTGACAGGTCCAGGGTTAAATCTTCCTCCGGGGTAAAAATTTCTCCATCCTCATAAGCTGCCAGTACTTCATTGGCAACTTCCATTACCTCCGAAGAGGGATAACGCAGGCTACATTCCTCTACCGCCAGGTAAAAATCCCCCTGGTTTTTCATTAGGCAGGTGATAAAATCATTAGCCAGGCTATCCAGAACGTGAATCGCCCCGCTATTTACGTCCAGGAGTATATTTAATTCATTCCAGCGATAAAGGTGGATATTAGCATTAAAATCATATCCCGCCAGATGGTACACGTGTTTTCCCCTCTCCCTGTTATGTTAGCGTACCTGGTATATCAGCGCATAAAAAAAGGGGCACTGCCCCCTGTGTTAGTACCGCTTACTGCTTACGGCAAATCTGGTTGCCCACAGTGCATGAAGTCTTGCATGCTGACTGGCAAGAGGTAGCACACTCGCGGCAATTAATTTCCCCTTCTCGTTTAAGATTAGGTTTTACTACGGTAATAATATGTTTTTTCAATTCTCCAACCTCCCGTTGAAAATTGGTCTTAATATGTGAGCCCTTTACAGGACACTGATGTGAGCTACGCTCACAATTAATGGAGCCCCCTACGGGGACACAGATGTAGGCTACGCCTACAATTAATGGAGCGGGAAAAGGGGTTCGAACCCTCGACACCCGGCTTGGGAAGCCGGTGCTCTACCACTGAGCTACTCCCGCACCAAGGTTATTTTATAACAGATACCGACAGGCGTCAACCTGCCCCCTAATGGGACCAGTATACCAAATAAAGATAAATGGCGGAGCCGACGGGATTTGAACCCGCGATCTCCGGCTTGACAGGCCGACATGCTAAACCGCTGCACCACGGCTCCGCGAAACTAATACCCTATATTTTTATTAAACCGACAGTATATAAATATTCTAACTGCTGCAGATCTATTCTTCAATACCCGCCGGTTAAAAACCAAACTATAGGTACATTGTCTTACACTTGCGCTCGCGGATAGCATCTTAAATGTAAAAACAGCTTGTCAAAGATTTAACTCTGATAATATAAGAGATTATCCTCCAGTTCCTGATCTAGCCGAATGCCGGAGCGCTGCAGTTTAGAATAACGTGCTTCCAATAGCCTGGCTTTCCTGACCCTGATGTTCTCAAATTGGCGAATTAATTGGCTAAATAGAGGCTGCTTCTCCAGGCTGTCACGAATCGAATGGGAAAAAGGGCAATGTTTGAAGAGAATATCCCGGGCTACCTTATTCATTCGTAACATACCTCGGGATTCATACAGTATCCAGGTAGAATAATCGGAACTAAAAACATCGCCGGTATTGTTGCGCTTTTTCTCTATCTGTACTTTAAGTTTATCTTTGGCATCAGAAGAAAGGTCTCGATTCTTTTTATAGAATTGAATATAGCTGCTATAATCACCAACCAGAGAACCTTCCTGGTAGTCACTTAAACTATAGGCGGAAAGTGCTCGAGATAATTCCCAGCGGAATTTGGCTACCGTCTCAATCATAAGATCATCCAGATCAGCAGATGTAAAAATGGGGAAAAGGAAACGCCCGGGAGAGTTCATGAGTTTTCCACTCAGGCTCTGCCA
The DNA here is from genome assembly GCA_012729715.1 of Syntrophomonadaceae bacterium. Lineage (GTDB taxonomy): Bacteria > Bacillota > Syntrophomonadia > Syntrophomonadales > Syntrophomonadaceae > UBA4844. Next base: position 10,848 of record JAAYCQ010000253.1, read on the forward strand.
CATGACTCCTTGGGCCCCAAAGACCGGCATAAGAATAAAATCTGGCCATACCCTTTGCATAATCAACTCCTGGCGAATACCCTTTTCCGGATTGCTATAGACCGTTTCCCGGTATAAGGCCGAGAAATCAACCTGCAGGATGCGATTAATACTATCCTCTATTCTTTGTGGGGTCACCAGGGATTTGGACAAGTCCCCTATTACCATCCCCTGGTTAAAAATGGGAAAGAAGTCACTTGCCCGACCGCAGCATAGCCTTTGCCCCATTTTGAACAAACTTCCTACCTCATGATTCATACGGCCATCTAGATCTTCGTCGTAACTGGCCTTATCCTCATCACGGAGCTCACCCCGTTTTTTCTTTTCCCGAAACACATCCTGATAATCCAGCCCAAAATCATTTACTGAGGGCTCTTTTTCCCGGCTCATAATTTTTCCCAGCCAGTCCTGGCCGTTATATACAGCGCATTTGCCCTCCCCCTGCATCTTATTCACCATTTCATAAAGGGTAAGAGCATTCTCTTTGCCGGCCAGCTCTTCGTCCATAAATCCGTACTGTAAAAACATTTGATAAACCCGTTCGGGATTTTTCTCCTGTAAAACCTTCCTCGCGACCAGGCCGTAGATTTCGAAAAACATTGTCGTTAGTAGTCCAGTAAGCCTTCTTATGTCTCTGTCAGCCCGATAATCACCCTGAATACGCTTATAATCTTCCAGGTAAGAAGTGAACTGATGGGCTTGCTCCGAAGGCAAACCTGAATAGGCCAGAATTTTCTCCCGGCTGTTTATTAATTCTTCCGGAAGTCCGCTCTCCCTGCCTGCATCCCCGGATACTGCAAAACGGTTCATCTTTTCCTCCATTTTAATTATCCCTTAGTCTAACAATATTATATTTCTATCTATATAATATATTGTCATATTCGTATGCTTTTTTCCATAATTTTCATAATAACTATGAGTATACTCCTGGCAAAACCGTTCAGCAGACATGTGTTAGGCAATAAGGAACCATTGAAATGTTGCAACCTATCCTACATAAACATAGCAAATCCTTCTATCTCCCGGGGTTGCTCTGAAATGGGGATGCCAGCCGCCTCCAGGGTCTCGGGTACGCGGTTAAAATTTTGAATAATAGTGTTACCAAGCTGGTCAGTAAACCATAAGTAAATTTTTCTACCATCCCGACAGCGGATTTCCAGGCCACCATAACTGGCTGTAGCTGCTAATAAAGCGCTGCCTACCGGTTGGGGGGAGGAGCGACCGGAAAATAAAGAGGCAAAAGCAAGTACCAGGAATAACCGACGAAACCATTTGGGATTATGCAGATCTACTATCTCTACTGCCTGAATATCATCAAAGCGACAGGGTTCCGCCCCGCGGAAGGTTACCCGATAGAGGGCATCGGGAGTCAGCTCAATCCGGTAAGAGGAATACCAGGCCGAGTAGTAGAAGATTAGAATTCCTGATAAAGCTAGAAACCACATTATCAAGGTAATAATCCACATGTTAGTAACAGCCTGTATTGCTCCTCCATTAATTACAAAGGGGAGCATATAAAAGAGCGCCAGGAAAATAATAGCCACTATATCACCTGCTACCAGTCGACCAGTAGGGTAGGAAATATCCTGAGGTTCTTTTTTCCGCCGCGGTAAAAAGATATAAGCTAGCAAGCCGATAAGTATGATAGCCCCGCCTACAGTACGGTAAGGATAATAAAGCCAACCCGGAGGTTGGTGATATAGGTTTGCCCCAGCCAGAAAATCATGGTAGCGCACCTGCAGGTAGGAAACCTGATTCGAATCAGTTAGGGCGAGATAAGCGATAGCATTATCCTCTGCAATTAAACCCCAATCCCCCAGTGGTATTTCCTGGGGCCGGAAGAATACAGGTACAAAACCCTGCGGTTTCCAGTAAGGATCCTTATCCATCTTGCTGACCCGGTTGCCATAACTAGACTGGCCATATTGGGTGGAGCTAGCCAGGTAAACCTGCCCCACGAAATCTTTCCATTCCTCGGTACTAAGAGTAGTCACCCTGCCACCAGTCTTTTCGGTTATATAATCCTGCAGGGGAAGGGAATGCAAGCGTTTTTCCTCACTGCTGACAATACCATAAGGGGAGTCTATCTCATCTTTTTGCTCCTGAGCCCAGTCCACCCAGGTAAAGCTGACCAGGGCCGGAGCCTTGTAAAACACCATAAATGTTCCAATGATTATAGCCATGACCAGGGCCACCCGCCGCCATAGCTCCATTCGACCGGTACTACCGGGCATAAAATTTCCCTCCTCAATTTTAGCACCATTTTCTAATTAATCAGCTCTGGGTCCGGTCATCTTGAATGGATTGGTAATTAGGAGACCATTTTTTGACGGTTTCTGCTGCCTGGGCTGCATCTATCTTAGAAAAGGCAGTTAATTTCGATAAATCCCCACCCTCTTGGGAGGTCCTTTCCGCAACCTGCCCCATACCAGGAGCATAATAAATAATCGTCTTAAAACCTACGGCTTGATTATCCTCTTCTAACAACAGGCAGTTATCCAGAGTAGTAAAGCCCAGATCCAGATTTACCCCCATATCCAGTACAGTCCATACAATTTGGCCATATTCAGTTGCATAATTCCAGCTTTGTCCGACCGTCAGGTTATTTTTCAAAACCGGCGAACACTCCTGGGGAGTAGAGTCATAAATCAGGTAAATTCCGTCCGGACGTTCAATATAGTGGAAACCATAACCAATGACCTCTCCACTATCCTGTATTATTTCCGCCTCGCTAACTCGTACTGCCTCAGCTGGAACTACCCGGGCACTAACCCGTTCCACGGTACCGGAAAACCCATCGGGGTAATTCACAAAAAAGCTGCATTTTAAGCCTGATTCGGACAAGTAGGTAGCTGCCCGGGTCAGGTCGAGCTGAGCTGAAGGCTGAGCAGTTGATTGTCCAGCCGGTGTAGGGGAAGACTGCTGGGGCTGATTAGTTTGCGGGGCAGCAACCTGCGGGGGTTCCTCACCTTTGCTTAGCCACCAAAATAATCCCCCTCCTGCCAGGAGAACTAAAATCAATCCTACTACTATAATAATCGGTCCGGTACCACCACTACGGGATGGTGCTGCTCCCAGACCCCGGTTTCCCTGCGCCGGATCAATCCGAGTAACCGACTGCTGGTTGGGAGGGAAAACCGGCTCAGAATTAGTGACCGGTGGTGATACCGGTGGGGGAATAGTACCTCCTGTACCGGCTACTGGTCTAACCGGTTCCGGGTTAGCTACCTGTTGCTGAGTATCAAATCCGCACTCCCCACAGAAACGATCCCCGGGGATTAACTCTCCCCCGCAACGGGGGCAATACATAACCTGGCTCAAAGTTAATTTCTCCTTTCCTTAAGTCAAGTGAGTCAAGAGAACCGTCCCCGTAACTCACTTGAGCAGCGGGCAATTACAGCGGAAACAATAGTCGTCATCGATGTCATTTAAGCTGCCGCAGGCATTGCAAAAGATAATTGTATCCTTTGATTTATCGTATTTTTCATATGAGTTTAACCCTTTATGATGCCGCACCCGGTCACCGATTTGGTAGTAGTTGTAGCGGGTATCATCCTCTTCATCCTGTAGCTTATAAGTTTTTCCGTCAGCATCGCTGCGGATGTGAACAACATAATCAGTATAATCCTCTAAATAATACTCATTATTACCAGTGTGGTTCTTACGCTGCCCATGTTCGATTTTTTTATCTACTACCGTCCCGTCCCAGGTTGTACCTCTGGCTCTGTTTATGTTTTGAAAAAGTGCAATAATAAAAAACATACCACCGATACCAAGCCCTATGAACAATGCCTGGGGATTATCCATTTCGGAACTGGTTTCGCCATAGATGAAAAACCCGATAATGGCAATTAGAGCCAGAACACTGGCAAAAATTAAAGCCCAGCGGTTACTGTTTTTTAGATATTGGGCAAAAGCCGGATCATTAATTTTGGATGAAAATCCGATAAGCCCGTTATCTTGATCTGGTGTTTTACTCTGTGTATCCATTTCCTGAGCAGTACCGCAAAACTTGCAGAACTTCACACCGTCTTTAAGGGTTGAGCCGCAATTTGAACAATTCATACACACCCTCCTATTTACAGAGAATTACCGCAGGCGGTACAAAAGCGCTTGCCGGGACGAATTTCAGCTCCGCAGTTGCTGCAGAAACGCACCTGAGCAGAAGCTGGTGGAGGCTCGGTACTTGATTCGGCGTCGGTTATACCAGCAGCCCTGCCCAAAGCCTTCATCCAACCAGATAGTATTTCCAATAATTCCTGCCGGTTGGCTGCCTGATGGCGAAAGCGGGTTTTTCCTGCCTGTGCTGCTTCAAAGGAAATTAAGTGATTGGTAAAAGCAGTCGGAGCCAAAAAAACTCTGGATAAGGAGCGTTCCTGTCCATCAATTAATGCCGTTGCCTGCCAACCAAACCCTCCCATCCAGCTGGTTATAAATTCAGTTCCCATTATCCGGCTTCGTTCTGCCAGGGTAACATCATTAGCATCGCTGGTGATAAAGCCTAACTCCCCAATCTGCTTCATATGTTCAGGATTTAATGCAATACTGCTGTTCTTTAGACCGGGGGTAATTTCAAACATAGTCGGCAGTAACCATCTTTTGTCTCTGCTGGCCAGGGAGCGTTTTAAGAGCTGTACAAAATCCTGCATCGATAGTGATGAATCAACCCCGCTGCGGTAATCCAGCATACTTTCCATATAAGAGCGGCGATAAATATCTACACAGTGCAGCGCGCAGACCAGGACTTCAGTTTCCATGACATTAGGAAATACATTCTGATAAGCGCCCATACCCGTGGAAGCATAAAGGTCAGTCCACCACCTTAGAAATGACTCCCCATCAGGGAAAAGTAGCAGAAGTATATCACCATCAGAGTTTACCAACTGTGCCAAAACGGTTTTATCATCGGCTGAAAGCAAGGCGTAATATTTATCATCGGCCGTACCGGCCCCGCCGCTGTTGAACTCAATTTTTAAATCCGGTTGCAACAGCCGCAGGGCAATCTGTCTGAACTGGGGACTCTCAGATAGTTTTTTAAATAATTCAGAAGGGCTGCTGGTGGCAGCCTGTTCAGCATTATAACTGAAAGATGAAAGACTATTCCCGTTCAATCCCGAGCGCCTGAATAAGTAATTAATATCGCCCGGTGCCAGTTTAAATACCTCAACTCCCACCATGCCCTGATTCGTTTCCATTTGAATGCCTCCTTACCGTTTATTCCATTATATTCCTATATTCTGGCTTCTCTAATTGCACCTATGCGGCTGGTTACCTTATTCAAAAAGTCGCCAGGGGTTTCATACCCGAGTTCCTGCAAACGGGCTGCCCTGGCAGCCGGTGACAGGTTGTTGTTATTGATAACTTTTATAGCTTCCTGCATATTATTCGGCATTTGCTCTATTCTGTAACCCATGTCCCGGTAACTGCTTTCTACGGTCTGAGCAACACTGGCAGTTTTACGCAATTGTTCCATAGCCTCAGTCTGGTTCCTCATAACCTCCGACGGGGTGCTTCCCGCGTTCCAGTATTCATCGACTTTGTATGATTCCATCATAGACAATTGTTCTGAGTCCAGGAGATTACCCTGTCGTCTTTGGACCAATTCGTATGCCGTAGAAGGTCGCATTGGCCTGCCGTCAATCATCACTGTGTCCACCCCGCGCGCAATCTCCTCCGGTGTAGCCTCTATCATAGGTCTGCCCGGCAGGTCCCCGTCTTGTATACGCCAGTTGCGCTGGTCGCTGAAATCACGGGCAGCTTCAAGATCAAATTGATCCATAGCGGATTCTTCATGTCGTCCTGCCCATTCTCGGAAGCGCGTTGCGTCATCCATTTTGGCCCAATCGCTGTCCGGGAACCGTCTGGTTGCTTCATCAACATTAAAGCCGGAGTTCTCAGCAAAGGCTTTATAATAAGTATCTTCCCATTCCGCCTTGGGAATCTCCACCCATTCAGGCCCATTGGGGCCATGTACCAACCGTTCAGCGATAACATCGTTATCTGTATTTATATTCCATGGATGCGGTTCAGTACCTGGTGTACGCACTGTTCTACAGCGTATCTCGCCGGGACCATTCTGCGGATATCTGGTCCGCAGGTGATCTTCTACGTTCCGATAAGAAGGCCGATGTATCTCTGTATCCAGTACATGGTTAAATTCAGACTGTACCTGGCGGGATCTGATCGACCCTAGTTCCGCTCCTATACCATCAACATTTTCAAGATCCTTGAGCGTTCTCATGGAAGCCGGATCGGCTTTCATTTCCATAATATCTTCAACAGTTAGCGGTTCTCTGCGCTCAATCTTATCAGCCACATTATAGGTTCTTTCCTGAGCCTGCATTTTGTATTCATCATAAATAGCCTGCTCCCTGATCAGGTCCTGTTGTCTGGCCGGTGGCAGTTTATCAAAATCTTTGATGTTTTTTTGCAAGGATTGTTCTGCTCTAGCTACCGAAGCCGGATCAGACAAGACCTCTTCAGGAGTCCTGGCATTAGTATTAAGAGTCCTATTATTTATAGCTTCTGAATGCGCGCTGCCTGCATCACCGTCGCCACCTCGAGATGGAGGCCCTCCCGGATCTCCTGGTCCATCCCCGCCTGCTGCAGTAGATTTTGGCTCTACATCGGCTCCGTCTGCAGCTTTAGGTCTATTACCAGTACCTGCCCCTTTAACCATATCATCACTGCTATCGGAAGCGGCCTTGCCTCCACCTTTCGCCAGATCGTCTCCACTATCGGAAACGGTTTTTCTGCCACCTTTAGCAATATCATCACCGCTGCCGGAAGCGGCCTTGCCTCCACCTTTGGCTATATCATCACTGCTGGAGGCTGCTTTGCCTGCTCCTTTGGCTACATCATCACTGCTACTAGAGGCTACTTCGCTAGCTCCCCTGGCTACATCGTCACTGCTACTGGAAACGGTTCTGCCTCCGCCTTCAGCTATATCAGACCATCCCTCGGAAGCTGATTTGCCTCCTTTGAGAATATCATCCCCGCTGCCGGTAAATGCCTTTCCGGCTTTGGATACATCATCAAAAGAGTCGCTTACTGATTTTAACCCATAATCTGTTCTGGCTTTCTTTATGATGTTTTCTGCCGCTTCACCGCTGCCTATATCTACCAACCGTTTATTTATTTGATCAAGGGTTTCCTCTGCTGATTCTTTGCTGATTAGACCTAATGACTTGCTCCACATCTGATTTTTAGCACTGCCTTTTAATATAGCAGTTTCAATCAGATCGGCTGCCTTATTTGTAAACGCCGGGAATCTTTCCATCATTTCTCCCATTACCTTGCTACCGGCAGCTCCTACCAACCAGCCCGCTTCTTCACCCAGAACCGTCAAGCCAATCGCCTTGGATACTGCCCTGAAATCTGATTCTCCCTGATCTATTGAATCCTTGATGCGATACATGGCTTCCGCTACCGTTAAGCCCCCATCCATAACTACCCCGGCAGTCCCTCCAGTAGCTGTAGTAATCATGATACGGGCACCCATGCCCAGCCAGGATGTACTGCCATCAGCTTTCTCGCCAGTTACTACTTCTTTGGCCGTTGCTGCATTAGCTTCCAGAGCCCATCCTAGTTTTTTGAACCAATCTTCTTCCCAGCGTTGACCGGTATCCGCTGCTGTTGTTCCTTGTATACGGTTGTCGATAATTTTGTTTAACTGCTCCAATCTGTCCTGGTCGACCTCTTTCCCGTCCAGCATATCATCTTTCAGATTCTGGATAGCCTTGTCTATATCTCCAGGACCTCCCGGTTCTCCGATGTTATATTTATCAGTCGCCTTCTGCATTTGCTCTAAACGCTTCCAATCGGCCAGATTCTTGTCAATGGCCTGGCTGGTAGCATCCTGACGGGCTGCCATCTTTTCAATATCGCGGGCAGAACGGCTCAAGTCTTCGGCAACGTCATCCTGCCATCTATTAAAGTCTTCTACATATGATCCCAGATCCTCATTACGAATTCTGCCTCCGGTAAGCAGGTTTTCCCATTCTCCGGTTTGGCTATTGTATTCCAGCTGATAATCCCTGCCATCTTTTCCCGGCAAAGTAATGGTATCCCCGTGTTGAGGCCCGGAAACCGGTGGTACATCCGGAATTGTATCCTGTGGGATATTCCCGGCATCGGGGATGTCTTCTTCGGGTATGGGTAATCCGGTTCCAGTCTGCCCTTCCGGTGCGGTAGGAGCATCTTGATCTATCCCATGATTTTTCAGGGTATTCATGGGATCTTGCGGACCAATGACTCCAGTATCTTCTGTTGAAGGAATCGTCGGTTTTTCAGGTGTTGGCTGCGGAACCTCATCAGTCCAGGGTTTGGCACCGTATTTTTCCACCGTCCGGTGATATGGTTCTCCTAGCGGCGGTTTGGTGGGCTCCCAGGCTTCTCTCCGTCCACCTAAATCGACTACCCTTCCATCAAAGGGATTGTAAGTGTCTACATTCCATATACTACCTTCCTCGTAGGGGTTATCAGTCCAGTGCATCCCTTCCCGGTTATAGCCATCAGCGTTATACCCGCTCCAGTGATAGCCATCCTTTCCAAATCCCTGTTTATCATAGCCCCAGGGATCGTAACCGGACCGGTTATATCCTTCGAAATCAAATCCTTCCCGGTCATAGCCGTCACGGTCATATCCATGCTCATTAAAGCCTTTTTTGTCATAACCGTCTGTGTCATAACCCTCTTTTGACTGGCCTTCCCGGTTGTAACCATCCCGATCGTAGCCTTCCGCATCGTAACCGTTCTTATCGTAGCCTTCACGATCCCATCCGTTTTCGTCAAACCCTTTACGATTATAACCTTCTCGGTCCCATCCATCCTTATTGAACCCTTCTTTGTCATAACCTTGTTTATCATACCCTTTGGCATCAAAACCGCTGCGGTTGAATCCCTTGCGGTCATAGCCATTTACATCATAGCCTTCCCGGTCAAATCCTTCCGAGTCGAAACCATTGCGTCCATAACCTTCTTTATCAAAGCCGGCTTTATTGAAACCTTCTCTGTCGAAGCCTTCGGCATTGAATCCAGCTTTATCAAATCCTTCCCGGTCAAATCCTGATTTATCAAAGCCCTCTTTATTAAATCCCTCTTTATCAAAACCTGTCTTATCAAAGCCTTCGCGGTTGAATCCCTCTTTATCGAATCCAGCCTTATTAAAGCCTTCTTTATCAAAGCCTTCAGCATTAAATCCGGCTTTATCGAATCCTTCCCGGTCAAAACCCGCCCGGTCAAAGCCTTCACGGTTGAATCCATCTTGGTCAAATCCGGCCTTATTGAAGCCTTCTTTGTCAAATCCTTCAGCATTGAATCCGGCTTTATCGAATCCTTCTCGATCAAAACCTGATTTGTCAAAGCCTTCACGGTTGAATCCATCTTGATCAAATCCAGCCTTATTGAAGCCTTCTTTGTCAAAGCCTTCAGCATTGAATCCGGCTTTATCGAATCCTTCTCGGTCAAAACCTGATTTGTCAAAGCC
>JAAYCQ010000042.1 GCA_012729715.1 Syntrophomonadaceae bacterium
AGATGGTGCCCGAGGCCGGGGTCGAACCGGCACGAGGTTTGAGCCTCGCGGGATTTTAAGTCCCGTGCGTCTGCCTATTCCGCCACCCGGGCATATTATAATGTTTGGGAGAGCTAATGCTCTCGCGCAAAATTTAGTGTACCAAATCTGAGGCCATTTTGCAAGATGAAAAAACACCCCGTAAAGGGTGTTTTTTAAATTCGTATTATGGAGGGCGGAACCGGATTCGAACCGGTGGATGGTGGTTTTGCAGACCACAGCGTTAGCCACTTCGCCATCCGCCCAAATGCGTCTTTACGCAAGGATTATTGTATCAAGTTTCGCCCCTTATTGCAAGGGTAATTAACCCCTAATGCTATAGTTTATGGACATTATAAAAGCGTTACCTTAAGTAACGCCAAGTTTTTGCAATGGAGCGGAAGACGAGATTCGAACTCGCGACCCTCGCCTTGGCAAGGCGATGCTCTACCACTGAGCCACTTCCGCCTGATGGTGCCTCGAGGCGGAGTCGAACCACCGACACGCGGATTTTCAGTCCGCTGCTCTACCTGCTGAGCTATCGAGGCAAATATGGCGAAGCCGATGGGATTTGAACCCACGATCTTCGGCGTGACAGGCCGACATGTTAACCGCTACACCACGGCTCCGCAACGAAGTTTATTATAGCATCAGGTAAAATAATAGTCAACCGGGAACGACGTTTTTTGCATAAATAAGTACAGCTTTGTCACCTAATAAGTTCGGGGACTGTCCCCGGACTTATGGAAATGCTATACTAAACAAAAATGTAAATCAAGTCTGGGAGTTGATTGTTTATGAAGTACTTAATTATTCTAGCTGATGGTGCAGCTGACTATAATATAGCTGAACTTGATAATAAGACACCGCTACAGTATGCGCAAACTCCTAATATAGATAAACTGGCCCGCAGTGGAGATATTGGACTGGTGCAGACTATTCCCCAGGGGTTCCCTCCGGGTAGTGATGTAGCTAATCTGTCGGTGATGGGTTTTGATCCCCGCCGCTATTATACTGGTCGTTCTCCCTTGGAAGCAGTTAGTATGGGAGTAAAACTGAGAGACCAGGATATGGCTTTGCGCTGCAATCTGGTTTGTCTTTCGCCCGAAGGCGATTACCCGGACAAAATTATGCAAGATTACAGTGCCGGAGAAATAAGCACTGAAGAATCAGGTAAACTGATGGCTGAATTGCAAGCTCAGCTGGGTGATGATGAGTTTAGTTTTCACGCCGGCATAAGCTACCGGCATCTGGTGGTATGGAAAAATGGTGCTGATAAGGATGTTAAACTTACTCCCCCACATGATATATCCGACCGGGTGGTGGGAGAATACCTGCCTAAGGGTCGCGATGCTTCCAAACTGCTGCAGCTGATGATGCAGAGTCAAGAAATTCTAAAAAACCATCCGGTTAACCGAGAACGGATAGAAAAAGGGCAAATCCCGGCCACCTCCGTATGGTTCTGGGGTGAAGGTAGGCGCCCCTCTCTACCTACTTTTGAGGAAAAATACGGCCTTAAGGGGTCAGTAGTATGCGCAGTGGATTTGGTCCGTGGTCTGGGTATCTGTGCCGGACTAAATCCGGTTAAGGTGGCAGGTGCAACCGGCAGCGTGGAAACCAATTTTGCCGGTAAAGCGCGGGCAGCTTTGGATGAGCTGAAGCGGGGACAGGATTTTGTTTTCCTGCATATTGAATCACCTGATGAAGCTGGTCACCAGGGTAATCTGAAAAGCAAGCTGTGGAGTATAGAAAAGATTGATAAGGAAGTAGTAGGTTTGCTGCTGGAGGAAATGGATGATTTTGACCAGCTTCGGGTTATGTTACTGCCAGATCATCGTACCCCGATTTCTATACGTACTCATAGCAGTGAGCCGGTTCCCTTCCTAATCTATGATAAGAACAACCCATTGACGGATGGAGCGGGTAAATACGATGAGGAATCGGCCCTTCAAGGCCCGTTTGTGGCCGAGGGATGCAACCTGATGGATCGCTTTATCCGGGGGGAATAGATACAGAATGCTGAAAATTTAATTTGCTTCGCATTGTGTTTTGTACATTATCACGTTATAATAATGTACAAATGATAAAAGGGGGATGGCAAGATGCCGCAAATCAGACCCATTACCGATTTGAGGAATACCAATGAAATTTCCGAACTTTGCCACGCAATAAAGGAGCCGATTTTTATTACGAAAAACGGCTATGGGGATTTAGTGGTCATGAGCATAGAAACCTACGAGGAACTGCTGGAATCCGCAAAAATGGATAGGTCGATTTCGGAGGCCGAGGCTGAATACGCTGCTAACGGGCAGCTTCATGACGCAAGAACGGCGCTGGCCTCTTTGCGGAGAAAGCATTTTGAATAAGCATAGCATTAAGCTCCTAACCCGTGCGCTACGTGACCTAGACAACATATATGCCTATATTGCCGAAACTTTACTTGCACCAAATACGGCGACAAAGCTGATAGACGAGATTGAGGAAGCGATATTTAGCCTGGAGCAGTTTCCTTACAGGGGAGCAGAACGAAAAATCGGCGCGTATGCCAATCGTGGTTACCGACAGCTATTTGTTAAGAACTATACCCTCGTTTATCGCATCGACGAGACGAACATGCAGGTCATTATCGTAACCGTACGTTATTCTCCCAACCAATTCTAAAATCAAAGATTATTAACATAGAGGCAGTCTATTAGTAGACTGCCTTTTCTCATTTAAGTGAAAAATGGCCCTCCTAACGCATTTCCACGTACATTAGTTCTCCACAACCAGTTGTACCTCTATGGATGCCATAAGCTGATGGTGGCCTTTATTATTCTATACCAAGAAAGGAAAATACCACTTCTTCCATTTCAGCAGCAGAAGTCACCGTATGGTGCTGTATTTTTCGCTTATCCAAATTCTTAATCCCTTCCGGTATGACCATACCGGTATACACAGCCAGGGCTTGCAGGAGCTCGAACTCATTTTTACCCTCAATCTGCTCAGGACTTAATACGGCCTGGGCAACACTGCTGCCAAATTTAAAGGGACTGGCGGTAGAAGCAATCACCGTGCTGCTGTTATCACCGGTTTGCTGCAGGTATTTATCATAAACGTTAAGTGCCACTGCAGTATGAGTGTCGAGCAGGTAATGATATTTATCCCAGACCCTGGTAATGCTTTCCAGGGTCTCGGTGTCGGCAGCATAATCAGACCAGAATATTTCCTGCACCTGGCTACGGGTTAATTCATTCACCGTATAACGACCGGTATTTTTCAGTTCATCCATCCATTGGCTCACCCGCTGGCTATCATGCCCGGTCAATTCATAAAGCAATCTCTCCAAATTAGAAGATATCAGTATATCCATAGAGGGAGAAATGGTCTTTTCAAAGCTGCGGTTACGGTCATATACACCCGTCATGATAAAATCAGTTAGTACGTTATTAGAGTTAGCCGCACAAATCAGGCGTTTTACCGGAATGCCCATCCGCCGGGCATAATAAGCAGCCAGAATATTACCAAAATTACCGGTAGGCACCACGATGTTTATAGCTTCACCGACCTGGATATAACCCCTCTGGCACAAATCCACATAAGCAGAGATATAATAAACTATCTGAGGCAGCAATCTCCCCCAGTTTATAGAATTGGCTGAGGACATTTTCATTCCCTGCTGCTGCAGTTGTTCTATAACCTGATTACTGGTAAATATGTTTTTAACCCCGCTCTGGGCATCATCAAAATTTCCCAGTACTCCGGCCACATGGACATTATTGCCCTCCTGGGTTATCATCTGCATTTTTTGTACTTCACTGACCCCGTGCTGGGGGAAAAATACAATTATTTGGGTACCTGCTACATCCCTAAATCCTTCCAGCGCTGCCTTGCCGGTATCCCCGGAGGTAGCTACCAGAATGATAATTTCACTGGTTTCCCCAATTTTATTGGTACTGGTAGTAAGCAGGCGGGGTAATACCTGCAAGGCCATATCCTTAAAGGCACAGGTGGGGCCGTGCCACAGTTCCTGAATATGAAGCCCCGGTCGCAGTTCAATTAGTGGGGCAATTTCGGGATGATCAAATTTCTTCTCATTATAGGCACCATTAACACACGCCTTTATTTCCTCAGGTGAAAATTCCTCCAGAAATAGCTGCATAATGTAGGCAGCCCTTTGCTGATAAGTCCAGGACTCCATTTGTTTTAAGATTTCAGTACTTATAGAAGGTATACAGTCAGGAACAAAAAGCCCTCCATCAGGGGATATGCCCATTGTAATAGCCTGAGCTGCGCTGACTGCACCGTATTTTCCCCTGCTGCTCTGGTATTTCAAAAGAAAACCTCCTTTTCACTAGCTACTTACTTATTCTATACTTATTACTCACCGGGTGAAAGTACATTTATGTAAACCTAACATGGATGACGTAAGGCCTTTTTTCTTATATTATTAAATAGTAAGGAGGTAGAAATATTGGGTCAATTTATTTTAGTAGTCATTGCACTAGTTTTTGTCAAGCTGTTATGGGATGTATATAAAGAACAAACCAATAAGAAAGACAGCCGACCGTCACAAAAAGGCGGCGAGGTTATTGACTTGAGCAACGCCTGGATTGACCTGGAGGATATGCCTTATAACCAGCGTGACTATCTCCTGACGGGAAAAGAACTGGCACTATATAACCTGCTGCTGGAGGCTCTTACACCCCAGGTCTATGTGGTTCTGCCCCGGGTCAGGTTGGCGGATTTTATCAGTGTATCTCCCGAGGCTAGAAACAGAATTGAATATGCCAACCGGATAAAGGAAAGAAGTGCAGATATATTAATATGTGAGGCCGATAATTTAACACCAGCAGCGGTAGTACTATTTGAAGCTGAAACCGAAAGCAAGAAAAAGCAACTGGCGGACAGGTTTACCCGTAAAGTCTGCGAGGTTATTGGTTTACCCTGCCTTAGTTTAAAACCTGCCGCTCCCCCTTCCCTTACCGAACTTAAATTCGTCCTGCGAAAATCAGGATTGCATGTTTAATTATGTTGCCTACCGCCGCTGGAACAGGTTAAAATAAACACCGTCTATGGTCCATTATCCAACCTAAATTTGATACAATAATTGTTGGTAGTTAGGGGAAAATATTAAAAAATAACTTCCCTATTACTAGGAGGTAAATTGTTGAATATATCCGTAGCAGAGACACTCTTTTCCTTTGTAGGTGGGTTAGGCTTATTTCTATTTGGTCTGAGGTTTATGTCTGAGGGTCTACAGGCAGCAGCCGGAGATAAGATGAGAACTATCCTGGAACAGGGAACCAAAAATCCAGTCAGGGGAGTTCTGACCGGGACTCTGGTTACCGCTTTAATTCAAAGCAGTAGTGCTACCACCGTTATAACAGTAGGTCTGGTAAACGCCCAACTACTTACCCTGCGTCAGGCTATTGGTGTAATAATGGGGGCTAACATAGGTACTACCGTAACCGCTTATCTGATTGGTTTTAATTTGCAGGATTTTGCTCTCCCCATTCTCGGCCTGGGTGCTTTAATATTTCTGTTTGCCAAGGATAAACGCCTACATGTTATAGGACAGGCTTTATTTGGTTTTGGAGTCCTTTTCTTTGGTTTGACCATCATGGGTAACGGCATGAAACCGCTTAAGGATCTTCCCGTTTTTATTAACATGATGACCAGTATTGATAATAATTCCATCATCGGGGTAGCTATAGGTATGTTTTTTACTTTCCTGGTGCAAAGCAGCAGTGCTACCATCGGTGTACTGCAGCAGTTGGCTTATCAGGGTGCGGTTACCTTTGACCAGGCAATACCTATTCTCTTTGGTGATAATATAGGTACCACTATTACCGCCTTGCTTGCTGCCCTGGGTGCCAGCGTAGCAGCCAGACGAGCAGCTTTGTCCCATTTCGTGTTTAATATGGTTGGTACCATTATTTTTCTTCCCCTCTTCTTGATTGGTGTTTTCAAACCAATGGTAATTCTGGTTACTAATTATTTATTCGTGCTTATTCCCGGTTTTGCCGGTAGTTGGGATACTTTGAATATCAAACTGCAAATTGCTCAAACCCATGCCGTTTTTAATATTAGTAACACCCTCATCCATTTACCACTGGTAGCCGTCCTGGCATTTATCGTCACCACGTTAATTCCCGAAAAAGATGAAGATATCAGTAACCTCGCCCGGCCTCTGTATATTGACCGCAGGCTTCTGCGTAACCCCTCCTTTGCCCTGTCCCAGGCTACGCGGGAAACCCTGAGAATGGGATATCTAGCCCGAGATGCTTTTACCAATGCCATAAAGTATTTCGAGACCCGACAGGAAGCACTGGTTAAAAATGGCGAAAAACTAGAAGATGCTATCAACACCTTGCAAAAAGAAATAACCGATTACGTGGTGTTAGCCTCGCAAAAACAATTGTCCACTGAAGAATCCAACCATGCCTATATCATTCTTCAATCCTTAAATGATATCGAACGTATCGGCGACCACTGTGAAAACATCATTGAGCAGGCTACTGTTGCCACTAAAGACCATGTCAGCTTTTCCGGTGAAGCCCAGCAGGAGTTGGATACCATAATTGAAGTTACCAATAATATTATTCTATTAGCTTTTAGGGCGCTGGAAAGGCAGGATAAATCTGTATCTGAGCAGGTATTAACCCTTGAAGACACTATAGATGAACTCCAGGAAACTTATCGCCGCGCCCATATCAGAAGGTTAAATGAAGGAATATGTAATGGCAGTAACGGAGCCGTATTCCTGGATGTGCTGACCAACCTGGAGAGAATTGGCGACCACTGCAGTAATATTGCACAGTACGTATTGGGGGAAAAATAGGGCCTTACCCCTCACACCTTACCCCCAAACGCTACCCCTTTTGAGAATTTTGTGTATTACGGTCGGATAAGACCACGGATGCGACAAAATAAGGCCACCGTTCTGGTCAAATAAAGCCAGCCCTACGACAAAGTAGGCCAGCGACCCTGTTTCTATATATTCTCCCTATAATGAAAGGGCACACTGTATGTGTGACATCATTATAGGAGGCCGATAATCATGGTAAATTATCGAGAAATTTTGAGATTGAATAATCTCGGTTACAGTCAGCGGCAGATTGCCGCAAGCATCCAAAGTTCCAGAGATACGATCAGTGCTGTCTGCAAGCTGGCTGAGCAGCACGGCCTTGAATGGCCGCTACCGGATGAACTGTCCAATCAAGCAATTCAGGATATATTTTATCCTGAAAGAAATAAGCGGACACGCCGAATTCCTGACTATGAATACATACACAAGGAACTGGCACGAGCCGGAGTCACTTTGACATTACTCTGGGCTGAATATACTGCCGTTTGTTACGCAGAGCATGCGGTACCCTATCAGTTCTCACAGTTTTGTGAAAAATATCGAGCTTGGGCTCGGGTAACAAAGGCCACTATGCGTATCAGTCGTAAACCTGGTGATCTTATGGAAGTCGATTGGGCAGGTAATACATTGACCATTTATGATAGTGTCACCGGAGATGCTATTGATGCATACCTTTTTGTAGCTGTTCTGCCTTGTAGCTGCTACGCTTATGTGGAAGCTTTTCCGGATCACGGAACGGAAAACTGGCTCAAGGCACATGTCCATGCTTATCAGTATTTCGGTGGCGTGACACGTATTCTGGTACCGGACAACTTAAAAACCGGTGTCATTAAGAATACCAGGAATGAGCTGCAGTTGAACC
>JAAYCQ010000254.1 GCA_012729715.1 Syntrophomonadaceae bacterium
AAGAAACCTTCGGCAAGGTGGAGGTTGCAAAGGACTTCTTAAATAATTACCTGCCGGAAAATATTATTAAAGTCATAGATGTAGATACCCTGGAACCCCAAAAGGACAGCTTTGTAAATGAGGAACTGCACGAAGGTTTTTCCGATCTGCTTTTTAAGGCCAACATAAACAACAGGGAAGGATATATTTATTTTCTCTTTGAACACAAAAGCTATACCAGCAAAGACATTGCTTTTCAACTGTTAAAATATATGGTGGAAATCTGGGAAGCTAAAAGCAAAAAAGAAAAAGCTGATGAGCTGCCGGTGATAATACCGCTGGTAGTATACCATGGCAAAGACCGCTGGAAAATAAGAACCACCCTGGGAGAAATGATAACAGGATACGAAGACCTCCCGGAAGATATTAAAAAATTGACTCCCAACTATAAATACCTGCTTTATGACCTTTCGCGGTACACTGATGATGAGATAAAAGGCGAAGCCCAGCTTAGAATATTATTTACCACATTTAGAGACATATTTACAAACGATAGTAAGGGCCTGCAGGATTCTATTTTTAGGGCAATAAGCTATTTGCGGGAATTAGATGATAAACAAACGGGAATAGAATACTTTGAGACCCTGATGAGGTATATATTTAATGCCAGAGCTGATTTAACCAAGGCGGATTTCAATTCGGTGGTAAAGAAAATTGAAACTACTTATCCGGAAGGGAGCGAGGTAGTAATGACATTAGCGGAGATATTTAGAGAAGAGGGAAAAGAAGAAGGTATCCTAAAAGGCATGGAAAAAGGCATGGAAAAAGGCATGGAAAAAGGCATGGAAAAAGGCATAGAAAAAGGCATGGAAAAAGGCATAGAAAAAGGTATAGAAGTCGGAGCAAAACAGGGTAAAATAGAAGTGGCTAAGAATGCCATAAAGGAAGGTATGGAGCTGGGTTTAATTGCGAAACTAACAGGGCTATCCAAGAAAGAGATAGAAAAAATAGCAAAGGAAACAGGAAATTAGGATACGGGGTAGTGATGACTGCGGGTAAGAATAACAGTACTAAGTCCACAAAACAGAAATCTGTTTACACAAAAGAAATAACTAAACCGATTTAGACAAATGGGCTATGACTTCCTACATATGGAAGCCATAGCCCTACTTCTTTTAGCCAGAGTCGTCTTTACCGGGATAATAACCAGAAATACTATTACTATTCACCCGGGGTATTACCTTTTCCATTATGGCTTTTTCGCCACTCCATGAACTTGCCAGGTTCAGGCCTTCAATATTTTCCTGCTCTAGAAGCTTTAGATACCTGCGCTTATAGTCTATTGATTTATATTTGGCGATAGCTGCCACCCAATTTTTAAATGAGTTCTTTTCCGGACAAAATGTGTCTATATTATCCCAAACAGCCATCAGGATATCATCGATACATTCTTCCTGAAGGGGCTTAAGCTCATAAATGCCGGCCTACAATGCTTTTAATCAAGCCGCCGTAAATATCAATAACATAGTACAGAGCATCTTCGTTCTTTCTTCGCAGCTGTTCGATAAAATTGTCCTCATTGATAGTCACCTTAGCCCTCCTTTACCTGATCTGATAAGAGCCCTTACATTAACTAATTCGTTTTAAAGAAGCGTAAATCTATCATGGTAGCGGAATATTTTAACGCCCGGGTACCAATTTAATTATATTTAACCAGGTGACAGAGCGACAGGTCTCAGTAAGGGGGTCTTTACTTTAAATTATATTGGTTGCTCAAATATGAGAAACCATTATGTTTCCGTCCCCGCAAGGGGTCTTATACTTTCAATTAAAATAGCTGACGCACCAGGGAAATACCCTGGAGAGTTTCCGTCTCCGTTATTTCATCGACCAGGGCGAGGACGTAAAGGTAATTGAGAATCCATTTTGACGAGGGGTATGGTGTTGCTTGCAGTTACTTATAATTAATTCAATGTCCAGTTACCAAGATGGAAATCCCTTGCGGGTTCAATTATAATGCTTTTCAACTGTTAAAATATATGGTGGAAATCTGGGAAGCTAAAAGCAAAAAAGAAAAAGCTGATGAACTGCCAGTGATAATACCGCTGGTAGTATACCACGGCAAAGACCGCTGGAAAATTAGAACCACCCTGGGAGAAATGATAACAGGATACGAAGACCTCCCGGAAGCCATTAAAAAAGTTACCCCCAACTATGAATACTTACTTTATGACCTTTCGCGGTATACTGATGAAGAGATAAAAGGCGGGGTTATAAATAGAATAGCAATAGCTATG
>JAAYCQ010000255.1 GCA_012729715.1 Syntrophomonadaceae bacterium
GCTGATATCATTGTCACCGCTTCGCAGCTTAAAGGTGTAAAGATTGAAGGGGAGATTATACCTCGACTAATAGATGAAATACCAGTTCTGGCTGTGGCCATGGCGGTAGCCGAAGGGGAGTCTGAAATCAGGGAAGCAGGGGAACTAAGAATAAAAGAAACCGATCGTATAGCGGCTATCTGCAGCGAACTGGGGAAAATGGGTGTGACCATTACTGAACTGAAGGACGGTTTTCGTATAACGGGAAAAGAACAACAGCTCCAGGGAGTCAGAGTAGAAAGTCATGGTGACCATCGTATCGCTATGAGCCTGGCGGTTGCCGGTCTAATAGCTGAAGGTGAAACTACTATAGGCAATGCCGGGGCGGTAAACATTTCCTTTCCTTCCTTTTGGGATATGCTGGAGAAAATATCGTGCTAGGTGAAACTCTGTAGGGGCGAACCCGTGTGTTCGCCCCCCTCACTCCTCACGCCTAACCCCTCATTCTAAACATCACTCAAGTTATAAATTAGGCCGTATTAACAAGAAAACTTTGTTATCAGCGCTTATTTCGTTATTACCTATTTTCCGGTTTGACCTGAACCCGAGGTATGCTAAAATTAAAAGTAATATTTATAGGTGGTTAGGTAATGAAGATTGCTATTGACGGACCGGCCGGTGCGGGTAAAAGTACCGTTGCTAGAAGATTGGCTCAAGAATTAGGGTTTGTATATATAGATACCGGGGCGATGTACCGGGTTTTGACCTGGAAAGCGCTGCAAAAAAAAGTTGATCCTGAGAATGCAGAAGCACTTTATGAGCTTGCTAATAGTATTAAGATTCATTTCGAATATCACTCAGGCCAGCAGAAGGTAATATGCGATGGGGAAGATTTGACTGCAGCCGTCCGTTTACCCGAAGTAAGTGCCATGGTTTCCACAGTTGCCTCTCATCCAGCTATTCGTAAAATAATGGTAGAACAACAGCAAGAGATGGCTCATAACATATCCGTAGTTATGGACGGACGTGATATTGGAGAATGTGTATTACCAGATGCCGAGTACAAGTTCTTTTTAACCGCCAGTTTAGAAGAAAGAACGCACCGGCGGGCAGCTGAACTTGATAGTAGCGGCTTTACCATTGATTACGAAACCATTTTACATGATATTACCCAGCGTGATAAAAGAGATTCAGAAAGAGAAGTAGGGAGCCTGAAAATATTGGCCGAATCAATAGTAATAGATAGCAGCAACCTGAGCATAGAACAGGTCTTGCAAAAAATGCTGGCCATTATCCGGGAGGAATGAAATGATATATTACTGCGCCCGGGGTATATGTAGACTATTATTTGTTTTTTTAGGATTAAAAAAAGAAGGCATAGATAAAATACCCCGAAAGGGAGCAGTTATTGTTGCCTCCAATCACATGAGTAACTGGGATCCGATTATGGTTGGCATATCTTTACCGCGGCCAGTTTATTTTATGGCCAAAGTTGAGTTGTTTAATAATAAAATTCTGGGTAAATTATTAACAGCACTGCATGCTTTTCCGGTAAAAAGGGGAGCAGCCGATCGTAAAGCCATTCGCCAGGCTCTCCAGGTTTTAGAGGAAGGAAAAGTGCTGGGGATTTTCCCGGAAGGTGCTCGTAAAAAAGTTCTGCCTGGTGCCCAGGTTCAGAGCGGTGTTGCTCTGTTGGCTTTAAAATCAGGTGCCCCCGTAATCCCGGTAGCCTGTATAGGAACCGACAAGGCCTTTCCCCTGGGCTGGTTTCGCCCGTTGTTGGTAAAGGTAGGCGAGCCGGTTGATTTGGACAAATATAGAGGCCAAAAAATTAGTTCAGCAGTGCTGGAAGAAGTTAGTGAGGCGATAATGCAAGAAATTAATAGTCTTTTAGACAAATAAAGAAGGATTTATATGTATTAATACGAAATTAATACTTAGTATTTAGGCGGGGTGTAAAATTTGCAAACACGGCTTGCTCGGAATGCCGGATTTTGTGCTGGAGTCAGGAGGGCTGTGAAAATAGCCGAAGAAGCTGCACAAGAGGGGGGCAGATGGTATAGTCTGGGTCCTCTGGTACACAATGATGCAGTGGTTGATAATCTAAAAGGGAAAGGCATAATTCCGGTAAACCGGCTGGAAGAAATTCAGGTAGGTGAGGATGCCGGTGTTATTATCAGGTCACACGGTGTACCACCTGAGACTATTGAACAGGCACGACAGAGAGGTTTGGGGATCAAGGATGCTACCTGTCCTCTGGTTACAAGAGTCCATGAAATTGTAGCATCACTACGAGGTGAAGGGTATGAAATAGTAGTATTTGGCGATGCTAGTCATCCTGAAGTAAAGGCAATTACAGGATGGTGTGATAACCAGGCTAGGGTAATCGCCAGCGTAGATGAAGCCTGTCAACTGCAGGTCGTGGATAAGTTAGGCGTAGTCTCCCAGACCACTAAGGATGGGGAAGAATTTTACGCTGTAGTTAATGCACTATTACCGCTTGCGAAAGAAATTAGAGTATTTAACACTATATGTTCGGCGACCCAAAAAAGACAGCAGGCTGCTCGTGAAATAAGCTTGGGGGCAGACCTGATTATAGTTCTGGGCGATCCGAAAAGTTCAAATACAGCCACTCTTGCCAGGGAGTGTAAAAATACCGGAGTTAAAACCCTGCAAATTCGGGATGCTTCCGAAATCCCTGCGGATTGTTTATCGGGAGTCTCCGCGGTAGCAATTACTGCAGGAGCATCAACTCCGGACTGGATAATTAAGGAGGTATTGGATAGGATGACAGAGTTCGAAGAAAAGAGTCAGCAGGAACTGGAACAGGAGGCCACTAGCGAACAGGATATTAAAAAAGAGGAAGAAACTACTAACGAAGTGGTTGGTGCAGAGGAAGCTGTTGGCCAACCGGCCAATGAAGAGGAACGCGAGGAATCATTCGCCAAAATGGAAGCTGAGATGGCAGATTTTGAAACTCCCGGCCGGGGAGATATTATAAAAGGAACTGTTATTCAGGTTCAGGATGATGAGGTAATGGTTGACGTTGGAGGAAAATCAGAAGGAATAATTCCTTTGCGGGAAATGTCCTTAAAAGATGTCAACTCTGCCAAAGAGCTCGTAAATGTTGGCGATGAAATAGAGGTTATGGTTCTTAAGTGGGATGATGATGGCAGTATATTACTCTCCAAGAAAAAGGTAGACACCCAAAAAGTATTGGATAAATTGAGTGAGGATTTCAATGCTGGATCTATTGTTGAAGGTACCGTAACCGGAACCGTAAAAGGCGGTTTATTAGTGGATGTAGGTATGGTAGCATTCCTTCCTGCTTCTCATGTTGAAGATGGCTATGTGAAAAACTTGGAACAATATATTGGCAAAACCCTGCAATTTAAGATTATTGAATTTAATCGTAATAAGCGACGGGGTTCCCAGATTGTACTCTCCCGTAAAGAACTGGTGGCGGAAGAGAAGAATCGCTTAAAGAAGGAATTCTGGGAGAATATAGAAGAAGGCCAGACCCGTCCGGGTAGAGTTAAACGTATTGTCGATTACGGTGCCTTTATTGACCTGGGTGGTTATGAAGGATTACTGCATGTATCAGAAATGGAACATCGCCGGGTAGAACATCCATCAGACATACTAAATGAAGGCGATGAAATTGATGTTTACATTTTAGCTCTGGATCACGAAAAGGAAAGGGTTTCCCTGAGTCGCAAGAAATTACTCAAGAGTCCCTGGGAAATTGCTCAGGAAAAATACCACGAAGGTGATATCGTAGAAGGAACAGTAGTAAGGATTGCTCCTTTTGGGGCCTTTGTGGAACTGGATCCGGGAGTAGATGGCCTGGTGCATATATCCCAGATGGCCAATTACCGGGTGGAGAAACCGGAAGATGTAGTCTCAGTTAATGAGCAGATTAATATTAAGATTATTAGTATAGACCCTGAAGACAAAAGAATTGGATTATCTATCAAACAGGTACAGGAAGAAGAAGAAGCTACTGAAGTCCAGCAATACCTGGAAGAACAGGATAATGAAGAGGTCGAATAGGCAAACGGGGTGATAAGATGCCAATATTTGATTATCTTTGCCACCAATGCGGGAAAAAATTTGATATTATGATTTCTAATGCTGATAAAGACAAGGTTAAATGCCCGGAATGCAATTCAGGTGACGTTAAACAGTTATTATCGTTATTTAATACCGGTGGGGGTTCGAAAACGACTCCTGCCAGTTGTCAGGGTTGCAGTGCAATGAACAGTGGTGGATGAAGCATGAAGTTCTAGGCTGCCGTAGGCAGCCTTTTTTTACTGAGAGGTGTAAGGTTTGCAAGCTACTGGAATAATTATGGCTGGCGGCAGAAGTTCTCGGATGAAGTTTAATAAGGCCTTTGCTGAAGTCGGTGGTAAAATGGTTATCCAGATAATAATTGACAAATTACAACCGCTATTTCAAGAATTAATTATTATCAGTAACGAGCCCCAACTTTTTAAAAACTTTGGCTTACCGATTTACCAGGATATTTATCCTTATCTGGGACCGGTGGGAGGGATACACTCGGCATTGGTAAATGCCAGCTATGACCGGATGTTTATTTTGGGATGTGATATGCCTTTTATGAATATGCAACTGGTAGAGTATATGTTAAGTAAAATTAGTAATTATGATAGTGTGGTACCTGAAATAGATTCATATTTACAACCCTTGGCTGCAGTTTATAATCGTACCTGCCTGCCGGTTTTTACCGAATGCCTGGAGCATGATAAATTAAAACTGGTCCGCATATTCAGCGAACTAAATGCGTTGGTATTAAATGAAGATGAATTGCAGAAGTTTGGTAATGTAAGAGAAATGTTTTTTAATGTTAATGACCCGGTGGCTTTGGCAGAAGCTCAAAAGATGGCAGGGAGGTTGTTATTATAAGAGGCCAGCGTAAGATAGAGCATATTTACATAGCCGGTAAGACTCCTGATGGTCCTGTGTCTACAGGATTTGAAGATATTCGGTTGTTAAACTGCTCAGTTCCCGAGCTAAACCTGGAAGATATAAATTTAAGGTTAAGTGTATGGGGAAAAGAACTGGAATTTCCTCTGATAGTAAATGCTATTACTGGTGGAAGTGATCAAGCCCGTGATATTAACCGGGTTTTAGCAGGCCTCTGCCACAAATACGGACTGGCTATGGCGGTAGGTTCACAGACCATAGCCCTGGAGGAACCGGATTGGATTGAAAGTTTTTCCGTAGTTCGGGAATATAATCCCGATGGAGTTATTATAGCTAACCTCAGCGCTGCCGCCAACAGTGATGATGCCGGGGCTGCCATAGATATGGTAAATGCCGACGCTTTACAGTTACATTTTAATGTACCTCAGGAACTGGCTATGAGAGAAGGAGACCGCCATTTTAAAGGTATTATTGAACAAGTAGCCCGGGTCGTAGAAACCTGCCCGGTACCGGTAATAGCAAAAGAAGTTGGATTTGGTTTTTCCCGCGAAAGTGTAAAGCAGTTATATGAAGCTGGAGTAAGGATTTTTGACACTGGAGGACAGGGAGGGACTAACTTTATAGCCATTGAAGATAAACGCGGGGGAGTATTTCAAGGAGAGTTGAATAGCTGGGGCATACCTACGGCAGTAAGCCTGTTGGAAATTTTGGCCAGTAATTTGCCGGTAAAAATTATAGCTTCCGGGGGAATTAGGTCTGCGCTTGATGCAGCCAAGTCTCTGGCTCTGGGGGCCGATATGGTAGGAGTAGCAGGTTCCTTGCTAAGAATTTTATTGCATCAAGGGGCCGATGAACTCGATCTTTGGGTAAACGATTTTCTATACCGTCTGCAGGCTGTTTTTTTAATGTCCGGGGCTAGCGATACCAAAAGTATTAGGGAAAAACCGGTCATAATCCTAGGCCCCACCGCCGAATGGCTAAGAGCCCGCAACATCGACCCCACCCAATGGGCGAAACGGTAAAATAAATTTTAATTTTTAATTTTTAATTTTGAATTGTGGTGGAAATACTTCGTATTTCTCTTTATTACAACCATTAGCACATCAGCTTTAACATAACGAATCTGCGTTAATTTACTTCCTTAATAGCAATTCAGCACACCTTATAACTTATTCATTACCGCTACGTTAAAAGCAATAAAAAGAAATGCGTTAGCATTTCGACCTTAATTAAAAATTCAAAATTCAAAATTCATAATTAAGCAGCCACTCATTTATGGGTGGCTGTTTTGCACATAATCTTATAACAAAGGGGAAAAATATCTGCAGGCAAAAAATTAAGAAAGGAATGAAGAGTATGGTTAATTTCCCCTTTGGGTTAATAGCCCTGGTAGTCATTTCGATACTCATATACTTCGGGGTGGCTCACCGGGTGCTGGATCGTCTAAGGCTTTCAGACAAAGCTGCTCTGGCGGTTATAGCTGCAATCATTATTGGAAGTTTTATTGATATCCCCCTGGGGCCAAGGATTGTAATAAATCTGGGAGGTCTAATTACTGTCGGCTTGGCCGGGTATGTATTACTGGGAGCAGGTACCGGCTATGAAAAAATTCGCGCTATTGTCGCTGCTGGAGTTACAGCCCTGGCATTATTCCTGGCCGGTCGTTTTCTGGGTGCTGAGCCGGAGAATATGTTCATTGACCCGCTCTACATTTATCCTATTGTAGCTGGTATCGTAGGTTATCTGGCGGGGAGATCCCGGAGGGGGGCCTTCTTTGCAGCGGTAATAGGAGTTCTGACTCTGGATGTGGGGCAATATTTCTATTTAGTACGAGCAGGTCAGGTCGGTACCGTACACATTGGTGGCGCCGGTGCATTCGATGCTCTAATTTTAGCCGGCATACTGGCTGTTCTCCTGGCTGAACTAATCGGGGAAACCCTGGAGAGAATACAGGGTGGCCCTAAAACCGAAGGCAGACCAGAAGAACTGATTAAAAACTTAAGAGAACCTGAACCGGCTCGTAAACCGGCAGAGATTTATCATATTAAAAATAGCGGCATAGATAATCAGCCAAAAGATGACTCGGATAGGGGTGATGAGCATGATTAAACGTTGTTTTCTATTAACTGTTATGATGCTCTTTATCATTACTGCCAGCGGGAGTGCTATGGCTCACAGCGAATTGTCAGGGGGGAAATACTTTACCCTGATAGATGATAATAATAACGTAATTCTTTTTACGGCAATGATGGTTAACAAAGGTGATGAATACATTAGTACAGATAATTCACGCTATCGGGTAGTGGATATTACTGGTCATACTGCCCGCTGTGTTTATCAGGGCAAGGAAAAAATGCCGGTCATTGATGATAGCACCCGCAACAATGCCCTGGGTTATAGTGGTACACGCCTGACCCCGGTAGCAGCTAATAAGAAACCAACCATAGCCATTTATCACACCCATAGTGATGAATCCTATGTACCCAGTGACGGTGCCGAGAGTGTAAATGGTAAAGGTGGAATTTATGATGTAGGGAAGGCCTTGAGCAACCGTCTGCAACAACTGGGTTTTAATGTACAGTATAACCATAATAATCATAATCCTCATGATGTTAATGCCTACAGCCGCTCACGCAAGACAGCAGCCGGTCTGTTAAAACAAAGGCCCGATGTAATTCTTGATGTCCACCGGGATGCTGTCCCTGCCGAGCAGTATAATACTGAGGTTAAAGGTACAGAAGCGACTAAAGTAAAACTGGTGGTAGGAAATCAAAACCCTAATATGAAGACCAATTTAGAGTTTGCCAAACGTATGAAAGCAGCAATGGATAAGAAAACCCCGGGCCTTTCCAATGGTATTTATATTGGTAAAGGAGATTATAACCAGGATCTTAGTCCCCGAGCTATGTTAATTGAGGTAGGGGCACATACTAATAAGAAAAACGATGCTACCCAGGGGGTGATGCTCTTTGCTGATACATTACCAGCAGTGTTGGGTATTAACCCCGCTAATACCAATGCTACCCCAGCTGCCAAACCCCTATCAACTCAAAATCAGGGAGCAGGAACTACTATATTGATTATTCTAGTAGTAGTTGCCGCTGCTACAGGTGGTTTTTACCTGCTTAATAGGGGCAGCACCAGTAAATAAAGATGGAGAAATATGGTTTAGCCATAATATTGGGAATAGTGGCGGGGTTCATAGCCCGGTGGTTGATGCTGCGCAGCGACCACCGCCACTATCCAACTTATCCCCACGGTCAATTAACTCACCTGGCCTTAGGATTTATCGCTGCCGGTCTGGGAGCGGTAGCTATACCGGCTATAGCTAAACCGGACTATGTAGCGGTAACCTTTCTGGTACTGGCAGCACAACAATTCCGGGAAGTACGCAATATGGAGCGGGAAAGCCTGAATCATCTGGAAGAAACCAAAATTATTCGTCGGGGCAGCGACTATATAGAAGGCATTGCCCGGGTATTTGAGGCCCGTAACTACCTGGTTATAATGACGGCACTAGCTAGCAGCGCCGCTGCTTATTGGTTGAGTTGGCAATATGCTGTAGCCGCTGCTATTGTTTGTATTGGCTTCTCCTTGCTGCTGATGAGCGGTTCCTATATTGGCAACATAGCAGAAGTAGTAGCTGCCCAGGTTAATTTTGAAGGCTCATTACTTAGAGTAGATGACGTAATAATAATGAATGTAGGCCTGCCCCAAACCCGGAAAAAAATACTTCAGGAAGGTATGGGTGTCCTGATTAAGCCTAAAGATGACGATGCCCGTTTAACCCTGGATGCACCCGGACAGCGTATGGCTATTGTTCATGATGTGGTATCCATACTGGGCAGTAAAGTAGAAATCAACGAGACTGAACTTATGCCGGTAGCTCGCAAGAACCCGGATCAAGGATATTTGGCTGTATTTATAGTAGCTAACGAAGCTGATCTGGATTACCTTATGGAGATAATTAGAAAAGTTCCGGTACTGGAATCGGCCCGGGGGACTACCTTGAAAAGTTACTTTGGCAGAAAGGCGGCTGATTAGATGGATAATTCCATATCTAACTATATACTGGCCATAGTAGCAACAGATGAAAAAAAGGTTCTTCCCGGCGGCTGCCCAGTTATTTTAGCCTCTGACCAGGAAGAACAGGTAAAAGTAAGCCTTCTGCTAGCTCGTATTTTAGGCGGAATAGTCCACGACCTGGAAAACGGCCTCTACTTTATCTGCCGTCATTGATTGGTAAGTGAGGCGTGAGGGTGCCGTAATGTAGGGAACGGCCCCTGTGCCGTTCCGTCCTGTTGTATCAACATAATCACATGTAAGTGATTTGGCATAATAATAAATTTAATTAAAATGCATAAAAAATCCGCGTAAATCCTTAATTTATCCGCTTCCTTAATGGCGACCGTAGGGAGCATCTGTGTGCCCTGTGGGTACGTGATCCGCGTCTATTTAAACCTGGGGGTGGTGTCATGAAAATTATTTATCATTGTTATGGGGGTTCGCATTCATCGGTAATGGCGGCAGCACTCCATTTAGGACTGCTGCCCAAAGACCGTATACCGAATGAAACCAACCTTATGGCTATACCCTATTTTGATAAAACCACTAATGCTGATTTTGGTTCTATACGGCTCATGGGTAAGGATGAATATAATAATGAAGTTTATGTTTTGGGAAAGAAAAATGGGGGAGACCGTTACTCCAACCTGCTTAGAGGGATTGCCCAAATACTGGGCGAGGAAGAGCAATTGCTGGCGGTAAATTGCATGAATCGGGTTAATATGTTTATGAAACTGGGAGGTTTTAGTTCCAGAAAAATGGGGTTAGTATCACTGGGACGACCAGTGGTTATTCAGGGCAGTAGAAAAGCATTTTTGGAGTTGGTTAACCTGGTAGAAATTACTCGCCTGCGGGCTATGCATATGGTATAGCTTATGAATATTTTATTTTTGGGTACAAGTGGAGTTCATCAGGCCCTGATAGCAGCGAATATCTACTTAAAAAAACCGGTTACAGATTTTAATTCTATACCGGAATTCGCTAATGTAGCTGTAGAGTCCAGCGGTTTTCCCATTTATGTGGGGGAGGATAAACAGGGTAACCAGGTATATAGTCTGGGAGCTGGCGATGTGGAAATGGCGAAAAAATCAATTGAGGATTTAAGAAATGTTTTAGGTTGTTCTGCTAACGACCTGATAGTAAAACCAGTTTCGGTAAAAGGCGAAAAAATGCTGGCTCTGTTAAACCATATCCCGGCATCCCTGGGCGGTCATTTATGGCATAAATTAATCCCGGCCCTGATACTTAAAAACCAGTTAAAAACCATTTACCGGGATATAACACAGTTTGTGTAGGGGCAGACCCGTGTGTCTGCCCGGCCCGACTGCTGACCCGTGGTGGGTAAACCCCGTTGCACATAGAGCTGCCTATTCCGGGCGAACACATGGGTTCGCCCCTACAGATTACGTGCTCCTGTACAGGAAGAGTATTAAGACATTATTGCGCTTTAACTTGCGGTGCGACAACTTTTATTGGATAATGTTTAGGAGTATTATCCAATAGGAGGATGAGTGTGAGCGCTCCCATTACAGGCGTTATTCCTGGAAGTATTGCTGATGAAATGGCGATAGAAGCCGGAGATATTCTGCTGCTTATCAATGGCCAGGAGATACAGGACATTATCGACTACCAATTTTATTCCCAGGATGATTTTATAGTAGTGGAAATTAAAAAAACTAATGGTGAGCTGTGGTCACTGGAAATAGATAAGGATTGGGATGAGGAACTGGGGCTGCTTTTTGATGATGTAATTTTTGATAAGATGAGAGTTTGCCAGAATCGTTGTTTATTTTGCTTTGTCGATCAACTTCCCCCGGGAATGCGAAAGACCCTGTACATAAAAGACGATGATTACCGCTATTCGTTTCTTTACGGTAATTTTATTACTCTAACCAACCTGAAGGAAAAGGACTGGCTTAAAATAATTGATATGCATCTTAGTCCTCTCTATGTTTCAGTTCATTGTACGGACCCGCAGCTACGGGTGAAGATATTAGGGAGTAAGCGGGCAGCAAGTATTCGTCAGGATCTTAAACGATTGCTGGATGCCGGCATAGAAATTCATACCCAGATAGTATTATGCCCAGGAATTAATGATGGTGAAATTCTAAAACAGAGTATAAAGGAACTATCTTCTTATTACCCTACAGTCCAATCAGTAGGTATTGTCCCGGTTGGTCTTACCGGTCACCGCTTAAAATTACCCCGGTTGCAGGTTGTCACCCCTGAACAAAGTAGAAATTTAATTGCAATGGTAAATAACTACCAGGCAGAATACCACAACCGTTTTAAGAAAGGTTTTGTCTACCTGGCAGATGAATTTTTTATAAAGGCGGGAGTAAATTTCCCAGGAGCTGAATACTACGATGATTATTGCCAGATTGAAAATGGAATTGGTCTGGCGCGAATATTTCTAGACCAATTTGCCGAGATGGAAAAATCTTTGCCTGAACAGGTTCAAAAACGGGAAGTATTTATTATAACCGGCGTATCCGCTACGGTGGTACTTGACCCGGTAGTACAAAGACTTAATCGCATTAAGGGTTTAACCGTACACCTGGTGCCGGTAGAAAATCACTATTTTGGAGGTAACGTAAGTGTAACCGGTCTCTTAACGGGCAAGGATATATTGCAGGTAATGGAGAATAAATACCAGGGAAAAGAGGTAATTATACCAGAAATAATATTTAAACAAGGTGATGATATTTTGCTGGATAACATCAGCCTGGAAGAACTGCGCCAAAGGAGCGGGGCACAGATACATACCGTCGATGGCAGTGCCCGGTCATTGGTGGAAACAGTGCTAGGGAGGAATATTTAATGGCGAAACCGGTAGTAGCCGTAGTTGGCCGGCCCAATGTGGGCAAATCTACCCTGTTTAATCACTTGATTGGAAAAAGAAAAGCTATTGTAGAGGATGTTCCCGGAGTTACCCGGGATCGGCTCTATGATAATACTGACTGGGCTGGGCGGGAATTTATTATAATTGATACCGGCGGCATACGTTTTGAAGAAGGCGATATTTTTGCCCGGGAGGTAAAATTACAGGCAGAACTGGCTATAGACGAAGCCGATGTTATTATTTTTGTACTGGATGCCCGCCAGGGACTGAGTCCGGAAGATGAACAGGTAGCTGATATTCTGCGCCGCTCCGGTAAACCTGTAGTTCTCGCTGCCAATAAGGTAGAGAATTTTGACCGCCAGCTTGATTATTACGAATTTTATAACCTGGGGTTAGGCGAGCCTATACCGGTATCAGCCATGCATGGCCTGAATACTAATGAGCTGTTAGACCAGGTGATAGCTCATTTTGCTCTCCCTAAAGATTATGAGGAAGATGACAATGCAATTAAAATAGCCATAATAGGCCGGCCTAATGTAGGGAAATCATCATTGGTAAATGCGTTTTTGGGTGAGCAAAGGGTTATCGTAAGCGATATTCCCGGTACCACTCGCGATGCCATTGACACCCCTTTCCGTTATAATAATACTGACTATATTCTGATTGATACTGCCGGTATTAGAAGGAAGTCCCGTATTAAGGAGGCAACCGAAAAATATAGTGTTATCAGAGCCTTAAAGAGCATAGAACGGGCCGATGTGGTTTTAATTATGCTGGATGCTACCGAAGGGGTCAGCGAACAGGACCAAAGAATTGCCGGTTATGCCCACGAAGCGGGAAAAGCCAATATTATTGTAGTTAACAAATGGGACCTGGTGGAAAAAGACGGGCATACCATGAATAAGTTTGATAAAGATATCCGGGAAGACCTTAAATTCCTGGCTTATGCACCTATAATGTATGTTTCTGCCCTGACTAAAAAACGGATATTTAAGGTACTGGAGCTGGTAGATTTTGTGGTGGAACAGCATAATAGGCGTATAAATACGGCCGAATTAAACCGGGTCGTAAATGAAGCCATGATGCTTAATCCCTTACCGGGTGGGGGAGCGAAAAAGGTTAAAATTTATTACGCTACCCAGGTACGTACGGCCCCACCGACCTTTGTATTTTTCGCTAACCAGCCGGATGCGGTACACTTCTCTTATTTGCGCTACCTGGAGAATGTACTGCGGCAGAACTTTGGCTTTGAAGGTTCGCCTATCCGCCTTTTGGTGCGGCAGAAAACCGGGAAAGATTAATACGGAAATAGACACTGAATACACTGAAAACTATGAAAAACACTGAATTTATTAAAAATATAATTTTTCATGGATTATCGCTCTCGTCTATTTTTATAAATGGTTGTGTGTCCCGCACTCATGGCTGGTTAATTAGAAAATAACTTTAATTAGAAAATAGATTTTAATTCACGCGGATCGCGTCATGTGTAGGGAACGGCCCCTGTGCCGTTCCGCCATGGGTTAGAAACAAAATACTTCTATTTTCATAAGTGGTTGTGTGCCGCACTCATGGCTGGTTAATTAGAAAA
>JAAYCQ010000256.1 GCA_012729715.1 Syntrophomonadaceae bacterium
TACCTGCTATCCCTTTTGTAGGAATGGGGTTGGAAGGCTCAAACCCAAATATGCCAATCCCTTCTGGTATTTCGTTAGAATCTGTGCCTATTAATCCGGCACCAAACATGGTCATCATTTTCTTAAAAACCATATTCTTTTCTTGGAATAATAGTGTAATGATGAAATTTATATCAGTCTCGGTTAAACGGCCTGATGTTATTTGCATAAATGTACGGTTTAATATCTCTATGTCTTCTCCGGCTTTACTCCATTTATCAAATTCTTCGATCATTAATTGTATTTGCTGTGATGTTATTTTAGGGCCAAATAGCTGCAGCAAAAGTCCTTCGCTTGTAATAACAGGGCTGTTAGATACTCTGTATGCTTTTTCCGTTCTATATTTTGGAGCCTGAGCCTGAGATTCGGAAGTAAATCTAAAGTCTTTTTTAATGGAATCCCATTTTGTACAGCACGGTATTATAGACCTTGCTAAAATATTAGTTTCAATATAATCCGGGCCGTAAAAACCACACCGATGACGTAATACTGAGGCAGAGTGCATGATGGGATTAATGTTTCTATTGTGTGCTTCAATTGTCATATCATTATATAACTGAATGGTTTTCAACAATGAGTCCACATCGGATAACCCAAGACATTCTTCAATTGCTGCGAGCATGCCCTGTACTAATTTATTAAGCTCAGCAATAGAAAAGGTCTTCCGCATGTTAATTAAATCAATCACGTAAACCAGAGCTGTCATTTCCAATATTACAATTTCCGGAGCAGTGCCGCATTTTACATCATTATTTTGTACAACTTTTTGATATTGGTTTGTAACCTTTTCTAATACTGTATTCCAATATAATTGACCGTGGTATTCATATGTCATAGCTGTTTTCCGTCTTATTAAACCTTTAAGTATTGCCAATAAATTACCCGCCCTTCAAAGAACTATTATCACTAGCTTGTATCGCCTTTGAAAGAAACACCCACTGGCTCTTTCCATAGATATTTGACACATGCTACCATTTTTCCTTTATATTATGATATCCCCCACTTGTACCCATCCAAATAGATACATACGAATACATAGGGATTCTAGTTTTACCGACACTAGTCTCTTCAAAAGTTACTAAAATACAAAAATCCCGAAATATCGGGCTTTTTAAATGCAGATATGGTGGGCCGTATAAGATTCGAACTTATGACTTCTTCCGCGTCAAGGAAGCACTCTCCCACTGAGTTAACGGCCCATTTGTCAATCTATATTATAACCAGACTATAGTTAGAAATCAATATCCAATCGGTTAGACTGACGATTTATTCCGATACCCCATATCAGGTTATAGTTATATTTTTAAAGCAATATAAATAGTAGAAAACACAAAAAGGGTGGGGTATTCATGGTTATCTTAACTATCCGGAAGCGAACCGCAGGTCTGGGTTTAGTTTTTATATTAGCTCTGATGGTATTGGGTATTAGCAGCTACACGATGGCCAAACACCCTAATATGGATAATTGGAAAAAAGAAAGGATCCTTATCGATAAGGTCGAGACCGATAAAAATGTGGTCGCCCTAACCTTCGATGATGGCCCCCATCCCCAATTTACTCCGGCCTTATTAGACGTACTGAAAAAACACGATGCCCGGGCTACTTTCTTCGTCATGGGAAATAAAGCCGAAGCCCATCCCCGGATATTAAAAAGAATGGCCGCTGAAGGCCATGAGATTGGTAATCATAGTTACAGCCATCCGGATTTTAATAAGCTAAAAAAAGAGGCCCAGTTGGAGGAAATCAACAAAACCACGGCCATAATAAAAAAACATAGTGGGCAAAATGTAGCCTTATTACGTCCACCCGGCGGTTACCTGTCTTACGATCTGATAGAAATGAGCAAAAAACAAAACCTGATTATAGCC
Organism: Syntrophomonadaceae bacterium; assembly: GCA_012729715.1. Classification (GTDB taxonomy): domain Bacteria; phylum Bacillota; class Syntrophomonadia; order Syntrophomonadales; family Syntrophomonadaceae; genus UBA4844. The sequence continues at coordinate 1,908 of JAAYCQ010000256.1, forward strand.
TACTGGACTTACCAGCAGGATAGCAAAGACTGGCGTAACGGGACAAAACCCTCCACTATATCCGGGCACATCATAAAAAACATCCAGCCTGGTCAGGTTATAATTATGCACGATGGCTGCCCTAACGGAATGGCCACCGTCCAAGCCGTTGATACTATACTGACCCACCTCCAAAAAGAAGGTTATACATTTGTAACTATGAGTGAATTAATTAAAATTGGAAAATAAGTAATAAAGCCAGGCCAGAGACCATAAAATTGTAAAAAACTACAAATGGGGGGTCTGGTTAGCATGCCGAAAATATTCGGTTTCTATGAAATGCCATCCCGGGTTAAAATCTTTATAATCGGGATTGTGGCGCTGGTAGTCCTGGCCAGCAGTGTAGTGTACGTACAGGCTTATCATCGGGTCAA
>JAAYCQ010000257.1 GCA_012729715.1 Syntrophomonadaceae bacterium
ATCCTGCAAATTTCATACTACTTTATACGTCTTCCTATTTCTAAATTCAGCCTGTTTACCTTCATTCCACTGGTCCACCGGACGCAGGTAGCCTACCACCCGGGAGTATACCTCGCAAGCAGTTTCTATACCTTCCGTCTCACAGCTGGGGCAGGTGTGGTGTTCACCAGATATATAGCCATGCTGGGGACAGATGCTGAAAGTAGGCGAGATATAGAAATAGGGCATCTTAAACTGCTCACAGGCCTTTTTAATCAGCATCTTGACTGATTCCACATCAGGCATGGCCTCACCCACAAAGATGTGGAAGGTAGTTCCTCCGGTATAAAGGCACTGCAGTGGATCCTGCAGTTTCATGGCCAGGAAGATGTCGTCAGTATAACCCACCGGCAGGAAGGAGGAGTTGGTATAGTAAGGCTCGGCCCCCTGATTTTTAACGGCATCATTATTGGCCACAATAATGTCGGGGAAACGGGACCGGTCTTTCTGGGGCAGGCTATAGCTTACCCCCTCTGCCGGGGTTGCTTCCAGGTTATACAAATTGCCGGTTTCGTCCTGGTAGCGTTGTATGCGTTCTCTCATGAATTCCAGTACTTCCAGAGCAAAGGGGTAACCCTGTTCCCCGGTAATGTCCTCACCCAGGAGGTTGAGGCAGGATTCATTCATTCCCACCAGCCCAATGGTAGAAAAATGATTTATCCAGTATCTGCCGGTAGATTCTTTTACCCCGCGCAGGTAGAACTGGGAGTAAGGATAGAGTCCGGAATCAGTCAGGTTCTCCAATACTTTTCTCTTGATTTCCAGGCTATCGCGGGCCATATCCATGATATAGGCCAAACGCTGGAAATAATCGTCCTTATCCTGAGCCAGATATCCAATCCGGGGCAGGTTAATGGTTACCACCCCAACTGACCCGGTCAGAGGATTGGAGCCAAACAGTCCTCCACCCCGTTTTCTTAGCTCACGGTTGTCCAAGCGCAGGCGGCAGCACATGCTACGCGCATCCTCAGGATCCATATCGGAATTAATATAGTTGGCAAATCCGGGTATACCGTATTTAGCCGTCATTTCCCAGATTCTGTCATAGTCAGAGCTGTTCCAATCGAAGTCCTGGGTGATGTTATAAGTAGGAATGGGAAAGGTAAAGACCCGCTCCTCAGCATCACCCTCCATCATAACCTCGGCAAAGGCCTGGTTTAGCATATCCATTTCGGCCTGGAATTCGACATAGGTCTTGTCCTTAAATTCGCCGCCAATAATAACGGGTTGGTCTTTAAAATATCCCGGTACCTTGAGGTCCATGGTAAGGTTTGTAAATGGAGTTTGGAAGCCAACTCGGGTAGGTACGTTAACATTGAATATGAATTCCTGCAAACTCTGTTTGACCTGTTCATAATTAAGTTGATCATAATAAATAAAAGGTGCCAGCAGGGTATCAAAATTCGAAAAAGCCTGGGCTCCAGCAGCTTCACCCTGCAGGGTATAAAAGAAGTTTACAATCTGTCCCAATATGGTACGAAAATGCTTGGCCGGTTTACTTACCACTTTACCCCGGGCACCCTTAAAGCCCTCCCGGATTAAGTCCTGCAGATCCCAACCTACACAATAAACCGCCAGTATGCCTAAATCATGCATATGAAAATCCCCATTTTGCTGGGCTTCTTTCATCTGCTCGGTGTATATCTGGTTAAGCCAGTACTGACTGGTCACTATAGAGGAAATATGAAAGTTCATGCCCTGCAGGCTGAAGTTCATGTTAGAGTTCTCTTTTACCCGCCAGTCGCTGCGATCCAGGTAGTTTTTAATAATTTCATTATTTTGGACCAGCTGCCGGCCTTCCCTTATGATTTCATGCTGTCGGCGATAAAGTATATAAGCCTTGGCTGTCCGGTAATGACCGTTTTTAACCAGAACTTTTTCTACCAGATCCTGTATCTCTTCAACTGTGGCTATATCAAAATCGTCCAGGTAGTAATAGCCAGCCAGTTCGATAACCTTATCCGCCAACCGCTCGGCCGTTGCATAGTCTCTGCCCCCCACCGCATGGGCCGCTTTATAAATAGCATTAACGATTTTCTCTTTTTCAAATGGAACTACCCGGCCATCTCGTTTTCTTATACTTTTTAAGCTCATGACTCAGCCTCCAAAACACAATATATATGGTCTAATAAAAAAAACTACACAATATACTGTAGTTATTATAGTAGAACCGGGTTTGTTCTTCAAATATATATTTTCCCTTAATCCGGCTTTTTCATAAATTATTTTGTTTTATCAAGAATTTTTAGACAAATACTAATAATTGCTTAAAAACAAGCAGGATAGGCATATTGGCCTATCCCGTACCTATTTTTGTCCTATTTCCAGGTCAGACACATGGGTCTGCCCTGCAATCCTGCTACATCGTTAGTGCCATTATCGCTTTGTGGGCATGGAGGCGGTTTTCAGCTTCATCAAAAACTACTGACTGGGGTCCGTCCATAACTTCATCGGTAATCTCTTTGCCCCGTTTGGCCGGCAGACAATGCAGGACAATGGCGTCTTTTTGAGCCAGGCTTAAGAGGCGACTGTTTACCTGATAGGCCAAAAACTGTTGCTCCTTCTCCGGGGCCTGGTCTTCCTGTCCCATACTGGCCCAAACATCGGTATAAACCACATCAGCACCGGCGATAGCCTCCTCCGGGTCTTTAACCACGGTCAAAGTTGCCCCGGTTTCGATGGCATCCTGCCGGGCTGCTGCCAGTATTTTAGCATCAGGTTCAAAGCCTCCCGGTGATGCGATAACTACATCCATTCCTACTTTGGCGCCGCCAAACAGCAGGGAATGAGCTACATTGTTGCCATCACCGATAAAGGCCAGTTTCAAACCTTTCAGGTCACTTTTATGTTCTTTTATAGTCATAAGGTCTCCTATCACCTGGGTGGGGTGAAGCAGATCAGTTAAGCCGTTAATTATTGGTATGTCAGCCCAGCGAGCCAGTTCCAGAACTTCATCATGGTCAAAGGTACGAATCATGATACCATCCAGCATGCGTGATAATACCAATGCGGTATCTTTGATAGTTTCCCCCCGGCCCAGCTGTATATCGCGGGGGCTGAGGAAGAGGGCATGCCCTCCCAGCTGATACATGCCTACTTCAAATGCAACCCGGGTGCGAGTAGATGCTTTTTGAAATATCATACCCAGGGTTTTACCGGCCAAATAAGGATGGGGGATACCCTGTTTTTGCATTTTCTTGATTTCTGCCCCCACTTTAAGCATATATTCAATCTCTTCTTTGCTGAAGTCGTGAATGCTTATGAAGTCTTTACCCCGTAAAGTATCCTCGATTTTAAACATCATCTCATCCCTTTCGCGTGAGTCAGGGGGACGGTTCGGGAAGCAAGGGGACGGTCCTTCTGCTTCCAACTCACTATTCTCCCCCTACCAGTCTTTTAAAGCTTCTTTAAGTATATTTACCGCCTGGTTAACTTCGGTTTCATTTATAGTTAAGGGTGGAACCATACGCAGTACCCGGTTACCCGCACCCAGTACCAGTAAACCTTTTTGCATACAGATATTAACCAGTTCTTTAATATCCCGGTCAAATTCAATGCCCAGCATTAGTCCCCGACCGCGCACTTCAATTATTCGGTTATCCTTTATACCCTTTAAGGACTGAACCAGGTATTCTCCCGTCTTAGTCACCTGCTCCAGGAACCCTTCTGTGGTAATGATATCCATTACCTTGTTAGCTGCGGCAGTAACCAGAGGATTACCTCCAAAAGTGGAAGCGTGATCACCAGGAGCAAATCCTTGGGCTGCTTTTTCACTGGCCAGCATAGCCCCGATAGGGATTCCTCCTCCCAAACCTTTGGCCATGGTTACAATATCCGGAACTACTCCATAATTCTGGTAGGCAAACACTTTACCGGTTCTGCCCATGCCACTTTGCACTTCATCAAAAATTAAGAGTATTCCTTCGCGGTCACAGATTCTCCTTAATCCTAGTAGGAAATTCTGGTCGGCCGGTCTTATTCCCCCTTCACCCTGTACCGGTTCTACCATTATGGCACAGGTTTTATCATTTACTAATTGCTCTACTGTGGTCAGGTTATTAAACTCGGCATAATAGAAACCCGCGGGCAGAGGAGCAAAGCCTTCATGGTATTTATCTTGCCCGGTAGCCGTAAGAGTAGCCAGGGTACGCCCGTGAAATGAATCTTTAAACACTATGATTTCGTTTCTATCTTCTTTTTTACGGTAGAAATATTTACGGGCCAGTTTAATGGCCCCCTCGTTGGCCTCAGCCCCGCTGTTGCAAAAGAAGGTTTTATCCAGACCGGAAACGTTAACCAGTTTTTCGGCCAAATCTACCTGGGGTTTTATCCAGTAAAGGTTGGACACATGCCAGAGCTGACGGGACTGTTCCTGGAGAGCAGTGATGAGCTGGTCATTGCAGTGGCCCAGTATGCAAACGGCAATACCTCCCACGAAGTCTAGATATTGCTTGCCATTGGCATCCCAGAGGTAACTGCCTTTACCTTTTACCGGTGCTATGGCAAAGCGCCCGTAGGTATTCATCACGTATTCCTGACCTTTAATAGCTATTTCATTATTTGTCATGATGTATCTCCTTAACTCATTTTGATGCAGAATAAAGATTACCCTAGATTTATTATCCTTAATACCGTTACGCAAAAGATTAAAATAAAGAGAAATGCGAAGCATTTCACCCATAATTCAAAATTAAAAATTAAGAATTCAAAATTATTTACCCATTTACTACCATGGTGCCGATACCCTGATCAGTCAATGTCTCCAACAGTATGGAATGGGATTGACGTCCATCAATAATATGGGTTCGCCCTACTCCTCCCCGCACTGATTCCATGCAGCACTGGACTTTAGGCAGCATTCCCCCGGCTATGATTCCCTGTTTAACATAGCCTTCTACCTCGCTTAGCTTCAGCACCGAGATTAGCGATTCACTGTCGTCGGGGTCCTTAAGCAGGCCGGGTACATCAGTTAACAACACCAGTTTGTCAGCTTTTATAGCTACGGCAATGGCTGAGGCTACGAAATCGGCATTAATATTGTAAGTTTCATCTCCATCTCCATGACCTATGGGAGCAATAACTGGGATATAACCATTTTCTATTACTGTGTCAATTATCTGGGGATTTATACGCTTGACTTCACCTACAAATCCCATCTTCTCGCTATCAAGCGGCTGAGCTTCAATTAGGTTGCCATCCTTACCGGATATGCCGATGGCCTTTCCCCCGGCATTGTTTATCCCAGAAACAATTTCCTTATTTACTTTGCCCCCCAGGACCATTTCCACTATCTCCATGATCTCCCCAGTAGTTACCCGCAGACCGTTAATAAAATGGCTCTTAATATCCAAACGGGCCAGCATCTGATTAATTTCCGGCCCTCCCCCGTGGACCACCACCGGGTGCATGCCTACAAATTTCATCAGTACTATATCCTGCATTACCTTTTGTTTCAGTTCACAGTCAGTCATGGCCGCCCCGCCATATTTGATAACTACTTTTTTACCGTAGAATTCTTTTATGTAAGGCAATGCCTCAACCAGTACTTCTGCCTTCTGCATAGCAGGAACCAGCATTTCTATATCCCCCTTCTTAGGTCCGATAGTCGGCGTTAATACTTACGTATTCATAGGTGAGGTCACAGCCCCAGGCGGTGGCCTGATAGTCACCCGATTTCAAATCAACCTTTATAATTACTGTGTCCTGTTCCAGTGCCTCCCGCGCCTTTTGCTCATCAAATATTAATCCCATTCCATTCTCGGCCATCTTCTCCTGCCCCAGGTATATATCCACTTTATCAAGGTCAAATTCCGCACCTGAGTAACCGGCAGCACCCAGAACACGTCCCCAGTTGGCATCCTTGCCGAAGACCGCTGCCTTGACCAGGTTGGAGCCAACTATCGTCCGAGCTATAAGCCGAGCCGCAGGTTCGTCAGCTGCATTTACTACCTGGACTTCAATCAGGTGAGTAGCGCCCTCCCCGTCCCCGGCAATCATTTTGGCTAAACAAATGTTTATATAGTCCAACGCATGTTTAAATTGTTTATAGTCATCCGAATTTTCATCATCAATAACAAGATTTGCGGCCAGGCCATTGGCCATTATTATCGCCATATCATTGGTAGAAGTATCGCGGTCCACACTAACCATGTTGTAAGACTGGTCACTGGAATCTTTTAACATTTTTGCTAAACATTTGTTGTTAATAGCAGCATCTGTTGTAATAAAGGCCAGCATAGTAGCCATATTGGGATGAATCATACCTGAGCCTTTGGCCATGGCCCCAATACGTACCGGCTTGCCTTGAATGTTTATCTCTACTGCTATTTCTTTATTTTTAAGGTCGGTAGTCATTATAGACAATGCCGCATTATCCCCGCCATCGGCAGATAACGAGCCGGCTGCTTCTTTTATACCCGCCTCAATCCGTTCCATGGGCATATATACGCCTATAACCCCGGTTGAAGCTACCAGCACATCTTCGGCTTTGATGTTGAGCAGTTCGGCAGTAAGCTCAGCCATGCGCCAGGCATCAGCCATTCCCCGCTGACCGGTACAGGCATTGGCATTACCGCTGTTTACCACCACTGCCTGGGCCTTGCCATCCTGCAGGTGTTCCCGGGTAAGGTCTACACAGGCGGCCCGCACCCGGTTGGTAGTACAGACCGCAGCAGCATTACATCGTTTAGTGGAATATATAATGGCTACATCTTTTTTATCTTTTTTCTTTACTTCAGCAGCAACCCCCTGGGCTAGAAATCCCTGGGGGGCTGTAATTCCACCTTCAATTATATTCATAAGTTCTTCTTGCCTCCAGAATTTTTTTACGGGTGTACCCCGGGGAAGTTCAAACTCTTGCTCTCGCTAATACCTAACATGATATTAAGGTTTTGAATAGCCTGCCCAGAGGCCCCTTTGGTCAAATTGTCCAGGGCCGAAACCAGTATTACCCGGCCACTGGTTTCATCTGTATATATGCCAATCTGTACCATGTTACTGCCATAAACCCATTTGGTGTGGGGCATCAGCCCCGGTGGCAGTACCTGCACAAATTTTTCTTCTCGGTATTTTCCCTCCAGCACTTCCCGCACCGCTGCAGCACTTACCCCGGGCTGCAAACGGGCATAAGCAGTAGTCAAAATTCCCCGGTTCATTGGTACCAGGTGAGGAGTAAATATCATCTCCACCGGTCTGCCGGCAGCGAAACTTAATTCCTGGGCTATCTCCGGACCATGCCGGTGGGTTCCTACTCCATAAGCATGAATACCTTCGTTTACTTCACAGAAATGGCTGCTCTCTCTTAATGTACGCCCCGCCCCGGTAACTCCGGTCTTGGAGTCTACTATTATTCCCTCCGGTTCCAGCAGCTGTGCTGCCAGTAGCGGTGCTAGCGGCAGTATGGCTCCGGTAGGAAAACAGCCCGGATTAGCCACCAAATCAGTTACTCTTATTTTGTCCCGATAGAGCTCAGGTAAGCCATAAACAGCTTTTTCCAGCATCTGTGGAGCTTCGTGAGTCTTATCATAATATTTCTCATAAAGCCTGGCATCCTTAAGCCGGAAGTCGGCTCCCAAATCTACACATCTGATACCGGCAGGCAGTAACTCTATAGCCATGGCTACCGATAAGCCATGGGGAAGAGCCAGAAAAACTGCATCACATTCATTCTTAATAATGTCCAGATTGCTTTCCTGGCAAACCAGGTCAGTAAACCCGGTGAGCTGGGGATAGAGATTATCCACCCGGCGTCCCACATTTTCAGTGGAAAGTATGGATACTACCTCCATTTCATCGTGACCTGCCAGTAAGCGCAGGAGATCGGCCGCCGTGTACCCATCTCCTATTATTCCTATTTTATACAACGTAAAGAGCCTCCTTTAGTCTGCTAACAGGCCATAGCTGCTGCAAATATTTATAATTATACATTCGAGTGCATAAATTTGCAATAAATAAAAATCAAAAAACATCCTCCTGAATTTCGCTGGCAGCGAGATCAGGAGGAAGATAATAGGCGCTCTAACCTATTTTCATTTGCTTTATAGCAACTCTTCATATTCTTTTTCTTTGAATCCGCTTAAAAATTTTTTACCTTTAATCAGCACAGGCCGTTTTAAAAGTCTGGGCTCACCCGCTATCAAAGCAGCTATCCCTTCATCATCCAGCATGGTCAGATCAGGTTGTAGTTTTTTATAGGCCTGGCTCTTAGGGTTTACCAACTCAGCTAGTTGAACCCCGGCAATACCTGCAATTTTTTTTAATTCTTTCAGGTCAGGGGGTTCTTTTAGCAGGTCACGGTACTCAAAATCCACATTATTCTGCGAAAGCCACGCTTTTGCCTTCTGACAGGTCCTTCAAGTACTTACACAATAAAATACTACCGCAGCCATAACCAATCACTCCTTTGACTTAGAGCTTATGCTATGGCATTAGTATAAGCCTGTACGGCGGTAAAATAAAATTACCCGCCGTATAAATAAACGGCGGGAATAATATGCATTACTATTAACCATTACCGAGCCTTGAAGCTGGCCTTTTCTTTATTAAGGAAAGCCCCCATTCCGGCCTTCTGGTCTTCAGTAGAGAAGCAGATTCCAAACAGGTCTGCTTCTATGGCCATACCTGTATCGATATCGGTCTGTAATCCTTTGTTAATGGCACTCTTGGAATATTTAACCGCCAACGGAGCATTGCTCATTATCTTACGCGCCATTTTGCGGGCCTCATCCAATAGATTTTCGGCCGGGTATATATGGTTTACCAAACCGATACGGTATGCTTCCTCCACATTAATGGTATTGGCGGTCAGGATAAGTTCCATCGCCCGGCCTTCTCCAACCAGGCGCGGCAGACGCTGGGTACCGCCAAAGCCCGGGGTAATACCCAGGCCCACTTCGGGCTGTCCAAACTTGGCTTTATCCGAAGCCAGTCGGATATCAGCAGCCATAGCCAGTTCACAGCCACCCCCCAGGGCAAAACCGTTTACGGCTGCGATAACAGGTTTTTCCAGCTTTTCAATAGCCCGGAAAGCAGCCTGGCCGATATAACCAAACTTACGCCCCTCAACTGCAGTCAGGCCATGCATTTCCTTAATGTCCGCCCCCGCCACAAAGGATTTATCCCCGGCCCCGGTAATTATCAAAACTTGAATCTCATCATCCCGGCTGATTTCATCAGCAGCCTGAATGATCTCCTCCAGAACCCCGGTATTAAGTGCGTTCATGGCTTCCGGCCGATTGATATAGAGTATGCCGATGCCATCTTCTTTTTCCAGTAACAAGTATTTGTACGCCATTTTTCAACCCCCCACATAATGTTTTTTCTAATTATACCTGGTCTGTTTACTAATGGAAATTATTATTAAGGGTAACATATTCAAGCAGGTATTCATATTCTGGATTATGGGTAAAATGTATACGGGTGAATAGCCTACCGGTTTTTCCGGTGGCTTTCATATACAAATGGGGAAGGGCAGAAGCTTTTCCCCATTTTTTATCAAGCAGAGGTTATATAATCTATTTTGTCGCCACAGTGTCGGCAGTGGCCATCCTCCAAAGCGTTGATCTCTACCTCATAAACACTGCGTTTAACCAGAACCTCACCACAGTTCAAACAAGGAGTGCTGTTTTCCTCTCCGGGAATATTGCCCAAATAAACGAAATTAAGGTGTTCCCGGGCCAGTTCCCGGGCAATCTGTAAACTTTCTGCCGTAGTGGCGGCCTGGGTGAATTTATAAGCCGGATGGTAGCGGGACAGGTGCAGGGGAATAGACTTATTCAAAGAAGCCAGCCAGCGAGCCAGGCTGCTTATTTCCTCGGGTGCGTCGTTTTCCCCGGGAATAAGCAAGGTGGTAACTTCCACATGGGTTGCAGTCGCTGCCTTTTCCACCGTATCCAGGACCGGCTGCAGTTTACCCCGGCAATGCTGCCGGTAGAAATCATCGTTATAAGCTTTTACATCTATGTTCATAGCATCCACCAGCGCCAGTATTTCCTGCAAGGGCCTGGCCTCAATATAGCCGTTGGTAACCAGTACTACCTGTAAACCGTGTTCTTTCAGCTTTTCCGCCGTTTCCCGTACATATTCATACCAGATGGAGGGTTCATTATAGGTAAATGCTACCCCTACCGAGCCTTCTGCTGCCACCTGTCGGGCTATCTCCACCAGAGCAGCGCTATCTATCACCCTGGTTTCTGGTTTTTCATGGGCCAGGGAGTAATTCTGGCAAAAAGCACAGGCCAGGTTGCAGCCAAAAGTACCGGCAGAAAGAATCAGGCTGCCGGGATAAAAATGATAAAGAGGCTTTTTTTCAATAGGGTCCAGGGCCAGGGAAGCAACTTCAGCATAATTCAAGGTTAAGAGTTGCCCTTCCCGGTTAACTCGCACCCGACATAAGCCCTCCTGTCCCTCCCGCAAGCGGCAGTGATGGGGGCAGAGCAGACATTTCAACTTTTCCCGAGCACTTTGCTCATAAAACATAGCTTCTTTAGCTGGCATAAAATCATTCCTTAATAATTTTAAAAAATCCGCGTAAATCCTAATATAATCCGCGCGATCCGCGTGAAATAAAATTCTATTTTCTTATTAACCAGCCATGAGTGCGGGACACACAACCACTTATGAAAATAAACAGAACGATGATCCATGAAAAATTATATTTTTAATAAATTCAGTGTTTTTCATAGTTTTCAGTGTATTCAGTGTCTATTTCTAATTAACCGAATTTACTTATATCTGATTACCTCAAAGCGTTCGATTTTATAGTCCTCGGAGGGGGAAATGCCGGCTTTGTTAAGGGCAATATAGAGCTGTTCCTCCACTGTGTCTACACCCTCCAGGTCCGGCAGCAATAAACCCCGCCGGTGGCCTTTGCTGACAATTACTCCGTATCTTTTAGGGTCTAAATCTTCCCGGCTGCAGGGCTCGGCTGCTCCCAATACATCTACTGAATAGATAATATCATCCAACTCCGCGGCCTCAACCGGCGCAAAACGCGGGTCTCTGCTGCCGGCGCTAATGGCATTATGAGCTATTTCCTGAGCCAGGTCACCATAAACGGCCGAGGTGGTACCGATGCAGCCCCGAAGTTGGCCATTTTTTTTCAGGGATACAAAGGCCCCGGCCTTCTGCCCGCGCAGTTCTTTCATATCTGAGGGTAACGGGAGAATCGTACGATTCCGGGTATAGTTTTCCAATATTATACGGGCCCAGCGTACCGGATAACTTTCATTTTCCCGGCTTGCCCGTATTTTATCTTTCTGTTTCTGCCGCAATGCTTGCAACAGACTCTTACCTTCCTCTCCAGGAATGAATCCCGCAGTCAAATAACCTACCCCAAAAGGGCCTTCATAGCTAAAAACCCGGGAGCTGAATTTTCTTCCATCCAAAGCCCCGAACATCATAACCAACGAGCGATACCCACATTCACCGGCATTTTCACGAAGTTCTTCCGGCATATTAAGAAAAGATTGCACATCACCTGCAGCCAGGAGTTTTTCTACCTGGGCATCAAAGCGCTGCCCATCAGGATGATAATCATAAGGTCCCTCGTCCTTGAGCCGATGTGACATATCGCCGGAAGCCACTATCGCCACCCGCCTTCCCAGAGCCTCCGCAGCATTACGGATAAGGGTGCCGAAAATAAATAGCTCTAATAAGGAAAGGAACGCAACACTTATAGCTACAACATTAACATTACTTAAACCGGCTTCTTGCAGATAGTATAACGGTACCATTATACCGTGATCCAGGCCGGGATTAAGTTGATTATAAAGGGCGGTTTCTTTATCCAGGAGTATAAAATTTATATTGGTTGAACGTGCCCGACCCTCTATTTCCTGCAGCAGTTCATTATCGTTTTGACAGCTCGTCCTTTTATTATGGTTGCCAAAATTGCTAAAATCCCCTTCCAGCTCAGATTCGGACAGGGCTGAAACAGCGTCCGAAAACACATTACCATGCGGGGTTAGGAAAACAATCGTCTCTGGATAACTATCGACCAGTTCTCTGGCCATCTGCTGCATTCCCGCAACAGTTGCTGCAACATCCCGGATACGCTCACCGCCAATCTCAGGGATTAGCAGGGGTGGATGGGGCGACAGGGCTGCATAGGTAATCATTGATTTTTACCTCCTTCTAGCATACCTCTATATTATGGGGTTTTCAGGCTGCTATTACTCGGATCGGTTAGCTGAGATTTGGCCACTCCGGAAAAAATAGCAAAAGCCAGTTTGGACTGATATTTGCCATCAGCCAGTAATGCTGCCTCCCTGGGATTAGATATAAACCCCGTTTCAATAAGTATCGCCGGCATCTTAGTATGATTTAGTACGAAATAACTGCCGGGAGCCGCTTTACGTTTAGTATTCCCCAGCGTCTTGCTTAATTCCTCCTGAACTGCTTTGGCTATTATTTTGCTTTCTTCATTATTTGGTTTATAAAAGGTTTGGGCCCCAGTCCATACGGTGTTAGGTACCGCATTGGTATGGATGCTTATATACAGGTCAGCTCGGGCCTGATTGGCTTTTGCTACCCGTTTTTTCATATCTTCACGTTTATGCTGGCCAATAGTACCAGTAAACTCATCCCCCGCCAGGTCGCTTTCATTTTCCCGCAACATAATCACCATAGCTCCCGCCTGGCTTAGATTTTGGGCCAGCTTTTTGCTTATCTGCAGGGTAATGTCGCTTTCAATATACTTACCCCTGGTAGCCCCCTGATCCAGTCCCCCGTGGCCAGGATCAATAATAATTACTTTATTGGCTACTCCGTAGGATAATACCGTTGGATTCGGTAATGGTTGGGCAGGTATTAACATAAACATCAGCGCCAGGGTTAATACCCCGGCAACCGCCCCCAAAGCTTTTTTTTTGGAAATTAAATATATTTTCATTTAGCTATCTACCCCTGACATATTATTTGTTACTTATATATGCAGAGGAGATGTAAATTAAGAATTAAAAAACCTCCCCGGTAATCGAGGAGGTTTGCTTGTGTTCTTTTAACGCTTGGAGTATTGCGGTGCTTTTCTGGCTTTGTGCAGACCGTATTTCTTTCTTTCCTTCATGCGCGGATCGCGAGTAAGAAAACCATTTCTTCTTAATAACGGCCTGATATCGGGGTTAGCTTCTATCAGTGCCCGGGCTATGCCCAGTTGAATAGCGCCTGCCTGACCGGTTACACCACCACCATGTACACGACAGATCACATCAAACCGACCCAACATATCACTAATAACCAGAGGTTGCTGGACAATCAGGCGGCTGGTTTGATTAGGAAAGAAATCTTCAAAAGTTCTATTATTTATAGTAATCTTGCCATCTCCCGGAACTAATCTAACCCGGGCAACAGCTTCTTTTCTTCTTCCGGTTCCCCAGTATTGTACCTTTGCCATGACGACCCTCCTTAACCTCTTAACTCACGGACTACCGGTTTTTGCGCCTGATGGGGGTGGGTACTTCCCCGGTAAACCTTAAGTTTTTTTAGCATCCTGGCTCCCAAACGATTGTGAGGCAGCATGCCTTTTACAGCTATTTCTATCGCCTTTTCCGGTTTCTTCTGCATCAGCAAACGGTAGGTCATTTCCTTTAACCCACCGGGATAACCGGAATGATGGCGGTACATCTTCTGATCAAGCTTGTTGCCGGTAAGCTGAATTTTATCTGCATTAATAACAACCACAAAATCACCTGTATCAACATGTGGGGTGTAAGTAGGCTTATGTTTTCCCCTCAAAATGGAGGCAATTTCAGAAGACAATCTGCCCAGAGTCTGATCCGCGGCATCTATAACATACCAGGAACGGACTACTTCCTCGGGCTTGGCCATATAGGTTTTCACGTCTTTCCCTCCTGTATCTTAAACAAATCCATTCTTGTCCCTTATCCAAACCTGTTAACGGGGCAGGAAACAGGCACAGATATAAAGACTGCCTTTTAATAATAGCCAAATTCACCTGCCCTTGTCAATAAAACCCCGCCACTTTCTTAAATTTTTATTTTTTATTTTTTTGACGTGGAATCCGTGCCCATAGGGGCATTCCTTTGGTCGACATTAAGGTAGCGGAATCATTAGGGAACTACGCTAATTTATTTAGGGCTAAAATAGAAAGAAAAACGGAGTTTTTCCACAATAATTCATAATTCAAAATTAAAAATTCAAAATTAACCTCGCTACTCCGGGTTACCACGAAACTTTACCCTACCTATACCCATCCGCTACCAACACCCTATTATCATACTAATATTCTACCTTCACCAGGTAAAGCCCCTGGGGAGGAACGGTAGGGCCGGCATAGGAGCGGTCCTGGGCGGTAATAATTTCTTCTATGGTTTCGGGTTGGTAATTACCTCGCCCGATTTCTAATAGGGTACCCATGATAATCCTTACCATATTATATAGAAAACCATCTGCCTTAATTTCCAGGCGCAGGAAGGCTTTCTCTTCCACCAGATTACAGCCATATACACTGCGCTCAAACGTTTTCACACTGGATCCACTGGCACAAAAAGATTTAAAATTATGCCTGCCCTCCAGTAAGCGGCAGGCTGTCTGCATCGCTGGCACATCTAAAGAATCGGTATTATGTAAAGCATAATTGCGATAAAATATACGTCCTTTATTCTGCCGGTATATTATATAATGATAAGTTTTACTCAAGGCATCAAAACGCGGGTGAAAATGCGGATGGCACTCATTACTCTCGATAATTTGAATGTCCGGCGGCAAAAAACTATTGAGGGCAAATTGCCACTTATCCCCGGGAATACTGGTTTGTGTATCAAAGGCAATAACCTGCCCCAGGGCATGAACCCCGGAGTCGGTACGACCAGCACAGATGATGGATACTTGGTCACCGGTAAGACGCTTTATGCCATTTTCCAATTCTGCCTGCACCGTATTAGCATTATGCTGTATCTGAAAACCGTGATACCTGCTACCGTCATATTCTACCGTCATTCTAATCCTGGTCAAATGTATCCTCCCTAAATAGCTAATTCTAATACTTCATTTACAGCAGTCCAGTCCTCCCGCAGTGCTTCTGTCCCCATCAGGGTGCCAATATGGCCACCTTCAGTCAAAATCTCCACCACGTCTTCCGGTGGCGTGCTGACACAATTTTTTAAAGCGAAAGCCTGGGCCGGAGGGGTAATATGATCCTTTTTTCCTGCCATTATGATTACCGGGCAAGTAATGTTACGTAAATCTACCGGACGTCCATCTAGTTTGAAGCTGCCCGGTTTGGTAAGATTATTCTCCTTGAAAATATTTTTTATTATGTCTAGATAAAATTTACCTGGCAGCATCTGGGTGTATTCATACCAATTTTCAAAGTGAACAAAACGTTTGATAGCTTCCTCATCATCGTCTTCAATCATCTTCCACAGGCGAAAGTATTTACGCACATAGTGTTCCTCAGCCTGCATGTTCTTAAATCCCCAGAGAATGTATTTTCCCGACATCAACCCCTGGTTGGTAGCCACCAGAAACTCAAAAAACTTCATTGGCAGCTGAGCATCCTCCACTATATCGGAAGGAGCAGCCTGGACATCTATCGGGGCTGCTGCCGTAACCAGGGTAGCTATTTTATCCTGAAAAAGGGAGGTATAGATACTGGCCTGCCAGCCTCCCTGGCATTGTCCTACCAAATGAATTTTATAAATACCGGTACGCTCTCGTATCTGATCCACGGCTTCATCAGTCAAGCGGATAATATCATTCATACCTAAATCTTTAAACTCTGGCGTAGCAGAGATCCATTGGGCCACATAGACATCATAGCCATAACGCTGGAAAACCCGTACCAGGCTCTGAGCCGGTGAGTAATCGGCCAAATTAGAATGGTGTCCGGCCTGGGGCGGCAAAATTAATACCGGACGTTTAGCATCACTATACCGGCGGTTAGGGAAATGGCGAAGACGCAGGGTTTGATGCTCATAAATAATATGGTTGGGAGTTGACCACTCAGGATGGGGATTTTGCATCTGGTGTAAAATATCAAAGTAGCGAACGGTTTTAGATGCATTACGCAGACAAGGATTGATATCCCGCCAGTAATCCATAGACTTGCTCCAGCACTGTTGTTGGTATTCCAGCATATTCATAAACAGCCCTCCTATTTGTGAAGTGGGAAGCGGGAAGTTGGAAGTGAGAATACTCTCGTACCTAAAAGCTCAGCTTCCCGGCTATAATATCGTTGTAAATATCCTGGGGCATGGGTATATAGGCTTCCTTTTGGGGATGATAGAAAAAGATGGAGTCTTTTATCCCGCTCATATCGAAACCTTCCTGTTGCAATTGTTGCTTAATCTCTTCCAAACTATTAATATGATCTAAATCTCTACAAATACGAATAAATATCGGCCGGGCATGTTCGGGCATACGACTGTTGATATAACTTAGAAAGCGCTTCCAATCCATAGTCTCACCTTCAATAAATTGTAATGCCGCCATACCGCAGCGCCCTTCATGACCGGGTATTTTTACCCCGTAGACACATGCATCCTCAATAGGACCGAAAAACTTTAGTAAAACATCGGCTACTTGATCAGCAGATACGGTTTTAGCCTTCCAGCGATAAGTATCTCCCAGGCGGTCGACAAATGATATATAATCATTTTCATGCAATTCCATCAGGTCGCAGGTATTTAAATAGGCATCACCTTCACTGAAAGCGTTACGAATAATTTTTGCCTCGGTAGCCTCCGAGTCATTTACATAACCATAAAAGGGATTAACTTCATTTATTTCACATAACAATACCCCAACCATACCCGGACTACACTTAATCAGCTGATTATTCTCATCACGCAACAACTCACTGCTGTCAAAATTGAAGCGCACTACCTCGCCCTGGCGTTGGTTCAATATACTTAGGTTGCCACACATACCGGGAATTTCTTCATAATTAAAAAGGCTCCCTACATTTTCCGTGGTACCGTAAATCTCTATTATATGTTTGACACCGAAGCGCTGCTTAAATGGTTCGATTAGACCTTCCCACATACCATTACATATTATTATTTCCAGAGGATTATCAGCATCATCCGGTGACTCTTCCTGGCTGTAAAGATAGCGGCACATTTCCCCTACGCCGGTAAAATAATTAGCCTGGTAGCGGCGAATATCAGACCAGAATCGGGTAGCTGAAAATTCCGATTTAAGAACCATGGTACTGCCGGTTATTATCATGCCGGAGAAGCAGACTGTAAAACCACTATTGTAATACAGGGGCAGGCACATATATTGAATACTGTCCTCATTGAGATAACCAAAGCTTCTTAGCTGCTGCCCCACTATCCAAAACCTTTGATGGCTTACCGGTACTGCTTTACGGGCTCCATAACTCCCTGAGGTATATAAATAGACTAATATGTCTTCACCTTGTATTTCTGCGGTTAGAGATGGGTTCTCCTCACTGCATTCTCCCAGTAAAAGGGCCAAACTTTGCAGCGAGGCAGGCAATTCCAGAGCTGGTTGGGGCCCGTCAACATAAACTGTCCCCGGGGAGCGGAAACGCAAACGCTCGGCAATAGTCTGGTAGATTTCAATAAAGTTACTTCCTATTATCATAGAGCGGGCTTCCACCAGATTTATACCCTGGGCCAAAACTTCACCCCGTACTCCTGTATTAATTAATGCGGTAATAACCCCTATTTTAGCCAATCCGGTAACCACCATCAGGTATTCAGGACAATTATCCATTAACAGGGCCACTACATCACCTTTTTTATAGCCCTGGCTTTGAAAAAAGTGGGCATAACGATTAGAGCGGCGATTATATTCATCGTAGCTAATAACCGCATCCTGCCATAAAATTGCCGGATGTTGAGGACATTCCCTGGCCTGTTTCTCTACTTCCCGTCCCAGAGAAGCTATTTTATATTCACCGCTATTTATAATGTTAAAATACTCCTCGGATTTTAATGCTCCACCCATTTAACCAACCTCCACCCAAATTAACGTATTGTAACCAAAATATGTACTATTATCCTTCATTCTATTTCGCCAGAAGACAGGTTCATTCCTGCTATATTAATTCCTAATAACCGAAGATATAATTATAAAGCACCAAAAGCTTAACCTCTAAAAAGAGAAAAACTGCACAACCCCAAAAACAAATGTCATAAATAGAAAATAGATATAATCGTTTACTCTTAATTCCAGGACGTTAAGGCGGGTTCGGCCTTCTCCTCCGGAATAGGCCCGGGCTTCCATGGCCTGACTTAGATCTTCCGCCCGTTGCATAGATATTCGCAAGATGGGTAGTAGCCAGGCAAAAAGAAGTTGCAGGCGATGAGATAAACCTCCCACCTGAAAATCTGCTCCCCGACAGAGCTGGGCATTCCTTACACGGTGTGCTTCTTCAATTAATAAAGGAATAAAGCGCAGGCTGATGGTCATAATCATTACCAACTCATGCACGGCCAACCCCAGCTTGCCCAGGGGTTTTAACATTTGCTCCAGTCCATCCATCATTGCCACCGGTGTAGTAGTAGCAGTCAGTAATCGTACTATAAAGAGCAGAAGAATAAATCTTAAGGTAAATGATACCGCTATCCAAATCCCTTCATAACTAATGCTTATGAAATAAAACTGAAACAGATAACGACCAGGAATAAAAAGCAGTTGAATAATAACAGTTATCAGGATGATAATAAGAAATGGTTTAAAGGCGAGCCAAAATTCATTAATATGCAGACCACTGAGCAGGAGTAAAAAAAAAGCTATGAAATATACCATAACCAGTTCCAGAGAAAATGAGGCGGCAAAAACAGCTAAAATAAAAAACAAAGCCGCCAAAA
>JAAYCQ010000258.1 GCA_012729715.1 Syntrophomonadaceae bacterium
CATCATTAAAGGTTATTTGCTCTACCATCTTCCTTTTTTTATCTTTCATGTAGTTCATTAAAAAGGTAGTAGCGGCAGCAGTCAATATACTTATTAAAATAGTTGCAATATGCTTTAATATTTCGCCCGGCACCATTTATCAATCCTAAAAATATTTTACCATCATCTCAAGTCAATATAGCAGGAATCTCATACACAATTTACTAAGCACAAATCCCTTATTGCTTACTTTTGCTCTTTGATTCTATGCTTTATCCATAAAAGAAAGCTGGCTCTTAATCATTGTTAATACTGCTTATTATTCTTTTCAAATCGCCAGGCATCTCGGCACATATCAATAATACCCCGCTTGGCCTTCCAGCCTAGTTCTCTTTCAGCCTTACTGGCATTAGCATAACACTCGGCAATATCTCCATGTCTACGATCCACGATTTCATAAGGTACTTTAAGACCATTGGCTTCCTCAAAAGCCTGTAATAACTGTAATACACTTGTACCCTGTCCGGTTCCCAGATTGTATATATGTACGCCTGCTGTCAGCTTGTCTAGGGCAGCAACATGTCCTTCAGCCAAATCCACTACATGGATATAATCTCTTACCCCAGTGCCATCAAACGTTGAATAATCATTTCCAAAAACTCTTAATTTCTCCAATTTGCCTTTTGCCACCTGGGTAACATAAGGCATAAGATTGTTAGGAATGCCAGTAGGCGCTTCACCAATCAAACCACTCTCATGGGCTCCCACCGGATTAAAGTACCGCAAGAGAGCTACTGACCAATCAGGATTTGCTTTAGCTACATCGGTAAGAATTCGCTCACTCATGGCTTTTGTTTCACCATAAGGATTGGTGGTTGGCAGAAGTGGCATGTTCTCAACAAACGGAACTTCATTCTCACCATATACTGTTGCCGAAGAGCTAAACACAAATCGCTTCACTCCATATTTCTGGCAGGCCTGGCAGAGAATCATGGTACTAACAGTGTTGTTATAATAATAGGACAGTGGTTTTTCTACTGATTCCCCTACCGCCTTCAGTCCCGCAAAATGAATCACACCATCAATTTGATGGATAGAAAAGATGGTATCCACAGCTTTTTCATCGGTCACATCTATCTGATGGAAAGTAATTTTCTTTCCTGTAATCTGCTCAATCTTATCTATAGTGTCAGCCTTACTGTTGCAAAGATTATCGGCAACAATAACCGTATACCCTGCTTCCAGCAAAGCCACACAAGTATGTGAACCTATATATCCGGCACCGCCGGTGACTAGTATGTTCATAATAATACCATCAGCCTCTTAATAAATTAAGGCATCCTTCCCCATTATTTCCCTTCCCGTTATCGGAATATCCCTTCTCCAATAATCGCAGAGAGTATTCATGATGCTTGCTGACTCATTCACAAATTCCCCTTATACCATTCAATGGCGGCCTTAATCCCCCGCTCGAAGCTCCATTCCGGCGCATACCCCAGCAGTTCTCTGGCCCTACTGATATCGGCATTACTATGCTTGATATCTCCGGGCCTGTCCGGACCAAAAATTGGCTCAATATCTTTACCCAATGCCTTACACAGTTCATAGTAAATATCAATCAAGTACTCTCTGCCGCCATAAGCAACATTAAACGCCTGGCCTGCAACATCACTTGGCGCCAAACAAGCTTTAAGATTAGCTTCGATTACGTTCTCAATATATGTAAAGTCTCTGGACTGTTTCCCATCTCCATTAATAGTAGGCTGCTCATCATTCATAAGCTGCTTAATAAACTTTGGTATCACCGCAGCATAGGCCCCGTGGGGATCCTGGCGCCGCCCGAACACATTAAAATACCTCAGCCCGTAAGTATCCAGACCATATAATTCCTTATATAGCCTTCCATACTCTTCATTCACTCTTTTGGTCACCGCATAAGGAGACAAGAGCTTTCCCTCCTGCCCTTCCTTTTTAGGCAGGACCGGATGATCCCCGTACACCGATGAGGAAGAGGCATAGACAAACTTTTTCACGCCGCACTGCCGCGCTGCTTCCATCATGTTCAATGTACCGCGGATATTGATCCCTTCATATAATAATGGCATCTCGATACTGCGGGGCACACTCCCCCAGGCCGCCTGGTGCAGCACATAGTCCGCCCCGGCACAGGCCGCCATGCAGGTATCAAGCTCCCTGATATCCCCTTTTATAAATGTGAAATCCGGGCTTAATAAAAATGGCCTGATATTGTCTTCC
This sequence comes from Syntrophomonadaceae bacterium, assembly GCA_012729715.1. GTDB lineage: Bacteria > Bacillota > Syntrophomonadia > Syntrophomonadales > Syntrophomonadaceae > UBA4844. Next base: position 2,236 of record JAAYCQ010000258.1, read on the forward strand.
TTCCCCTGGGACAAATCATCCAGGCAGCGCACCACAACTCCTTTATGAAGCAGCGCCTCGCACAGGTTGGAGCCGATAAACCCCGCTCCCCCGGTCACCAGAAAAATCGTCCCCGCCGGAAAAGTTATTGCATCAAAGCCCATTTATTTATACACTCCTTATCAAACGCCTCATAAAGGCGCCTCTACAGTCTCCAGTATCTGTACCCCGCCGCTTCATATTCCTTGCGGTTTAACAGCCCCTTCACATCCAGCAGCACCCGCTGAGTATTGGGAACATCCCTGAAAAGCTTGTCCACATCTTCCATAGTAAATCCGCAGAACTCATCATGAGCCACCGCCAGGATCACCGCATCCATATCCCTTACATTTTCCAAAGAGTCAAACTCCAGCCCGTATTCATGCCGGGCCTCCTCCGCATCCGCCACCGGATCCACGATCATCGGTTTGATCCCGTACTCGTTCAGCTCCTTTACGATGTCGATCACCCTGGTGTTCCTGGTATCCGGGCAGTTTTCCTTGAAGGTGAACCCCAGGATGGCCACCCGTCCCTGCTTCACGGATATGTTGGCATTCACCATCTTTTTGATCAGGCACTCCACCACATATCGGCCCATGTCATCATTAATGCGCCGCCCGGAAAGGATGATCTGGGAATGGTATCCCATCTGCTCCGCCCGGTATGTCAGGTAGTAAGGATCCACCCCGATGCAGTGTCCGCCCACCAGCCCCGGGGAAAACTTCAGGAAGTTCCACTTGGTCCCCGCTGCTTCCAGGACCGCCTTGGTATCGATCCCCATCTTGTTAAAGATAATGGAAAGCTCATTCATGAAAGCAATGTTGATATCCCTCTGCGAATTCTCGATCACCTTGGCAGCCTCCGCCACCTTGATGGATTCCGCTCTATGCACACCAGCCTCCACCACCAGTTCGTAAACCTTGGCGATGATATCCAGGGACTCCTCATCCATACCGGAAACTACTTTGACAATAGTCTCCAGACGGTGCACCTTGTCCCCCGGATTGATCCGTTCCGGAGAATAGCCGATCTTAAAATCCACTCCGCATTTTAAGCCCGACTCCTGCTCCAGGATCGGCATACAAATCTCTTCCGTCACTCCCGGGTAAACGGTTGATTCATAGACCACGATCGATCCTTCGGTAAGATTCCTTCCCAATGTATGACTGGCACCGATCACCGGCGACAGGTCAGGGGTATTGTCAGCATTGACCGGCGTGGGAACTGCCACGATGTGAAACTTCGCTTCCCTCAGCCTGGTTTCATCAGCGGTAAAATCCACCGTACAGGCAGCGATCGCCTCATCCCCTACTTCTTTGGTAGGATCGATCCCCTGCTTATATAACTCCACCTTGGCTTCATTCACATCAAAGCCGATCACCTCAGCTTTTCTTGAAAAGGATACTGCAATCGGCATCCCCACATAGCCCAATCCTATCAGGCTGATTTTTTCCTTCTTATTTACAATGTCATTATAAAGACTGGCAAAACTCAATGATATGACTCCTCTCCACTTAAAATACTTTAATGCTTTGCAAACCTCCCTGCTACTTTTCCCAGAACCCAGTCAAACTCTTCTATTCTTAAAAACTTAATAATTATAAAATACAAAACAGCCCCCAATGATCCACAACTAAACAATATAACTATATCTCGAATGCTACCACTTAAAACACTCAATCCTCCAATATAAATTTGCAAATAATAAACTACCAATCCCATAATTAATGATGCAACCATCATCTTTGCCCCACTAATAATCATTGACATTCCACCTATACTGCCAATTTTCTTTCGCAAGAACCAAATTAAAAGTAAAAAGCCTGTAGTAGTTGCAATTGAAGTTGCCAAAGCAAGTCCGCCATGAGCTAAATATTTGATAAGAATCAGATTCAATACTATATTAATTAATACTGTAAGAATTCCAATTATCATAGGAGTTTTAGTATCCTGTAACGCATAATAGGCTCTTAATACAACCTGTCTCAAAGAAAGTGCCGGTAAACCTAATGTATAAAATAGCAATGCAAATGCTGTTAAAGCAGTTGCGGATACGTCAAATACCCCTCGTTCATATACCAAGCGAATAACAGGTTCTCTTAGAATAATCAATCCTACTGAAAATGGAAGTACAATAATTGATAATCCAATTAAAGATTTTTTTAATGAATTTATATATCCATTCATATCTTTTATTGCAGCCAGCTGTGAGAACTCAGGTAATAGTGCTTTTGCTAAAGATAAAGCCAGTATAGTATTAAATAATAAATAGATTCTTGTTGAATAATTTAGCGCTGCAATACTACCTTCCATTAAACCCGATGCTAACATACGGTCAACCAACAAATTAATATCAGCAGCACCTTTTCCGATAATTACGGGAATAATCAAAAGCCCCATTTTTTTTAAACCTGGATGCGAAAAAATAACTTGCGGTTTAAATTTATAGTTCATTTTTCGTATATCAAAATTAAGAAAAATCCACGAAGCAAATGTTCCCATCACTGTACCTATCGCTAAGGCCATAATTCCATATGTGTTTTCTAATAAAAATAAAAAAATAATAATAGCTAAATTTGAAGGGATACCTACAAAGGAAGGAAATAAAAACATTTTTTGGCTTTGCAATATGCCAGCTACCAATCCCGATAAGCCTAAAAATATGATCATAGGGAGCATGACCCTGGTCATTTTTATTGTTATATCAAGTGTTTCCCCTTCAAATCCGGGAGCAACGAAATGTACTAAATAATTTGCAAATAACTCTCCAAGTATAATTATTAAAGACAATAACAAAACCATAATAGTCGTTATTGAATTAATCAATTCAACTACAGATTTTTGCCCCAGTTTTATCTTATACTCAGTTATTAGAGGGATAATAGTAGTAGTGATGGCCTCACTGATTACACCAAAAAGTAATCGCGGAATTATGGAAGCAATTAAATAAGCATCAACAAAGTATGAAGCACCGAAAAAAGCCGCTATGACTACTTCTCTAATAAACCCAAGAATTTTACTGGAAATCGCACCAACAGTAATTAAAAGCGTATTAGTAATTGGATTTTTAAACTGTTTATTAAGAATCATATGACTACAAATTTCCTAATAAATTTTTTGTTATTTTATTATTTATAGAGATTTCTTTTTTATCATTAAACCGCTAAAAAACTTGTTGAGTAAAAACACAGGAATAAATATCGCCAGAAGAAAAGAAGTATTTTTTAAAATAATATTCATATTAAGTATCATAAATTGTGCTAGATAAAAAGAGCCATAACAAGAAAGAAAGGTAATTTCTAACTGCTGAGTAGTTCTATATAGCCTATCGCAGAATATTCCTATTCTACAAAAAATTAAAGAGAATAAAGGGGCTAATAGAACACCCAAATATACATAACCTTGTCCTATCAAAGGAATTATTTGGGATTTTCTTATTGATGATAATCCAATTGACATTCTATTTATAAATAAATCAGAAGCAACTAAAATATCAATATTTTTTAAAAGTGACCCTATACCAAATACTGAACGAAACAAGTCATATAATAATGATTTAAAATTCAAATAGTACGAAGAAAACTTGATTGATTCAATTGCGATTGCAACATTATATTGACCTAAAAAATATGCTTGGAAAAAATCAACATCAAAGAAATCATCAAAAAAGTCATCATAAGATTCAATCATACCACGATAAAAAGTTGTATAAGCAACTAAAATTGTTCCAACAGCTATTAAGCTAAAATAAGTTATTCTTTTATACTTTGGAAATAATGTACCCAACAATAAACTGATCGCTAAAGTATCTGCTAATAATTTTTTTCTATTTATTCCAATCCGTAATCCTATCACTATAAAGCTCAACAATAAAAGAACTAAATATTTTGCAAAACTTATATCTACCTTTAACTGACCTTTATAAGATGAAAAAATCGTTATAAAAACAAATATTAAAAAATATTTAGCATTTATGAAGCATTCTCGTATACCAAGTATAAATATATTGCTAAGCGCCTCATTATCCTCAACATTAAGATTTATGCTTCCCAAAAAACTAAGTCCCTGATGCGCCTCTGGTATAATAATAATAGTTATAATTATAATTAGAATAAATGCTAAATAAACATAAGTTTGCTTTTGTGTTCTGATGTTTTTCAATTGCAAAGGCTCTGGAATATATTTATTTGACCATATATTTACAAAAATAGAGACTATAATTAATTCATAAATCATTAAAATAGCAGCTAGGTTCAAACTGTTATTTGAAGGATCCAAGCCAGAAATTCCTTCATAACCTCCATTAGATAGAATTAAAATTGAAAGAACGAAATATCTAATAAAGGCTATAAATGAAAACAGAACTACAAAAGGACTTTTTTTATTTATGACTGGTTTCCACAATAAAAGAAAAAAGCAAAATATATAACAAAACGGTAAAACCGCAGTTATTTTGTATCCTTTTATAATTAAATCCCAATCTACGACAATTAATAAAAATATTATATATAAAATATTAGCTAAAAAAAATAATGCATATCGGAGCGGTATTTTAGAATTAATCATCATAATTTACAAACTTTCTATTTTAATTCTACTATGTTATTAATTTATTTTATCAATTTAGTTTCTTCGGCAACTTTCATATAGAATTCTCGCCTTCTTTGATCAAGAAACTCTTTTTTATAATTAAACGAATATTTAAAGTTTCTTATCGCTTGGCTCTGTAATTTCTCTTTATCAAAACTTAGCAGGATTCTAATCAAATCCTTAACATTCCCTTTTTTAAAAATATACTCATCTTCAATTAATTCAGGTATTCCACCTGCATTGGAGGCAATACAGGGACAGCCTCTACTCATTGCTTCAATAAGCGCTCGTGGTAAACCTTCTGTAAGACTCGGCTGAATATAGATATCTAAATCTTCAATCCATTCAAATACTTTATCTTGACGAAGAACTCCTAAAAATTCGATTTTATCTTCAATCTTATATTTTTTAGCTATTTTAAGCAGTCTTTTTTTATTCCCGGTACCAATTACCTGATATTTGTAATTGTAACCTTTTTTATTTAGCCTAGCTATTGCTTTAATAACATATGCATGGCCTTTATATGGCACATCAATGGCAGCAGCTGTTCCCAATATAATCGGCTCATTTTTAGATTTATTCCTGATTCTTTCGATGCGTTGATCTATATAAATATTATTCATATCATCTATTTCAACATTTGAAGCAGAAATCCACTTCCCTTTTGTTGGATACCTTTTCTGTAAGAATTCATTTGTAACATAAACAATGTAAGGAGCATTTTTAATTAGGTTTCTTGTATTCAAATATGAATAAAAAGCTATTAACTTCCCTTTTATACTATGATTCCATAGCGAATCCCAAGAACAACCGACACACTCCACAACATATGGTTTGCCCATTTTTGCGCACTCTCGGGCTGCGATTTTACCTGTTGGTCCAGAAAATCTAGCAAATACTATATCCGCTTCATTAACCAGCTTTGTAACCGTTTTTTTCACATTCTTTATATCTATTAGTCTGCCTTTTATTGAATTATAATTAGGTATGTGAACGACCTTAAAATCATCTGTTATTTTTGTGTACTTTTCTTTGTTTTCTCCTAATTTAAAAGGCTCCGTTCTAATTAAAACCGTTATATCATCTGATAAATACTTATAGCGCGACAAAGTTTTGGGGTTAACTGATGTTCCATAATATTTTCCATCCTTATCGTACTTAAATGTAGCATCGTGAACAAATAATACCTTCATATGTATCCTCCAATGAAACTTCAGGGTACCGTCAATAGTTTTTCGCAAATTTAATTTGCGGCTTAGCAACTAGTAATTATTCGGCAAATAAGTTGGTTGCTTCTTTTTGCATTTCAGATGTTTCATGCTCATATAGCACTTGGTTCCCCAATCTTTGAACAACTTTTGTCCTCAAATATATAATTAATTTTAAAACACAACGATAAAAGAATGGGCAATAATTTATAAGAAATACTACTGTAATAGAATAAATGCGTTCCCGAAACAAATAATATATACAATTAATCAGATACTTACAATTTGCTTATCAATCTTTTGTCAATTATTTATACCGTTTACAATACATATAGGTTTATCACCTAAAGCAACTCTATTAACATTATTTGCTAGATGGATCTCAAGTCTTTTGTTAGCTTCCTTTGAAATCGCAGCCACTCCAGGCAATATTATTACGTTACTTAGTCTTCTAAATCGATTTGTAATTGGATTAGGTAACTTTTCAAACATATCTAACACTGCTCCACCAATAGCCTTCGATTTTAAACTTTTATATAGTTCTTCTTCGTTAAATACGCTCATTCTACCAACGTTTACGATAATACAATCCTTGCTCAAACAACTTAAAATCTCATTATTTATAAAATCCTTCGTATTCTCATTATTCGGTAATGTCGAAATTATGTAATTACATTTAGATAATTGTGCCTTTAATTCTTCTTTGTTGTTAATTACTCTTCTGAAATAGTCTTTTTTATTTATCAAATTATCATAACCAACAATATTCATTTCAAAAGCAAAAAGTCTTTTAGCAATTTCAGTTCCAATATTCCCAGTTCCCAAAATGACAACTTCTTTATCTTTTAACTCGGAAATGTAATTGTAGTTTCTTGTAATTTTAAAGTGACGATTATTAGGATTTTTCCGGTATTTTTTTGCCATTTGAAGCATACCGAAAACAACTGTTTCAGCAATAGGAACACTATACGTGCCGCCTGCATTAGCTACCGGAATACCCTTTTGGGCATACTTTTCTAGTGGCACTTGATCATAACCAGCACTAGTTAAATTTAACAACTTTACATTTGGAAATTTCATATCAACAACGACTTTTGCAGTTGATCTACTACAAATAATTGCAAGAACATCTTTACTCCCATTGTATTTTTTTACAGTAGATCCATTAATGAATTCTAACTCAACCTTTTCATTTAATAGGGTTGTATCAATAATTTTTTCTGATAACACTAACATAATGCTTCACCTTTTAATAATTTTGTTAACACATTCCTTAACGAAAAGTCTATTATCGTTAAACTGTTGCTCTTTCCAAAGCGAAATTTCCTTTTCCATGCTTCTGATTTTATCAACCTCGACCTTGAAATCAACTTTCTCTCCTACATTTCCTACTTCATTCCTGAAAGTTCTTGATAGAATAACACTGCTAGAGCCAAGTCGATAATGCTCACCTAAAATGTTTTCAGCGGGAAGAATTCCTTCCCCGATTTTTGCCATTCCTCCAAACCCAAATGGTAAACCTTTTGCATTAATTTTATCAGCCATATAATCAACGATACCACCAGCAAGAAGTTCAAACATAAATTTCAAATTCATACTAATATGTAAATCATTTAGTCCTATATAGATTTCGTCAACCCCTTTTACATTTAGTATATCGTCTAATCGAACAAGAGATTGAGCAGTCTCTAGAAGTAAACAAGTCTTTGTTCGGCCGTTTACCATACTTACAAATGTATAAGCATCTTCATCATCAGTTACCATGGGCAGCATTATTATGTCTGCCCCACCCTCAACAACCTTATCAATTTCATATTGAGAATTTGGATGGATAGGATTTACACGAACTAAAAACTCCGATTTATCAATTACGGAACGGAGTTTTCTCACATCAGTAATGCTGTTATTGGAAATTAGTGTGTTTCTTCCCCTTTGTCTTTCCGCCTTGTTTATGTATTCTAAGTCCAGAAAAATTCTATCAATTCCAGCTTTCTGTGCCTCTCTTGTAAACTCTAAATCCGCAGTAACTAGCATCAGTTTCATCATATATTTTCCCTCATTTCAATAATTCTTCATAATCTAACCTTTGCTCCTCAATCTTAATACTTCTCTCGAAACAAGCTTCGACTCTTGCTCTAGCATTCCTAGAAAGGTTATGTCTAAGATTAATTTCAGAGAGAACTAATTTCATTTTATCTTCTAATGCTTTTTGATCTTTTACCTTTGCTAAAAGACATGAAATGTCTTTTTCCATAACTTCTGATGCACCTGGTATATCTGTTGTTATTATTGGGCAACCCATTGCAGCCGCTTCTTGAATAACCATACCAAAACCCTCTCTATAAGAAGGGTGGACAAAACAATCAAATGCAGCATAATATTCTTTTATTTTGGAATTATTTATTCGCCCTGTAAAAATAGCTTTTGATGAGTTTTTTGCCCAATTAATTAGTTCTCTATCTATACCATTGTTAATTTCTGTTTCACCTATAATAAATAATTTAACATCTTCATCAGTTGAAATATTTTTAAATGCAGCTAAAAGTTCATTTACACCTTTGTCTTTAGATAATCTGCCAACAAATCCATATACAAATTCATTATTTATTCCATATTGCTTTCTAATTGAAAAATTATATTCACCCCTGTTTTCAATGTCATAGTGGTTTATATCAACACCAATCGTTCCACCTTGCCCTAAAACTTTAACCTTTTCTGGTTTATACAGTCCTTCGTTAATTGAAAACTTCATATTTTGCGGACTCACTGCTCTAATACTTGTTGATAGAAAACAGGTGATTTTCTCAATTTTTTTGAATAATCTTCTCGAGAATCCATTAAAACTTACATATCTAATTCCCCATTGACAATATAAACGGACTGGTACTGCTGCAAATCTTGCTGCTATGCTCGCATAAAATGATGCATTTGGAGTAGAATACTGTACCATATCAAATTTTTCTCTTCTAAATATGGAGTATAGTTCAAATACTGCTTTAATACCCGATAGACTAATTCCTCGTTCCATTGAAACAGGAATATATCTAATGTAATCAGGCAGTAATTGAGCAAATTCTTCATCATTGTTACAAATAAAAGTAATTCGATAATCACCATTTTCGTGAAGATATTTTGCTGTATCTAATACAAAAGCTTTTAAAGTTCCAGAAATAGTTGTAACAAAACAAATTTTTTTCAAGCGTATACCTCCAAGTAAACCACTAATACTACCATCATAAAGAGGTACATTCGTAGTATCTACAACGTCCTTTTATAAGCATCTTAACGAGCTCGCTACGAAAGCATTTATTCCTCTCAAAATATTGATTATAATTAATACTTTTTCAGAATAATTCCATTAATTTTAAAAACAAATTAATAATATCTGTGCTGTAGTTGTCTTATTACAAATAATTACTTTCATCATATTCATATTGACTAATAGTATCTTTAAACTTTCCTGATGATAATTGTGGGATTTCATGAACAAACTCGAGAGTTATATTTGCTTTATCACCTAAGGCTTTTTTAAATTCTTTAATAATCTCCGCATGTTCATATGCATTCTGACCACCATTGATTTTTATTCGATATTCAAACGCACTTTTTTGAATTAATTGAAACTGCATTATTTTTTCAAATTTCCAAATACAGAAGTACAATGTTAGTGGCGTTAATTGATTGCCATTAGTATCATAAACTAAATCAGAAGATCTTCCTTGTACAGTTTTAAATCGTATTTGCGCTTTCGATGATTCTTCTATTTTAATAGCCAAATCACCAGTATCATATCGAATCAATGGCATTGCATAATTATATAAATCCGTAATAATAATACGTGCTAATTCTCCTTTAGAAGCAGGCTCATTACTATCAACTTTTAAAAGTTCAACATAGTAACTAGGTGTATTTACATAGAATATATCAGAATTATTGCGTGTCTGTGCAATGATGCCATTCTCTTGATTTGAATAACGATCATAAACCTCACAGCCTAGCACATTACACAGTATTTCTTTTGATTTGCTATCTAAGATTTCTGAACTACTAAACAATGATTTAATATTAAATTCTGAAGATACAGCTCCTTCATTTTGCAAATATCGAGCAAGAACTTTATATGTTGATGCATATGCAAGAGCACTCACTATCTTTTTGTTCTTTTTTAACATTTGTGTTGTTGATATCAAAAATGATTTGTCCAATTTTGAAATATCTACAGGTATTAGATTTTGCATAATCGATTCCAATTTCGATTTTCTTGTTTTATCGTTCCATACTCTGAAATATATGTATTTATCTCCTAATTTTTGTTTGCCAAGCTCATTAAAATAAATAATTTCTGCAAGGACACGTTTTCTTTTATTCATGTCCTGATTTACTGTAAATGGTGTGCCCGTAGAACCGCTAGTGGACATATGATGTATTTTCTTATTAAGATATCGCTCTGATTGAAATTCTCCATAATTTTTTTTGATATCGTACTTAGTTATAATAGGGAAATTCTCAATTTTTAATAAAGGGGCCTCTTTAATCCTTTGTTTATAATAAGGAGTACTCTCTACTGCATGCTTTAATAACTGTTCTATTTGTTCATCATTAGATGTTTTCTTATTCATTCTACATTTAATATCATTGTAGTGTTTTCTAGTTATTCCTCCTGATAGTCTATCAAGGGTCCAAAACCCAGTTCTTCTAATCCATGAACCTAACATCATTAACCCCTCACAATTTTTACTTCATTAAATTTCATCATATAAATACCTTCGTCATAGTTCCCGGTCACTTCATCATTCGCCTTACCCTCAATGTTATTTATAATCATCCTGGGTATATTAACGCCGCATTCATATGCATGGGGATATCCCCCTCCAAAACGGGGGTTAACTTCAGAAATATAATACTCCCCATCCTTTTCAAAAATATCTATATCAATAACACCTTTAAAACCAGCTTTTTTCACAAAATTTTGAATTAATCCGAATAGCTTTTCGTTCTTTATTGAAACTGATTTATCTGTTTCTCCAGCTCTCATTTTTATTTTTTCTTTGATGAAAATTGCAACTGTTTCACCGGATAGAATATCTATATAAACATCTGCACCATATTCTTTACCCTGCATGCATTCCTGTATTAAAAGGTCTTTATGTCGATTAAAAAGCACTTCAATTTCTTCTTTTGAGATGACCTTATTGATGTTAATACTTGCACTTCCTCTGATCGGTTTAACAAATACAGGATAATTGATGACACCTGCTTCAACATCATTATAGAATTTATCTTTATCAATATAGCTCTTAATGGTGTTAAATCCATTCTGAATAAGATACCTGTACATCGTGTATTTATCCAAACACATTTCAACTACTTCATAATCAGATATAATTGGAACAGTTCCAATCTCCAAAAAGTCTTGCTTTTTCTTTGCTAACAAGCTTAATTCAGGATCAATAAGTGATAAAACCGCTTTAACTTTATTCTCAATGCAAATATCCAGGATAGTATCCAGGTATTGGCTGTCATTTATCTGCGGCACTACATAATGTTTATCTGCATCATATAAAGCTGGAGCGAGCGAACTGCAATCAGTTGCGATGACTTTCCCCTTACTGGCGAGCTCCTTTTTGAAGTACTGTGTAATTTTGTTTCTCGTTCCGCAGCTAAGGATAAGTATATTCGTTCCCGTTTGAACATCTATATCATCGTACATTCATTAAATCTCCCAATCCATCAAAAAATAAAGGTGCTCCTCCAGTATGTATAAACAGAATATTTTTATTTATAATTTTGTTTTTCATTATGTATTCTTTCATGCCCCAATAGGCTTTGCCAGTATAAGTAGGATCCATCGGTATACCATCACGGATTAGTACTTCCTTAGTGGTTCTAAGTATATCTTTGTTATAAGTGCCGTAACCATCTACTACATAGTCGTCTACGAAAGTAATGTGTTTTAGAGATATGGAATCCCTGCCCACACTTTTCAAATAGCTGTTAACACTATCAAGTACAACCTGACCGCCATAAGGTTTTTTTCTTGCAATGCTTATTCCAACAATGTTTCTGTCATCATTATTCATAACTTTTGCGCAGATCAGTCCTGCCTGAGTAGTTCCAGTACCAGCTGCAAAGAAGATGTAGTCAAAATAAACTTCCTTTGATTTTTCGTAATCTAAAATTTCTTGATAAGCATTAACATAAGCCTGTGTACCGATATTCCCATGACCGCCTCCCTGAATGAAGTAAGGATTATGGCCTTGGGTTTTTAATTCACTAATTAATTTATCAATCGTTACATTCACTTCTGATACAGGACATTGTATAACCTTTGCGCCAAACAATTCTATCATCATACTATTGTAGGTTGGGCTATTATCTTCAGTTGGCGAAATAATGTAACACGGTAATTCTTTTGCCGCTGCAATATTGGAAATTACCCTGCAATGATTCGAACTGCTGCTACCATATGTAACTACGCAATCCGCATTCTCTTTTTTTATGTCCTCGAAGAATAAAAATGCTTTCCTGGCTTTATTCCCTCCAAAGGAAAAAGGAATAAGGTCGTCCCGTTTGATATACAAGATATTGCTGTTAATTCTTTGGTTTAATTCATATATAGGTGTCGTAATTAAATTGTTAGATTTTATTCTTTTTAATGAACCGTTAACAAAACTTGGCACATTTAATCCATAAACGTATCTATCAATTACACGGTCATAATATAATAGGTCACTCTTTAATAAGCCTTCTTTTACGAAGCCAATTTTTTCGAATAAACTCTGTGCTTGCACATTATCTATTTCTGTATACAGATAAATTTTGTTAAGTCCAAATCTTTCAAAACTATCTCTGATTAGAATATCTGATGCAATATATGCAATTCCTTTTCCCTTAAATCGTTTTCCTCCAAGACATATATAGTATTCTGCCTTCTTGTTTTTATGATCGATATTTATTAATCCTATCAATCCAGCAGGTTCATCATTATATAAAACTGTATAATCAATTCTGTCAGTCCTGTTTTGAACACTCCTAAACCACTCGAGTGTCTTATCTTCCCTTAGAGGTAAGTCATAATGAAGGAATTTATTATTTTCCTCATCATTGATCCATTTGACTTTATAAGGTATATCTGATTCCTGAAACTTTCTTAAGACAATACTCATAAATCACCGTACCTTAAATAATTAAATTGTTTATTCTGGTTGGGTGTATATGCTCTCTCTAGAAAATATTTTTATAACTGTTTTGAAAAGAATTACTATATCTAACCAAATACTAAATTTTTCGATATATTCAATATCTACCTTAATTCTTTCATCCCATGGCACTGAGTTCCGTACTGTGACCTGCGTTAATCCTGTCATACCAGGCTTCATATAAAACCTTTTTTTTTGGAGATCATTATAATCTTCGTACTTATGTGGATGGTACGGTACTGGTGGTCGTGGTCCCACTAAGCTCATATCACCAACAAGTACATTCATAAGTTGCGGTAATTCGTCCATGCTAGTGGCACGTAGTATTTTACCTATTTTCGTTATTCGGTCATCATTTTGTGTTTTTACGAATAATCCATCACCAATTTTATCAGCATTCTCTATCATGGTTCTAAATTTTATAATCTTAAATACTTTCCCGTCTTGTCCCAAACGTTCTTGTTTAAAAAGAACTGGCCCTTTTGATGTTAGTTTTATAGTGATCGCTATAATGATTAAAAATGGTGAGATGATAATTCCGCCTATTAAGCTTCCCAAAAAGTCGATTAGTCTTTTTATGAACAGATTTAATTTTCTTGAAAACCCAGTCATTCTATGTCCACAGTCCTTTTATAATGGTTAAGATTCTATTTAAATCCCCTTCACTCATCTTTGTATCGCTGGGCAGGCAGATGCCATTTTCGAAGATCTCTTTTGAAACGCCTTCTCCGATAAAATCATACTTTTCGAAGAAGGGCTGCATGTGCATTGGTTTCCAGATGGGCCTGGACTCGATGTTTTCTTTTTCCAGTGCCACCATTATGTCAATGGGGCGAAGGCAAGATTCTTCGCTGCGCTCAGAATGACAAGTATTTGAAAGTGTCATACAACTTAACCAATAATTGGGTTGATTCCAGGCATTGACCGGCATCATTTTTACGCCCGGGAGATTTTCCAGTTCGCGTTTATAGAATTCGAATATGTCCTTTTTCTTCTCTACTCTCTTATCTAAAACCTTAAGTTGTCCCCGGCCGATCCCGGCTACCACATTGCTCATCCGGTAATTGAAGCCCAGTTCGCTGTGCTGATAGTGGCGGGCGGGGTCTCTGCTCTGAGTGGCCCAGAAACGGACTTTGATAATTCTCTCTTCATTATTACTGACCAGCATGCCGCCGCCGGAAGTGGTGATGATCTTGTTGCCGTTAAAGGAAAACACTCCGTAATCACCATAGGTTCCTGTGTATCTTCCTTTATATATAGTTCCTAATGATTCGGCTGCATCTTCTATAAGAGGCACGTTATGTTCGTTACATAGTTTAAGGATCTTATCTATATCTGCTGATAAGCCGTATAAGTGAACTACTAATACTGCCTTGACTTGTGGATATTTCTTAAAGGCTTCTTCTAATGCATTGGGATCCATATTCCAGGTTTCATAATCACTATCTATAAATACAGGAATTGCATTCTGATAAATAATCGGATTGGCTGTAGCAGAGAAAGTAAGGCTTTGACAAAACACTATATCCCCTTCACCAACGCCAGCGGCTTTTAATGCCATATGAATGGCTGCTGTTCCTGATGATAGCGCAGCGGCTGATTTGATACCTACCTTAGCGGCAAGTTCCTTCTCAAATTCATTGACATTTGGTCCCAGGGGGGCAATCCAATTTGTATCAAAAGCTTCCTTTATATATTGCATTTCATAACCCTCGGCGCTCATGTGGGGTGATGAGAGGTAGATTCTATCTGTCATTGAATAAGACTTCCTTCCTTATATCTAAAATGCTTCAAGCATTGAATTTCCTATATTAATTAGTTATCATATGTATATACCCGTTGCCGCAATCTACATATAGTGGTAGATATGTATTCTTTCAGGCGTTTTATGCCACATCTAGTATTTATCCATTTCCCATACTCACGGCTTCGCAGAAATTTGGGGTTTTTTGACATTTTTGTCATATCTTGCATAACCCATTTTTGCCTTCTGCTACATCTTGTGTTATTTTATCCCTTACACATAATCACGTCGAATGATTTATTGATTCCTTTTATTCGTCTGTTCTTCTAATTCCAATAAAAACCTATCGTAATCAGACATAAACAGTCTATCCTGCACAATACGGTACTTTTCAAACTCAGTTTCTGCATGGAGCTTTGTTGGCCAGTTAGTCAAGAAAACCTCTTTTCCTTTCCCCTTTCTA
This sequence comes from Syntrophomonadaceae bacterium, assembly GCA_012729715.1. Lineage (GTDB taxonomy): Bacteria > Bacillota > Syntrophomonadia > Syntrophomonadales > Syntrophomonadaceae > UBA4844. The sequence goes on from JAAYCQ010000258.1 coordinate 17,458, forward strand.
CTTTCCAACTTTCCACTTACTGATCCCATAGCTTCGCCATTTTATCTGGGCTCCTACCTTATGAGCTCCCACACAATACTGGTTCAGACTATGCAGCCTCACTACAATAAACACGCACTTGGCGATGATTTATTGGGAATGAAGCATTTGGAGTTGGTCAGTTGGAAAGTTGGTTAGGAGTGTTACTGGGACGCTCTAACCGTCTTGGCAAACCTTTCTAATTGACCTTTTGTATTTCTGTTTCTGCTATACATTCAGCAGAAAGTGATACTACGCGTTTTTGGCCATCAAATTGGAACTCTACCCAAACTCTACGCTTATGCTTGTCTAACTTTACTATGGTTCCAGAACAATCCAACAGCGGCCCATCTAGCACTTTGACGTTTCTGCCTTCGGCAAGTACCTTGGATGCAGTAATATTACCATGATGGCGATATATCCACATGGAGTATTCATAATCCATGCCCTGTAGTTCTCTAAGACCTGATTCATAATTCAATATCTTATACAGATTCGGAATTTCTGCTCTCAATCCAAATTGTATTACTTCGTCTGCATAGAGCAATACATATCCGGGAAGTAAAATTTGCTCACGCTTTTCCCATCTGCCTTTGCGTTTTTCCTGTAAAACACGGGTGGGGGCGATGGCTTGGATTCTTTTATCTTTTTTGTTTATAAGTTCAGCGATAAGTTTTTCTGAACCGGTTTTGCAAAAGATACAGTAGGAGTACATGGCTGTTACCTTTCTGTTTATCGGTTGGTCAGGGGTCAGGGATAACGTTCTAAGTTAGCTGTCCAACTGCCCAACTGCCTAACTGTCCAACTTTCTACTTTACCCAACTCCCATCTCTTCACTAAATTTTTCTGTGATATTTTGTCTAATATGCAGTATCTTGCATACCCCATTTTTGCCTTCTGCTACATCTTGTGTTTTGCTTATCCCTTACACATAATCACGTCGATTAATTTATTGTTTTACTACATCTTGCATAACATTTTTATTTTCTTTCAGTTTTATGCTACATATTGTGGTCGGTATCCATAGACCATACTCACGGCTAAATTTTTTTGTCATATTTTGTCAAATTATGCAGTATCTTGCATAAGCCGTTTTTGCCTTCTGCTACATCTTGTGTTTTGCTTATCCCTTACACATAATCACGTCGATTAATTTATTGTTTTACTACATCTTGCATAA
>JAAYCQ010000259.1 GCA_012729715.1 Syntrophomonadaceae bacterium
GATAATGTTTCCTTCCACTTCTCATTTTCCCTCCCTTGGATTTAGACTTTTTAAAGGCACCCTCCCTCCGATTTCCGGATAGCCCTTAACATGGTTGTCGCTATAACAGTATAAATATATTTATCAATTTCAGGTAATATAACCAGAAAACAAAAAAAGTGTGTTTTAATTCACACTTTTTTCGCCTTACCAACCTTTTATGTTTACCGCAATCTCTTCCAATTCATGCTTCTTTCGTCGTTTCATTAAAGTTTCCACCGTTTCCTGGGCGGATTTGTTTTCATATAATATGTTATAACAGGCTTTGCTAATGGGCATTTCCACCCCCATCTGGTTAGCAATCTGGTTAACTACCCGTACAGTATGGACTCCTTCTACGGCCTGACCGATTTCCTCCATAGCTTGTTTCAGGTTATAGCCCCGACCCAGGAGTTCACCTGCACGCCGATTACGGGAATACTTGCTTCCACAGGTGACAACTAGATCGCCCATACCACTCAAACCGGAAAAGGTACGATAGTCTCCCCCCAGGGCTACTCCCATCCGGGTAATTTCAGTAAGACCCCGGGTCATTAATGCTGCCCTGGTATTATCACCAAAACCTAGTCCATCACACATCCCGGTAGCCAGCGCTATTATGTTTTTAAGCGCTCCGCCTAGCTCTACTCCGGCTACATCCGGATTCGTATATACCCTGAAAGATGGTGACATAAAGGCATCCTGAACAATAATAGCTGTCTCCCGGCTATAGGATGCTGCTGTTACCACCGTGGGTACTCCGCGGGCTACCTCTTCGGCATGGCTGGGACCCGATAACACTGCAAAATGTTCACGTATTGGTCCGCCTAAAACGTCCTCGGCTACCCGGCTTAAGCGCATAGCCGTTTCTATTTCCAGGCCTTTGGCGGTATTAACAATAATGGTATCTTTTTTTAGGTAGGGGGTAAGGAGTTGTAATACTTCTCTTACCGCCTGGGTGGGTACCGCCAGTACTATTAGTTTCGCACCCTCTAAAGCAGCTTTAAGGTCGATGGTCGGTACTACATTATCCGGCAGACTTACTCCAGGAAGAAAGCGTTTGTTCTCCCGCTCGGTACGCATTACCTCTATGCCATCCTGGACTCTGCCCCAGAGATTAATTTGCCTGGTTTTTTTACTAAGTAAGAGAGCCTGAGCCGTACCCCAGCTGCCGGCTCCCAATATTGCAACTTTTTGCATGATTTACCTCCAGCTTTGATCCCCTATCCGGGCTTCACTACCTGCTTTAAGCCGGGAAATGTTTTCCCGGTGGCGGTATACTACAACAATCATCAGTAAAGCACTAAGCATAGTGTACTGCCAGGGATTATGAAACAGGTATGCAACGAATGGTAATGAAATGGCCACTATGACTGAACCCAGCGAGACATAGCGGGTAACAACTAATACTGTGATAAATAATAATAGCAAGACCAAACCTACTTTAGGCATAAGGAATAATACTACGCCTCCGGCAGTAGCAACAGCTTTACCCCCGCGGAATTTTAAAAAAAGCGGATAACAATGTCCGATAACTGCAGCCAGGGAACAAAGTATTACCATTATCGGTCCTCCCATGGCTAAACCTAACCAGGCCGCCACTGCCCCTTTTAAAAGGTCTCCAGCCAGAGCTGGGATTGCCGCCCATGCCCCTGAGGTACGATAAACGTTAGTTGCTCCTACATTACCACTCCCTCGGGAACGTACATCAGTATGAGCCAGAATCTGAGCGGAAATATAAGAAAAGGGTATCGAACCAATAAGATAGCACAGTATTACCACTAATACTTCTTTCAAAATCCCACTCCCCCCAAAAAAATCAGTATTCTTCAGTGTCTAATAAATCTATTTTCTTATTAACCAGCCATGAGTACGGCACACAACCACCGATGAAAATGTTTATTCTTGCTCTTCATGTACAGTAGCACGTAATCTGTAGGGGCGGACCCATGTGTCCGCCCGCGGGATTGCAGTGGTCGGCCGGGCAGACACACGGGTCTGCCCCTACAAAAACTATAGAATTAATCCGCGTAAATCCTAATATAATCCGCGCGATCCGCGTGAATTAAAATCTATTTTCTAATTAACCAGCCATGAGTGCGGCACACAACCACTTATGAAAATAGAAGTATTTTGTTTCTAACCCATGGC
>JAAYCQ010000260.1 GCA_012729715.1 Syntrophomonadaceae bacterium
AAAATATAAGCTTTAGTTGACTGAGAGGCCTGCAGGTGCTAAAATATCTAAGTGCGCGGCAAATAAGCGGTGATAATGCCATGTGGCCTGTATTATTTGCTTCAAGGAGGTATCGTTTTGGAACTGGTCCAATTAAAAAACAGTCCAAAAGTAATTGGTACCAAGCAAGTCAAAAAGGCAATCAACAAAGGTATAGCTAAAAAAGTATTCATAGCTGAAGATGCTGAACCACACATTATCGAACCCATAAAAGAGCTATGCCGACAGAATCAGGTTGAGGTGTCTATGGTTGAAAACATGGACTTACTGGGAAATGCCTGCGGTATTGAGGTAGGTTCAGCAACAGTAGCGTTGATTAATAATGAACCATAGGGAGAGGGGTACTCCTTGAATCTGTTGGTTCCATATTAAGAAGAAGGGAGGTGCAGACATGCCGACGATAAATCAACTGGTCAGAAAAGGACGCGAAAAAGGAGAAAAGAAATCAGCCGCACCAGCCCTCAAGAGCTGTCCGCAAAAAAGAGGGGTATGTACCCGTGTGTATACCACTACCCCCAAGAAGCCTAACTCGGCCCTGCGGAAAATTGCCAGGGTAAGATTAACTAACGGTATTGAGGCAACTGCTTATATTCCTGGCATTGGCCATAACCTTCAGGAACACTCGGTTGTGCTGATAAGAGGAGGCAGGGTAAAAGACCTGCCTGGTGTTAGATATCATATTGTCCGCGGTACTCTGGATGCTGCCGGTGTTCAGAACCGTAACCAGGGCAGATCCAAATATGGAACCAAGAGACCCAAGAAAAAATAGGAGGGAGGAACGATATGCCTAGGAAAGGTCCCGTCCCTAAAAGAGACGTACTACCAGACCCTATTTATAATAGCAAACTATTTACCAAACTGGTAAATAAGGTGATGTGGGATGGCAAGAAAAGCCTGGCTGAAGGTATTTGCTACGGTGCATTTGCTATAGTAGAAAAACGTACCGGCAAAGACGCCATGGAAGTTTTTGAAGAAGCCATGAAGAACATTACCCCGATAGTAGAAGTTAAGGCCCGGCGGGTAGGCGGAGCCAACTACCAGGTTCCGGTCGAAGTAAGACCAGATAGAAGGCAGACATTGGCGATCAGATGGTTGGTTGGATACTCCCGTAAAAGAGGAGAAAAAACAATGGCAGAACGCCTGGCGGGTGAAATAGTAGATGCTTATAACAGTACCGGCGGTTCGGTTAAGAAAAAAGAAGATACCCATAAGATGGCCGAAGCCAATAAGGCTTTCGCTCATTACCGCTGGTAAAAAACCCTGTTGGAAATTCTTGATTTAAGAATTTATTCTGTGAGGACATAAATGGCTGATATATCCGATTTAGCAACAATCAGAAATATTGGAATAATGGCTCATATTGATGCTGGAAAGACTACCACTACCGAAAGAATCCTATATTATTCCGGCAGAGTTCATCGGATTGGCGAAGTAGATAAAGGGACCGCCACCATGGACTGGATGAGTCAGGAACAGGAAAGAGGTATAACCATAACCTCGGCCGCGACTGCATGCCGGTGGCAAAATTGTATTATTAACATTATTGATACGCCCGGGCATGTGGACTTTACAGTTGAGGTAGAACGGTCGCTTCGAGTACTTGATGGAGCCATCGGGATATTTTGTGCAGTTGCCGGAGTTCAGCCCCAGTCCGAAACTGTCTGGAGACAGGCAGACCGATATGAAGTTCCCCGAATAGCTTATATCAATAAAATGGATCGGATAGGGGCAGATTATTTCCGGGCTGTTAAAATGATAGAAGATAATCTTGGTAGTGAAGTTGCTCTAATCCAACTGCCTATTGGAGTGGAGGATAGTTTTCGGGGAGTTATAGATGTCATCAGGCTAAAAGCCTATGAATACCAGGATAATCTGGGGGAAACTTTTAGTACCAGAGACCTGGAACAGTTAGAACAAGAGCAGGCTCAGAAATATAGAAACCTGCTCCTGGAGAAAATATCGGAATACGATGATGAAATACTGGAACAGTATCTGGAGGGTCAAGAAATTTCCCCTGATAAAATCACCAGTTCTTTGAGAAAACTAACTATTACTAATAAACTGGTACCGATATTATGCGGGTCGTCCTTTAAAAACAAGGGTGTGCAAATGTTGCTAGATGCAGTAGTAGACTATCTGCCTTCTCCGGTAGACATACCGCCGGTAAGTGCAACTAATCTGTTAGATAACAGTGATACCCTGGTAAAGGCAGACCGGGATGAGCCCCTTTGTGCCCTGGCGTTCAAGGTTGCTGGTGACCCCTATGTGGGCAAGCTAACTTATTTCCGGATATATGCGGGTAAAATAAAAACTGGCAGTTATGTTCTTAACAGCGGTAAAGACAAAAAGGAACGCATAACCAGGATATTAAGGATGCATGCCAATCACCGGGAAGAAGTAGAGGAAGCCCTGGCTGGTGATATAGTTGCCGGTGTAGGGTTGAAAGAGACGGTAACGGGAGATACTTTATGCAGTGAAGACCGACCATTCCTGCTTGAGCCTATGGATTTTCCTGAGTCAGTTATTGATGTGGCCATTGAGCCTAAAACTAAAGCGGACCAGGATAAAATAGGAGAAAGCCTGGCCCGTTTGGCTGAAGAAGATCCCACTTTCCGTACTCGAACTAACCCGGAAACCGGTCAAACCATAATATCCGGTATGGGAGAATTACATCTGGAAATTATTATTGACCGTCTGCTGCGGGAATTCAAAGTTAATGCTAATGTGGGTAAACCGCAGGTGGCCTATAAAGAAAGTGTTAAAAAGAAAACCGTTACTGAAAACACCTTTGAGAAACAAAGTGGTGGTCGGGGGCAATATGCCCGGGTTATTATTGAGGTTGAGCCCCTCAAAGAGGGAGAAGGTAAACGCTTTACTAATCGGTCCAACCCGGAAAACGTACCCCGGGAATTTGCCGCAGCGGTGGAAATCGGAGTACTTGAAGCCTTACAGGCAGGTATTCTGGCAGGATACCCGGTGGATGATGTGCAAATAACTTTAACCGGGGGGAATTACCACGAGGTTGATTCCAGTGAACAGGCTTTCAAGATAGCTGGTAGTATGGCAATCAAGCAAGCTCTAGCTGATGCCCAGCCGATTCTGCTGGAACCCATAATGGATATAGAGATTGTAGGCCCGGAGGAATATGTGGGCGACATTATATCCGACCTGAATGCACGCCGGGGCAGAATTTTCGGTTTTGAAGAGAACCGGGATAGTAAGATTATTAAAGGTAGTGTACCCTTGGCGGAAACCTTTGGTTATGCCACCAGTTTAAGGTCACTTAGCCAGGGAAGAGCCAGTTTTTCTCTGTATATTAAGAATTATGCTGAAGTACCAGAATCAAAAAGCAGAGAAATTATAGCCAGAAGATATGGGCTACCAGTCTAAAAATAATTTTGAATTTTGAATTTTTAATTCTTAATTGGTCCCATTGCAGGCAGAGTAATTATGCATATTAACGCAGATTTAGTATGACCCGTAAAAGATTAAAATAGAAAGAAAAACGGTGTTTTTCTACGATAATTCAAAATTCAAAATTAAGAATTAAAAATTGTAACAGAGTTACCA
>JAAYCQ010000261.1 GCA_012729715.1 Syntrophomonadaceae bacterium
AATTAATGATTTATGGCTTTACACCATTAGAAGGCGGTTATGACGTCCCTATGAGGGTGGTCGGGGCTAATGTTCCCTACGAATGGCTCATTTATCTTATAATGTTTATCCCTATAGGAATTTTCCTCTATGGTTTTTATGAGAGAGCAAGGGTATGGATGCTGGCCAAGGGAGAATTACACCGGAATGACAAAGTTGGTGCCCGTATTTGGTCCTGGTTGCTGTTTAGCTTTGCTCAGGCTAGAGTTATTCGTAAACCATTTGCAGGGTGGATGCACGCTTTTCTATTTTGGGGATTTTTGGTCTTAGCCCTGGCCGCAGGTGTGGATGCTGCCCATTTCTGGATAGGCTGGCCACATATTGAAGGATCCTCTTATATTGGGTTCTCTGCTGTAGTTGATATACTTGGTCTAATGGCCTTAATCGGCATCCTAGTTTTGGCTGCAATCAGATATATACAGAAACCGGATCGCCTGAATGATACTCGGGCCGAAGATGGATGGATGATTCTTTTAATTTTTGTTATCCTGCTTACCGGTTACTTTATAGAGGGTTTAAGAATTTCCGCTCAAATCCAAATGTCAACCACATTTGATCAAATTGCTTACGAACAGTTAGCATCCCCTATTGGATGGGTTTTCGCCAGTATGTTTGGTGGTATGACAGTTGATTCCGCACTGATGTGGCACCGTATTCTCTGGTGGTTCCACATGGCTATTGCATTTCTGTTTATAGCGCTAGTTCCATTTACCAAACTGTGGCACATTTTTGCCAGTATGCTAAACTATGCTTTCCGCGATCTGGAACCATCTGCTTGCCGTATGGTTGAGAATATTGAGGAAGCTGAAAGCTTTGGTGTAGAACACATTGAAGATTTTGGTTGGAAGGATTTACTGGATCTTGATGCCTGCATACGCTGCGGTAGATGCCAGGAAAATTGTCCGGCATATAACACTGGTAAACATCTAAATCCCAAGGTTACACTTATTCAGGCCATGAAAGAACACTTGGATGCCAAAGCTCCTTATCTGCTGGCAGCTAAAGCCAGTGGCGAGGCTGAAGTTGAAGAGATGGCTATGACGGAAGAAGCCGAGGCACCAAATCCTATGGAAGCCAGTCTAATTTATGATATCGTAACCACCGAAGTAATCTGGGATTGCACTAATTGCCGGGCTTGTATGGAACACTGTCCCATGTTTATTGAACACATTCCTAAGATTATTGAAATGCGCCGGAACCTGGTTATGTGGCAGGGTGATATGCTGGGTGAAGCCCAGGCTGCCTTTACCAATATGGAGCGAAACTATAATCCCTGGGGTGTAGGCTGGGCTAACCGGGCCGGATGGCTAGAGGAAAGAGGAGTACGGGAAATGGTTAACCTCTTGGCTGAAGACGGCAAAGAATTTGAATATCTGCTATATGCAGGTTGTGCGGTATCATTTGACGACAGGTATAAGAGGGTTGGCGAAGCGCTGGTTAAGTTGCTCAATAAAGCCGGGGTCAGCTTCGGATACCTGGGCACCGAAGAGTTCTGCTGCGGCGATTCCGCCAGAAGACTGGGTAACGAATATCTCTATCAGACCCTGGTAAATCAGAATCTAGAATCATTTAATAACTATGGGGTCAAGAAAATAATTGTTGTTTGCCCCCATGGCTATAATGCATTGAAGAATGAATACCCACAAATGGGTGGGAATTATGAGGTATATCATTATACCGAGTTCCTGGCTAAACTGATAGCCGAAGGCAAACTAAAACCGAATAAGCCGCTGGGAGCTAAAGTAACTTATCATGATTCTTGCTTCCTGGGAAGACACAACAATGTCTATGATCAACCCAGAACTGTTCTTAAGACAGCCGGTTGTAATGTTGTTGAAATCGAAAAGGGCAAGAATTTTGGCTTCTGCTGTGGTGCTGGTGGCGGTCGTATGTGGCTGGAAGAAGACGCAGTAGAAGGTTACAAGCGTATTAATGATACCAGAACTGACCAACTGCTGGTTCCCGACCCGCAGATGATAGTTACCAACTGTCCCTTCTGTCTGACCATGGTAGCCGACGGTGTAAAGGCGGCGGAGAAAGAAGAACAGACTAAAGTTTTCGACGTTGCCGAGGTACTATGGAAGGCTATGGAATAGTTTAAAAAAACAAAATCTTAAAAGGAACCCTCCAGGGGGTTCCTTTTTTGTTATTTTTTGTGCAGGAATCCTGAGGGCAAAAGCGAATAAGTCCAAAAGCAAAACTTTGAGTTTATATAAACTAAACATATGCGCTTAATAATGTATGGAAAGGAGGAGTCAGTAGTTTAGTGAGTGGTTAATCTTAATTTGTAAAATTATTTTAGGGGGTAGTAAATTAATGTCTAGAGAAGTTGTTCTGGTTGGAGCCTGCCGTACGCCGGTAGGTACATTTGGTGGAACCTTGAAAGATACCCCGGCAGTACAATTGGGGAAAGTAGTAATGCAAGAAGCATTAAAGCGGGCAGGTATTAAGGGTGAGCAGCTCGATGAAGTTATTTTCGGTTGTGTTCTGCAGGCCGGCCTGGGACAAAACGTGGCCCGGCAGGCAATGATTCATGCCGGTATTCCCAAGGAAGTTACCGCCTTCACTATTAACAAGGTTTGCGGTTCTGGATTAAGAGCAGTTAGTTTGGCAACCCAGGTTATTAAAGCCGGCGATGCTGATATCGTCTTAGCCGGTGGTATGGAAAATATGAGTGCCGCACCTTTTGTCTTAGATAAAGCTCGCTATGGTTATCGTATGAGTAATGGCACTCTGGTGGATGTCATGATAAAAGATGGGCTTTGGGAAGCATTTAATAACTATCATATGGGTATAACTGCTGAAAATATTAACGAACAATGGGGAATTACCCGTGCAGAGCAGGATGAATTTGGGTATCGGAGCCAGGAAAGAGCTGCCGCTGCCATTGCTTCAGGAAGATTTAAAGATGAAATCGTACCGGTAGTTATCCCTGGTAAAAAAGGTGATATGGTATTTGATACTGATGAGCATCCTCGTCAGAGCACCCTGGAAAAGATGGGTGGACTAAAACCGGCTTTCAAGAAAGATGGCAGTGTAACCGCCGGTAATGCTTCCGGTATTAATGACAGTGCTGCTGCCGTAATCGTAATGGCTAAAGAAAAAGCCGATGAATTAGGAATTAAGCCTATGGCTCGAGTAGTTAGTTATGCTTCCGGCGGAGTTGATCCATCAATCATGGGAATAGGTCCAGTTCCTGCTACTCGCAAAGCTTTGGAGAAAGCAGGTTTAACCGTGGATGATCTGGATTTAATTGAGGCTAACGAAGCCTTTGCTGCCCAGTCTATTGCTGTAGGGCGTGACCTGGGATGGGCAGATAATATGGACAAGGTTAACGTCAATGGCGGTGCCATAGCTATTGGACATCCGATTGGAGCTTCTGGTGCCAGGATACTTGTTACGCTACTTTATGAAATGCAAAAACGCGAATCCAAATACGGCCTGGCTACACTCTGCATAGGCGGTGGTATGGGAACAGCTTTGATTGTTGAAAGAATATAAATTTAAATAGAAATTAAAAAATCCCCTAATTAGGTTCGCGTTAAAATCGATAGGGATTTACTAACTGCCTAAAACGCTGTGACATTTCCAATTACGAGTACTAAAAAACAAATAGATGTAATAAGAGAAAGCGGGAAAACATCCCGTTTTTTCTTTTTTTGCGGTAAAATATAATTAACTTATTAGTAGCCCGACCGAAAAATATATTACTTTTGGAACGGGAATAGTAGTAATATAGGATTAAAGTTTTCAAATTATTTATTAGCACTTATATAAGGGGGAGTAAAGGTGCGGCTGGCAGTATACCCGGGCAGTTTTGACCCGGTTACTAATGGTCATATAGATATCCTGGAGAAAACCAGTAAAATATTCGATAAGATTATCGTAGCGGTAGTACATAATGTTAGTAAAAAAGCGTTATTTACACTTGATGAAAGGGTGGAATTGATAAGAGAGAGTACCAAACATCTGAATAATATAGAAGTTGAGTGTTTTAGTGGATTGCTGGCCAATTATCTCCGCGATAGAGAAGCCTGTGCGATTATAAGAGGTCTAAGGACGGTAGCTGATTTTGAGTACGAAATGCATATGGCTATGATTAATAAGCGGTTGATACCGGATGTGGATACCATATTTATTATGTCTGATAGCAGTAATATATTTGTAAGTTCCAGCATTATAAAGGAAGCGGCTCTGCTGGGGGGCGATGTTAGTGAACTGGTTCCAGAGATAGTAAAATTAAAACTGGAAGCAAAACGGCAGGAAACAATATAAGAATAAAAAAAGTGGGACTACCTAAAATATGGGTAGTCCCTATTTTGTCTACTAATAAAGTGTTACTTTAACTGTTTTAATTCCCCAGTTTAATGCCTGTTGATGGGTACTGAAACAAAGATCTATTCTATTACCTTTGATAGCGTTACCCTGGTCTGCAGCTATGGCATCACCATAACCTTCAATATAAAGTCTACTGCCCATGGGAATTACGCGGGGGTCTACGGCGACAATCCCTTTTTTCAGAGGATAACCCAGGTAAGAGGGTTGTCCTCCATAAGGATAATTGCATTTTGCGCAGGGACAATAACCGGTTGCTACCAATGTGAGGGTTCTGGCTCCACGTGACGGGGTGTAAGCCGGAGGGCTATACCCTAAACCTAGAGCCTTTTTTGTTTGCGGTCCTACGATACCATCAACGTCCAGTCCTGCTTCACGCTGAAATCTGATTACTGCAGAATATGTTTTGGGACCGAAGATACTATCAGCAGTTCCGCACCAGTATCCTTTGGAATTAAGGGCCTGTTGTACTTGTACAACCGCATCCCCCCGAGAACCTATGAATAGATTACCTTCTGCAGCCTCAGCCTGCCCGGCGTTAAATAGTATTAATCCTGTAAAAAGAAACGATAGAATGACTACGGGTAAAATAATTTTCTTGCTTACCATAAATACTCCTTCCTAAACTGTTTTTTGTTTCTGGCATTAAACTGGTCAGGCATAAACAGCAGTTTAGTAAAGGCAGCAAACCAATTATGGTTTTATTGTAAACAAGAGCAACTAATGGGACAAACCTTCTATCCCTGTTGTGAAATGGATAAGCAGGGTTGAAAAGATATTGTCCCGATAAATAGTTTATGATGCATAAAGATACTAGGAGAACTGGTATGATGGTATTATACGCCAGCAACCAGGCCCGGCATACAACCAAACTAATATGTAAACGATTAGTAACTATGCTATAAATACTGGACTATCCAGGATATCATCATTCTTTAATCAGGATTAAACCGTTAATACAGCGAATTGCCAGATCCTGGTATAATTTTACCCCAATTTGGTTATAAAGCTTATTATTTTCATCCACATCTTTAACTACCCGGGCCGGGTTACCCATGGCTATCTTGCCTTTGGGTACATTATGACCGGGAGGCAACACACTACCTGCGGCCAATAGACTGTTAGTTTCCAGTTCGCAACCTGCGCATACTATTGCACCCATACCAACGGTAACGTTTTCCTTAATCAGGCAGGGGCCATGTATAATAGCACTATGTCCTATCAGGCTATTTTCTTCGATAATGGCTATAGTTTCCGGTTCAGAGTGGAGTATGCAGTTTTCCTGTATATTTGTACCGCTGCCGATAGCAATTTTACCGTAATCCCCCCTGATTACTGCTCCTGCACCTACATAGCAGCGCTCACCCAGTTCCACCTCGCCAATAACTACCGCCTGGGGATGTATAAAACTATCCTTGCCAATCGATGGACGCTTACCTTCAAACTCATATATTGCCATAAAAAAACCCCCCTTAAATATTGAATGTTTAATAAATATCTATTCTAATTATAGAATATAAGCATTATAATCGGGATGCTATTTTAAAACTACCTGATTTCTGGGTATAATTACTAAAGAAACATAGGAAGGTATACTTTATGATTGCAAGAGACTATTTGCTCAAGGCTATGGATAAAGATAAACAGGTAAGAATTACTATAGCTCATACTACTACTCTGGTAGAAGAGGCCCGTCGGCGGCATAATACCTCGGCAACTGCCTCTGCTGCTCTGGGACGGGTGCTGACTGCCGCACTTATCATGGGAAGCGATTTAAAAAATGAAAAAGATGCTCTTACCCTGAGGGTTAATGGTGATGGTATCGCCGGGCCGATTGTAGCCTCGGTCGATTCGGTTGGTCATGGCCGGGCCTTTATCTCCAATCCGGCTGCAGACTTACCATCCAGCTCCCCGGGTAAATTAGCGGTAGGCGAACTGGTTGGCAGGGGAGGCTACCTGGAAGTAATAAAAGATGCCGGACTAAAACAACCGTTTGTGGGCAGGGTAAACCTGGTGAGTGGGGAAATTGCTGAAGATTTGAGCAGCTACTTTCTACTATCGGAACAGATTCCTTCTCTGGTTGCCCTGGGAGTTCTGGTGGATACCGACCTCAGTATTAAAGCAGCAGGTGGATTAATAATACAGGCAATGCCCGGGGCTGACGACATATTATTAGGAAAAATAGAAAACAATGTCTTGCAGATGGGTAGTATCAGTGCGGTAATGGTCCAGAGCCAGGATGTGGAATCAGTTGTAGCGACTGTTATGAGTGATATCGCTTATGATGTTATTGCCGAAAGACCATTGGCTTTCAAATGTACCTGTAGTAGAGAAAGGTTGGCAGCTATACTGGCAAATCTGACCCGGGAGGAGTTAGCTGAAACAATAGAACAGACGGGGAAATTGGAGGTATCCTGTAATTTCTGTGGCGAGGTCTATCATTTTTCGGAGCAGGAAATTATAAAAAACAAAAAGCCTTAGATTAAATCTAAGGCCTTGATTTTAGAGAGCTCTTTGAACTTTGCCAGAACGTAAGCACCTGCTGCAGACGGAAATTTTTTTAGGAGTTCCGCCGGCTATTATTTTAACCCGCTGGACATTTGGTTTCCACTGGCGGTTGGTTCTTATATGGGAGTGGCTATACTTCTTGCCAAAAACCACGCTTTTCCCGCAGATTTCACATTTTGCCATTATTTCTGCCCCCTCTCGATCAAGTGCACTTAAATATTTTACCAGAACTATCGACAAAGGGCAAGAAGCAGGAATAAATATCAGGTTGTAGAATAAAGAATTTAATTAATAGGAGGTAAAGCTATGTATAGTATAAAGACAAACGAGCTGGGGAAAATTACGGTTGCTAAAGAAGTAGTAGAAATGATAGCCGGACTGGCAGCTATGGACTGCTATGGTTTGGTTGGTATGGTAGCCCAGGATATTCAATCTGGCATAAGCAGTGTTCTGGGTATCGAATCCATTCGCAAAGGGGTTTCGGTGCGCAGTTCAGAGAATGGACTGGTAGTGGATGTATATGTTATAGTCGGTTATGGTGTTAAAATTAAGGAAGTTGCCTATAATGTAATGCAAAAGGTTAGTTATTTTCTAAGGAATAATGCTGGTCTAGATGTTGCTGAAGTAAATGTCAATATTAAAGGCGTTAGAGTGCTGGGAGATAAATAGGGGAGGATATAACATTTGAGTTTGGTCTATATTAATGGAAATGATTTGGTCAGAATCATAAAAGCAGGTTGTATTAAGCTTGAACATAATCGGGATAGTGTAGACCTGTTGAATGTGTTCCCGGTACCCGATGGTGATACCGGGACTAATATGTATCTGACCTTATTGTCAGCAGTTAAAGAAGGAGAAAAAAACCTTAATCAGCCTGTAAGTAAAGTAGCTCGGGCTATATCCATGGGTTCCTTAATGGGGGCTCGGGGTAATTCCGGTGTTATCCTCTCCCAAATTTTTCGGGGCTTTGCGCGGACGCTGGAAGGCAAGGAAACAGCAAATGCTATGGACATAGCACTTGCCCTTAAATCCGGGGCTCAGACTGCCTATGAGGCGGTAATGAAACCAGTAGAAGGAACTATACTTACAGTCATAAGGGAAATAGCCTCGGCCTGTGAAACTGAGGCGCGTAAAGATAGCGATATCGTGGCCACTCTACTGGCCGGTATTGCTACCGGCTATACTACTCTGGAAAGAACCCCATCTTTGCTGCCCATCTTGAAAGAAGCGGGTGTAGTAGATGCCGGAGGGCAGGGTTTAATTTACTTCCTGGAGGGAGCAGTCGAGGGATTGGCCCAGGAAAAAGAAATAGAACTTGGTGATTACCGGGACAAAATTGCGCCGATAGTAAAAGACAAGGTTACCAGGCAGGATATTAAACTAGAGTTTCAGTATTGTACTGAGGTTCTGATAAAAGGCATGGAAATGAATACTGAGGATATTAAAGACCATCTACGGCCTCTGGGAGATTCCATGTTGGTGGTTGGAGACGACGAACTGGTTAAGGTTCATATTCATTCCAATCATCCAGGGAAGGTTCTGGAAACTTGTCTGCAGTGGGGGCAATTAAGCGATATAAAGATTAATAATATGCTGGAAGAGGTTCATGAACATATTAACAACTGGGAAAATGCCGAATTAACCAATACCAGTAAATCCAAAAAACTAGGTTTGGTGGCAGTAGGTATTGGTGAAGGGATTAATGAGGTACTGAAGAGCCTGGGAGTGGATATAGTAGTTGAAGGTGGCCAAACCATGAACCCTAGTACTGAAGACCTGCTAAATGCATGTAATCAGGTTAATGCCGAATCGGTAATAATCTTTCCCAACAACAGCAATATAATTATGGCAGCCCAGCAGGTGGTGGAGTTATGTGACAAGCAGGTGGTGGTTGTTCCTACCAGGTCCATAATGCAGGCCATCACTGCTTTGATAACCTACGATCCTGAAGGTGAGAGCGAAGAAATAGCCGCTGCTATGATAGAAGAGATGCAACAGGTTAAATATGCTGAAGTAACCCATGCGGTTCGGGATTCCTCTATAAATGGCCTTACCATCAAAGACGGAGATATTATTGGTATTCTGGGTGACGAAATCAAGGTCACCAGCAGTAGTCCTGAAGACGCTCTCCTAAAACTATTGGAGCTAATGGTAGACGATGACAGCAGCTTGATAACCTTTTTCTTTGGTGATGAGATTAACGAGGACGAGGCTAGTCAAGTTAATGATACTATAGTAGAGCGCTATTCTGACTGCGATGTGGAGTATCATTTTGGTGGTCAGCCCCATTATAGTTACCTGATTTCGGTAGAATAGGTGTTAATAGAGGCAGAAAAATGGGAAGTTCCTATTTTTCTGCCTTTTACCATAGACATTTAATAAACGCGGATCACGCGGATTTAGTAGGATTAACGCGGAAATACCATATGCTATTTTTGTTGGTGGTTGCGTTTGCCCCGGCACTTAGCAGAGATACATAGCATTTCAAAAACAATTCTTAATTTTTAATTCTCAATTCTTAATTCATAGTGGAGGTTGTTATGGACAGGCTCTTGGAAGACCTTCAATACATAAAAGGAGTAGGTCCCAAAAGAAGCAAACAATTAAACCGTCTGGGTCTGGATACGGTCTTTGACCTCCTGTGGAATATTCCCCGGGCTTATTTTAATCGCGCTAATGTAAATCGCATTACTGAATTAAAAGATGGTGAAGCCGCAAGTATAAGGGGAAAAATATGTTCTGCCGGTACCAGTCGTACCCGGGGCGGAATGACTATATTCAAGGCCCTGGTGGAGGATGATTCAGGGGCAATTACGGCGGTATGGTTTAACCAGCCCTTTATGTCCCGGATTATAAAGCCGGGGCAGGAGATATTCTTAACCGGTAAGCCGAGAAGATTTTCTTACAGTGGAATGGAATTCAACGTAAGCGAGTATGAGATCATTGATGATGAGGATATCCATTTTAAAGTTCTGCCGGTTTACGCACTTACCGAGGGTCTTAGTCAAAAAACCATGCGTTTTATTACCCTAAGTAGTCTAAGAGGCTATCTTGACTATTATCCGGAAATATTACATGAGAAATTGCGGAAAAAGTATAATCTCTGTCCTATAGATTATGCCTTCAATAATATTCATTTTCCGGACAACCGGGAAGCGTATCGCCAGGCCCGAAAAAGGCTAGCGATGGAGGAATTACTCCTGTTTCAGATCCAAATAAAGCAACTGGAAAGATACGACCCACAGGGTGATTATGTAGTGCATCAGGAAAAAACGGATTTAATTAAACAGTTGGCGACTCATATTCCTTTTCAACTTACATCTGCTCAACAAAAGGTAATTACAGAAATATTTGCTGACATGGAATCGCCATTTCCTATGAACCGACTTCTCCAGGGAGATGTGGGTGCAGGCAAAACGGTAGTAGCGGCCATGGCTATGGCTAAAGCAGTTGCCAGTGGCTTTCAAGCGGCTATAATGGCTCCTACTGAAATCCTGGCTCAACAGCATTACACCACACTGGAGCGTTTTTTTTCCAGCTATAATGTAACCGTAGCCCGGCTTACCGGAGGAACTTCAGAGACCGAACGGCGACTAATATTGGAAGCAGTTAGAAGTGGTGAGATTGACGTGTTGGCTGGTACCCATGCCCTGATTCAGGATGATGTAGTATTTAACTCCCTGGGACTGGTAGTCATAGACGAGCAGCACCGCTTTGGGGTCAGACAGAGGGCCGCTCTAAGCGCTAAAGGCATTTCTCCGGATGTACTGGTCATGACTGCTACCCCTATACCCCGAACCCTTGCTTTAACTGTATATGGTGATTTAAGCCTGTCGGTAATAGATGAGTTGCCGCCAGGTCGTAAAGCTATAAAAACTTATTTTATTAAGCCACAGCAACGCCAACGACTGTACCAGTTTATTTATGAACAGGTACATAATAAGGCTCAAGCCTACATTGTCTGTCCCCTGGTTGAGGAATCTGAGAAACAGGATTTGCAAGCAGCAGTTTCGCTCTATGAAGAACTTAAGTCCAGAGTATTTCCGAAATTCAATATTGGACTCATCCATGGTCGCCTTAAACCGTCGGAAAAGGATATGGTCATGCAGATGTTCAAGCAGGGTAATATTAAGATTCTGGTTTCTACCAGTGTAATAGAAGTAGGGGTAGATGTTCCCAACGCTTCCATTATGGTGATTGAACAGGCAGAACGCTTTGGACTGTCCCAGTTACATCAATTAAGAGGTCGGGTAGGACGAGGTCATAAGCAGTCCTACTGCTTTCTAATTGCTGACCCCAGGACAGAAGAGGCGGTCAGTAGGCTTCAGGCTATGGAAAAAACTAATGACGGATTTGAACTGGCTGAAGAAGATTTGAGGATAAGGGGACCAGGTGAATTTTGGGGAGTCAGGCAGCATGGATTGGATGGACTAAAAGTTGCCAATCTAAGTAAAGATCAAAAACTGGTAGAACTAAGCCGAGTTTTAAGCGATGAAATTGAGCAAAGCCATTCAAATTCTAGAATAGAAAAATATATTGCTTTAAAATTTAAAAAATCAAACCAGGTAGCTCCTAACTAAATTCCATGAAACTGGATAAATAAAAAACTTTAAATTTCAGATTATAATACTGCGATAGTAATTCGCAGTTTTTTATTTTTAAAAAAGGAGGCGAATCAATTGAAAAACAATAAGAAGGAAAGTAAAGGAATTGAAAAACTAAAATATGAAGTAACTCAGGAAATCGGCATTTCAAGTACTAATACGCAAAATAATAAGAAAAAAATTAAAAAGTCTTGAAAATACTTCTAGCATATTAGATTAATCCGGGGAAAAAATAAGACTACACCATATGAAGGAGGTGAAAAATAAATGGCTAGAAATAATCAGCTGTTAGTTCCCCAGGCCAGAGCAGCTATGGACCAGTTTAAAATGGAAGCTGCCCAGGAAGTAGGTGTAAGCCTGAAGCAGGGTTACAATGGTGACCTCACTTCTAAACAGGCTGGAAGCATTGGTGGACAAATGGTTAAGAAAATGATCTATGATTATCAGCAGAGATCATCCGGTGGCGGACTGAGCTAGTACTAATATTCCTCAAAACCATACTATCGTTAACAAGCGGATTATACATATCCGCTTGTTTTCATTATGGCCATTATTTTATTACCACCAATTTTCTATTAGGTAGCATATAGCTCCAACTGTTCTTCAGAGATACCGGGGAAGAGAGATTTAGCTACTCCCATGGAGATTATGCGGGAGCTATTTTCAATAATGTCATCTATTTCCTTGGGGGTTACTCCTAAACTTCCCCCAAATGGGTTTAATATTTCTTTAATGGAATTTAAAGAAGTATTTTCATTAAACATAGCTCCGCTATTTAAACAGAATTTTTTAACCGCTTCATTGGCAATTACCGCAGCATTTACAATAGTAGGACAGCCAATAGCGATTACCGGCACCCCAAGATCTTCCTGCCTTATAGCATGGCGGGCGTTACCAACTCCCGAACCTGGTTGAATACCGGTATTACACATTTGAATGCTTGTCCCTATACGACTGACATTCTGTGCAGCCAGAGAATCGACTACAACTAGCAGAGCTGGTTTTATTTTTTCTACTATGCCTTTTATTACTTCAAACGTTTCCAGGCCGGTGATTCCAAGTACGCCAGGGGCTATTCCACAGCTGGGCCTCATGCCTTCGACTAAAGCATCAGGGGAATAACTATGATAATGGCGGGTAATTGGACTATATTCAATAAACTTGGGTCCCAGAGCATCAGCAACTGCTCTCCAGTTACCCAGGCCTACCAAAAGTACAGTATCCTGAGGTTTAAGGGAATCTCCCATTAAAGTCTGCATACTTTTTTCCATACTTGCAACTATTTCATCCCGTACATAAGGATCATTAATTTTTAAAGGCGGGGACTCAATAGTTACATAAGTGCCAACTGGCCGACCCATTTTTTCTGCTCCATTGGCATTGAGGATGGTAATAGTAGTAACTTTGATATGTTCTAATTGCTGTACATCTTCCTTTACTCCCGGTATTTCCTGGTCAGTAGCACCTCTAATCAAATCGCGTGCTTCTATAGCCATGTCCACGTAAACATTAAATTCTTTATATAACATTAAACCTACCTCCTTTGGATTTATTATCCGTTTTAATATCTGGAAATATGCATAAAAAATGGCGACTATTATAGTCGCCATTTTGGGGAGAGGAGAATTTTGTAAAGTTGTTGGGGAGGGTTTGTTACCAGATTATTTCTGGTACTTATATCATTACCCAGCTATAGAGATAATATACACATTACTTAAAAATTTTTTTCTGTGATAAAATGATTTTAGCAAAAAAGGGCAAAACAGAAAACTGGCGAATATATGACAGAGGAGTAGAACTTTGCGAGTAATATCAGGAACAGCACGGGGAAAACGTTTGAAAGCTCCCCGAGGAATGAATACCAGGCCGATTACTGATATGATAAAAGAGGCTCTCTTCAATGTAATCGGAAATAATATAATTGATGCTACCTTGCTGGATCTATTTGCCGGAAGTGGTAGCGTAGGGATTGAAGCTTTAAGCCGTGGAGCCCAAACGGTAATATTCATAGACAATAATGCTAATTCGGTGCAAACTATTAGGGAGAACTTGAGTAATTGTGGTTTAAAGGAAAATTTCGAACTCTATCGCAACGATGTTTTTCGGGCCATAGAAATACTTGACCAGCGACATATTAAATTTGACTATATATATGCTGATCCTCCATTTACCGTAGAGAGCATTTTTAGTCCAGTCCTTATGGCTATAGATAAATCATCTTTATTAGCCAACGAAGGAATCTTAATAATTCGTAGTCCCAGGAAAATGAAGCTAACTGTTAAATTAAGCCGGTTAGAAGAATACCGGTTTGATAATTATGGGGAATCGACCCTGCATTATTATCGTCTAAATAAGGAGGTATTTGCAAAATGATGGAGATTTTCAGGATACTGGATGAACTCGAACTGATGATAAAGGGCAGTAAGAAGGTGCCCTTATCCAACGGCAAGGTCATGATAGAGAGTCACCGGTTCCTGGATCGGGTAGATCGCTTGAGAGCCATACTGCCGGAAGAGTTGGAGACAGCACGGCTTATCATGAGTGAAAAGGAACGAATTGTCAAGGAGGCCTGCGCCCAGGCGGACGAATACCTGGAACAGTCTAAAGATCATGTGGCACGTATGGTAGATGATAATGAAATAACCCGAAATGCTATGCAAATGGGTGAGGAAATTGTTGCCAAGGCTGAAGAAATGGCCCGGGAAATTCGTCGCGATGTCAACGAATATGCTGACGGTGTATTAAGCCATATGGAAATTGTATTAAAAAAAGGGCTGGAAGCTATTAGTCAAGGAAAACAGGAAATTAGAGATTCCCAGGAAGAAGAATATTAATCCTGCAAAAAAAGGCTTATAACCATCATTAGGGTAATTAATACCAGGCCGATAGCTAAACAGGACAGGGAAACATTCCAGGCATCAAAAGAATACAAAGCTTTATAATACGGGATAGTGAAAGAGCTGACGACCAGGCGGGGAACAATTATTTTATAAGCAAATAGTGTAATTGTTAAAGATAAGATTATCTGGATAAGACGTGAAAGCAGATAAAATGATAAACGTACTGCTGTACCGGCCATAATACTCATCACCTGTGCAATAATGGAAAAACCGCTGAAAGCCAAAATAGCACTGACTGCCAGCAGCTTATATAGTAAGTCGGCCTGAGAAGCCAGGACTACTGTCCGGGTACCAAGGGTGATTTCGAACATCCCCATACCCAGACCATAGGCCACCGGATAAGGCAGACAAAAGGCTTTAAACATACAGCTTAGCATCATTGCCAGCCCATCCATTACCCCCCAGACTGATAACATACGGGTTAAAACGGAAAAGATTATAACAAAACCAGCAATAGCCAGAATATTATTCAGGCTATTTTTTATGGCATCACCCAATAAGGCCCCGATACCCTGTGTGTTTCTGTTTATTAAGAATGCCTGGTAGGCTTCCTGTAACAAAGACTGCTCCCGTCTAAAGATAGAGATGGTTTGAGGGGATCCCCGAAAGCGCCATATTATACCTACCAGGATATTAGAAAGGTAATGGGAAAAGGCCAGTACGTACCCTGCCAGCGGCGAAGCAAACATCCCTACACCCACCGCACCCAGTATGAAAAGGGGACTCGAGTTGTTGGTAAAGGAGACCAGCCTTTCAGCTTCATCAGCGGTAAGAAGTTTTTCATCATAGAGCCTCCTGCTTAAGACGGCGCCGATAGGAAACCCTGAAGTGAAACCCATAACCACTACCAGAGAACTGCAACCCGGCAGGCGAAAGATAGGTCGCATTACCGGTTCCAGAATTACTCCTAGAAAATTAACAAAACCCAGGCTGACCATAAGCTCAGCTACAATAAAAAAAGGAAGCAAAGCCGGTAAGAGGATAGTAAACCATAGCTTACAGCCCATTCCGGCAGCAGTAACCGTTTCTTGTGGGTTGATAATCATGAAAGTGGTTAAAATTAGTATTATAATGAGAAAAAAGATACGGGAGTAGTTTCCCATAATGCCAACTCCAATTTAAATTTGAGAATAATATGAACTAATTTCACCTTAATACGAGGGTTAATTTTAATATATGTTTTGAGGGTTGGGGTTTAGAAGATTAAAAACATTCTACCGGAGGTGGTAGCTTTGCAAGACCGGCCTCAAATTGCGCTGGTACTGGGTGCAGGAAGTGCCCGGGGGTTAGCCCATATAGGGGTTTTACAGGTATTTGAAGAGAACCATATACCTTTTGATTTTATTGTGGGAAGCAGTATGGGGGCTATGGTAGGAGGCATTTATGCCTGTGGTGCGGATATGAAAATGCTGGGTCGTATGCTGGCACATCTGGACTCGCGCCTGTTTTTTGATGTTCAACTCCCCCGCATGGGCTTTATATCAGGTAAACGCATTAAAGAATTGCTAAACCTGCTTACTAAAAAGAAAAGTTTTGAGGAGACTAGCATACCTTTGCTGGTAGTAGCTACTGATCTTTTGACCGGGCAAGAGGTAGTACTCGAGGAAGGCTCAATTACCGAAGCAATTCGGGCCAGTATTTCCATTCCAGGAATATTCCATCCGGTAAAACGGAATGAAATGATACTGGTAGACGGTGCGGTGATTAATCGCTTGCCCATAGAAGTAGCCCGTAGCCGGGGTGCGGATCTGGTTATTGCGGTGGATGTTACCTTTGGCGAAGGTCGTATGGTAAGCATCAACAATACTATGGACGTTATTTTAACCGCTATTGATATTATGCAAAAAATGCAATTTGATTTAATTTATGACAAAGCGGATATACTCATTCAACCTGCCGTAGGTGGCTTCGCCTCCAAAGACTTCGAAAAATCCCAGGAAATAATTCAACTGGGCAGACAGGCGGCGGAAGCAAAGCTGGATGAAATAAAAACCGTGTTAGGGGGATGGCCCGACGGTCCTTTCGAAACGTAGACATTGATCTAAAAGAAGAGAATAAATCGTGTCAAAAGGACCACATGTTCCATTTAGGGTATCCCCACAATACGCTAGACTCGTAATGGTGAGGTGGTAAAATCTTTTCCGGCCAGGCGTTGTAAAGGATTAGGGTAGAGCAGGGTATAAATGTCAGTGGCCAGAACGTCTAAATCAATCATTTCACGTAAAACAGTCCCGGGGTGGTCATCTCGGGCTTTTTTCATGTCTTTACCCCGGCTTAAGATAGGAATTTGTGAATTAATTTTCATTTCTTGAAGGATTTTTTGACCCTTTGACGAAAAACCTAGAATATGTAAGTAAAGAGGGCCGTGCTGATCAAAGCGTTTTACCTGTTCATTGGTAAGTGCAAAAAGTATATATATCAGGGTACGCTTAATTCTTGTAAGACTGTAACGTTTAGACTTTACGGTTTTTAGAAGTTGCTCTATAGTACCAGAATAATTGGCAGCTTCTTTAAAACGGGACTCCAGTCCCTCACTGATTTCGTAGATATCACTGAGCTCCTGCAGCGACATAGTCCGGAGTTTAAACAAAACAGTTCTTTCCAGTGCGTCTAATGATACCGGGCAGCGTCCATCGGACATCTCTCTTTGCAGTATATTCAGACTATCCTGCGGTAAAGACTCGTTCAGCTCATTCAGGCCGTGACTGGCGAGTAGTGACTGGCGGATAGCGGTGGCACTGGCATAGGGAGAAAGTTCGGTGTTGTGGTAGCTGGAGCCTTTTCGCTTGATTAAGATGGGGGTGAAGGGCAAACCTTCCTGTTTAATCACGCGCAGGTATTCAATAGCCAAAATATTGTTGGAACCAGGTAAAATCTTTTGTAACTCAGCCGAACGCTTACCCATGTATTGCTGCAGGGCCAGCGACCTGGCGAGGGGAAAACTCTTGCCAGTAGCCAGGTTTTCTTTAACCAGCCTGGAGTACGCGATGGGCTCATTGGCTAGCAAATCGGCTATGGAGCTTAATACTTGCATATTATCATACTCGGCTCCAAAAGCCAGGTGGGTAACAGCCGCAGTTTGTTGTAATAGCTTGAGGGCACCCTGGGCAAAAAAATAGGCACTCCTGACGGAAAAGCAAAAAGGAAGTTCGATAACCAGGTCTGCACCAGATTTTAGAGCCATTTCGGCTCGAGCCCATTTGTTGCAGATGGCTGGTTCCCCCCTTTGCAGGAAGTTGCCGCTCATTACACATAGTACAGCAGCAGAACTGTCTATTTGTTTTGCTTCATTGATAAGATGCAGGTGTCCGTTATGAAAAGGGTTATATTCAGCTACGATGCCCAGAACAGCCACGGTAAATTCTCCTTGGTTAAATGTTTATAGTATCATAAATCTTACCACTAAATTATCTATTTATGCTAGAATTAACTAGAGAATCCAGGCCTGAGGATACGAAAAAATTGTCATAACTAAACGGGAGGTAGAAGGATGAGTCTGTTAGCAGAAATTAGAGAAAAAGCTTCAAAAATGGGTAAATTCATAGTTTTACCCGAAGGTACTGAGGAAAGAACCCTGCAGGCTATCAAAGGAATAGTAGACCAGAAGGTAGCCACCCCCATTCTACTAGGTGATGAAGGCGAAGTTAAAGGACTGGCCAGCAAAATCGGGGCTGACATAAGCGGAGCGGAGATTATTAATCCGATTAATGCCCCGTATTTTGATGATTTTGTCCAGGCATTTTATGAAATGCGTAAAGCCAAGGGAGTTGACCTGGATAAAGCCAAAAAGACCATGCTGGATCCACTCTTTTTCGCTTCCATGATGGTTAAAATGGGTAAAGCTGATGGAGAAGTTGCCGGTGCGGAAAATACGACTGGAAATGTACTTAGGCCTGCACTGCAGATTATTAAAACTGCACCAGGAATTACTGCTGTATCCGGTGCCTTTATCGTTATTGTACCCAACTGCGAGTTTGGAGCCAACGGTACTTTCGTATTTGCTGACTGTGCAGTAACCATTGACCCCAGCGCTGCGGAGTTGGCAGCCTTTGCCAAGGCTTCTGTTGCTACCGCTACTGACCTTTGCGGTATAGAAGAACCCCATATAGGAATGCTGTCTTTCTCCACCAAAGGTAGTGCCAGCCATGCCATGGTCGATAAAGTCACCGAGGCTACTGCCATCGCCAAAGAAAAATATCCAGAATTGAAAATTGACGGAGAATTCCAATTCGACGCAGCTATCGTACCCAAGGTGGGTGCTTCCAAAGCTCCCGGCAGTGATGTTGCCGGTCAGTGTAATGTATTAATATTCCCGGATATTAACTCAGGTAATATCGGTTACAAGATTGCCCAAAGACTGGGTAAAGCAGAGGCTATTGGACCAATTCTGCAGGGTATTGCCAAACCGGTCAATGACCTATCCAGAGGTTGCAGTGTAGAGGATATTGTTAACGTTGTAGCCATGACCGCAGTAAGATCCTAAGTGAAGGTAGGGCGGATCTGTACCTTTAATATTTTTAGGAAAATAAGGAGGTAATTAGTTAAATGAAGGTTCTGGTTGTAAATGCTGGTAGTTCGTCTATCAAGTATCAGGTCGTTGATATGACCGATGAAAGTGTCCTGGCTGTCGGTCTGGTTGATCGCGTAGGTATTCCTGGTACCACCCTGGAACATAAACCCGTAGGCAAGGACAAAGTGTTGATTAAGAAAGATTTACCTGATCATACCGCTGGTATGAAGCTGGTACTGGAAGTTCTGGTCAACGAAGAATATGGATGCATCAAGAGCATGGATGAAATCGGCGCAGTTGGACACCGTGTGGTACACGGGGGCGAGGAATTTGCCGAGTCAGTAGTAATTGATGATCGGGTTAAAAAGGTAATCAAGGACTGCTTCGATATAGCTCCCTTGCATAATCCTCCCAACCTTATGGGAATTGATGCCTGCCAGGAATTAATGCCTAATGTAAACCACGTAGTAGTTTTTGACACTGCTTTCCATCAGACCATGGAACCCTCAAACTTCCTGTATGCTCTTCCCTATGAAGTATATGAGAAATATCGGGTAAGAAGATATGGATTCCACGGCACTTCCCATTTCTATGTATCTCACCGGGCTGCTGAGATGCTGGGCAAACCTTTTGAAGAGTGCAAGATTATAACTCTGCATCTGGGTAATGGTGCCAGTATGGCTGCAGTCAAGGGCGGCAAGGTAGTTGACACCACCATGGGCTTTACCCCGTTGGAAGGTCTGGTCATGGGAACCCGTTCTGGTGACATTGACCCTGCCATCGTATTCTTCCTGATGGAAAAATTGGGCTTAGGTACTACTGAAGCCAACAACTACTTTAATAAAAAAGCAGGTATGCTGGGTCTATCCGGAGTATCTAACGACCTTAGAGACATACTTGAAGCTGCTGCTTCTGGCAATGAGAGAGCCCAGACAGCACTGGATGTTTACTACAACCGGGTTAAGGGTTACATTGGCAACTACATGGCCAAGCTAAATGGCTGTGACTGCCTAGTATTCACCGCTGGTGTAGGTGAAAATGCGATTGACATAAGAGAAAACATCTGTAAAGACCTGGATTATCTGGGTGTTAAGATGGATGTTGAGAAGAATAAAGTTCGGGGTAAAGAGGTTGATGTAGCAGCCGCTGACTCCAAGGTCAAAATCTTTGTTATTCCCACTAATGAGGAACTGGTTATTGCCCGCGATACCTATCGCCTTTCTAAATAACAATAAAGTCTACCAGGGGCGGGAGAAATCCCGCCTCTTTTTAATTCTGCAACCTGAATTTATAAACCGGCGCCTGGTTGACAATGCTAAGAAGGGCAGACTATAATTAGTTTGGTATTTTTATGGGGTGATAGTATGAAAATTGACCTGGAAAGACTCAGACTTGGAATCCGGGAGAGCCTGGAGTTTCATTTTAATAATCCAGGTACGGATGAATACCTTAAAGAACTGGGAGGTAAATACCAGGAAAACCTTAAAGTTGATATTAAGGTTGAAAGAACGGGCAGGTTTTACCTGGCTCAGGGAAGAGTAACAAGCCTTCTGGAGGTACAGTGTTCCCGCTGTTTGGAGAGGTTTTACTATCCAATAGAGGTAGAATTTCATCTTAAACTGGTGGAATCACAATTGAAAGAGGAATTTACTTCGGACGAGGAGGTAATCTTTTTCGATTGTGATGAGGTTGAGATACAACCTTTTATAGAGCAGTTGGTCTTTTCCGAAATTCCCTTGGCCCCTGTTTGCAGGCTGGATTGTAAGGGGCTGTGTCCAGAATGCGGTAATAATCAGAACTTATCCCAGTGTCACTGCCAACATGAAAATACCGATCCTAGATGGGATAAATTAAAAGATCTCAAGGTAGGGAAGGAGGTTACATAGTGGGAGTTCCGAAAAGGAGACAATCGCATTCCCGTAAGAACAAGCGCCGTTCAGAATGGCGGAAGCTTGAAAAACCGGGTTTGGTTGAATGCCCTCAGTGTCATGAACTGAGAATGCCTCACCGGGCATGTTTAAATTGCGGTTATTATAAGGGCAAAAGCATTATGTAATGTCAATAGAACAAATCGTCAAAAAGTAAGTATGGTCTGGTTAGACTGGTAGCTTACTTTTTGTTTTCTTTAAGGAGGTTGGTTGGTCATGAAGATAGCTTTAGATGTTATGGGGGGAGATTACGCACCAGTGGAATTATTAGCCGGTGCTATGAAATGGCTGCAAGAAAGTGAAGGCCAGATTATACTGGTGGGTGATCAGGAGATAATTAATGAAGAACTTCAAAATCATAGTTATAACCCCAATAGGTTGGAAATAGTTCATGCCAGCCAGGTAATAGGAATGGATGAATCACCTGCTGCAGCTCTGCGTAAGAAAAAAGATGCGTCTATAGTTGTTGCCAGCAGGCTGGTAAAGGACGGGATGGCGGACGCGGTAGTTTCCTGTGGAAGTACTGGAGCCCAGATGGCTGCAGCCATATTTATTCTGGGAAGAATGGAAGGGATAGAAAGACCACCCATTGTTGCTGCTATACCTGGCAGAGGGGGTAAGCCGACTCTGCTTATAGATGTGGGAGCAAACGTGGACTGCAGGCCGATACAACTGTTGCAGTTTGCCCTGCTGGGGCAGGCCTATGCCAGAGGGGTAATGAATCTGGATAATCCGCGGGTGGGGTTGTTAAACAACGGTGAAGAAGAAGGCAAGGGTAATAACTTAAGCATTCAAACTTATGAATTATTGAGCGGGCAAAGCGGTTTAAACTTTATTGGAAATGTCGAGGGCCGTGACCTGTTTAGTTCTCGGTGTGATGTTATAGTATGCGACGGATTTACCGGTAACATTTTGCTCAAAACCCTGGAAGGAATGGTGTTTTTCCTGGCTGCCGGAGTAAAGGAAGAACTGGGTGCAATACCGGCAACCTTTACCCGACTGGACTACACTCAAATTGGTGGTGCACCTTTACTGGGAGTTAACGGCATAAGCGTTGTTTGCCATGGCAGTTCAAAAAGAGAAGCGGTATGCAATGGCCTTAATATAGCTGCAGATAGTATAAATAATAATATTGTTGATAAACAGCTGCAGGAATTGTCCAGACTAACACCTTAAGGAACTATTAGGCACTCCCTGCGTCTATTTTCTATTTAACGTGTATAATATAATCAATAAGCTAAACGGAGGTATATGAATGCAGGAATTTTTTGAACAGGCCAGGCGCATACTGGCTGAACAGATGGAAATTGAAGTAGAACGTATCACTATGGATACTGAGTTTGAAGAAATTGATGCAGATTCCATAGACATTGTAGAGATGATAATGGCGCTGGAAGATATTTATGAAGTAGAGTTTCCGGAAGAGGATACGGAGGACTATCCTACCATGGGTTCTCTTGTAACTGCTCTCTATGAATATTTGCAGAAGGTAAAAAATGACTGAGAAAACAGCAGCCAGGAAGTTTATGGATGATAATGAGTTAAATATTAGCGATAGTGATCTGCTGGTCATGGCATTAACCCACCCTTCCTATGCTCAGGAGAAGAACTTTGAGCACAACAACCAGAGACTGGAGTTTTTGGGGGATGCAGTATTAAGTTTTGTTGTAGCCGAGTATCTCTACAACCATTATCGGGATAAAGCCGAAGGCGATTTAACCAAAATCAGGGCTCGAGTAGTTTGTGAAAAGTCCTTGCTTAATGTTGCCCGTAAGATTAATCTGGGTAATTATATCTTGTTAGGTAAAGGCGAAGAAATGTCTGGAGGCCGAAAACGCAGATCTATACTAGCAGATACGGTAGAAGCAGTTATAGGAGCTATTTATCTGGACCAGGGTTATGAAAAGGCTAAAGAGTTTATTCTTAAACACCTGGAGGGCAATATAATCGAAGGTGCCAGTGGTGATTATTATGACTACAAATCCAGGCTGCAGGAATTGGTGCAGGGTAAAAACAAGGAAAATGTCCATTATGCCATTATTGAAGAAAGCGGACCGGCCCATTGTAAAAGCTTTGTAGCCGGGGTATATTTTCAGGATCAGCTTCTGGCTACGGGTGAGGGTAAAAGCAAAAAGGAAGCTGAACAAAATGCGGCCGGCAAGGTACTGATTGACCAGGAGTTTTTAGCAAGCCTGAACGGAAAAGGGAAGCTGGATGAAACAACATTATAATATCCCGGTATTTATTCCCCACCTGGGGTGCCCTTTTCAGTGCATTTTTTGTAACCAGAACAAAATTGCCTCTAATCAGGGAATACCGACCCGGGCTGATTTGATAACTACTATTGATGAGCACCTGAGTACTATCAGGACTAGCGGTGACAACATTGAACTGGCTTTCTTTGGTGGTAGTTTCACGGCTATTGACCGTAAATTGCAGGAAGAGTACTTGTCTATAGTAAAGCCTTACCTGAAGAATGGGCAGATTGGCAGTATCCGCATTTCTACTCGGCCTGATTATATTGATGGAGAAATACTGGATTTTCTCACCAGCTATGGGGTAAAGACGATAGAACTGGGAGTACAATCTTTTAGTGATGAGGTTTTAAAAGCATCCGGTCGCGGCTATAGTTGCGGCGATGTTCTTAAAGCCAGTCGCCTGATTAAAAACTCCGGAATTAAATTGGGTATTCAGTTAATGATCGGACTACCAGGTGACAACCATGCACTTGATATGGAGAGCACCAGGCAGGCGATTACCCTTGTACCTGATATGGTAAGAATTTATCCTACCCTGGTTATTGCCGAAACCCCGCTGGAGATTCTATTTGAACAGAATAAATATTTGCCCTTAAGCCTTTCTAACGCTATTACCACCTGCAAGGAGATGTTCTTGCAATTCCAGCAACACGATATAACTGTTATCCGTATGGGGCTGCATCCCGGGGAAGAACTGCTTAGCCCCGGTGCTATAATAGCAGGGCCTTTTCACCCTGCTTTTGGGGAATTAGTAGAGCAGGAAGTGTTTAAGGAACAGTCATATATGCTTATAAGGAAATACAAAGAAAAATTCAAATCAGATTCCGACCTGACCTTACTGGTTCATGAAAAGGACATTTCGAAAACAATTGGCCACCAAAAAAATAATCTGCTTTACCTGAAAAGCCACTTTCAAACAAGGGATATCAAGGTGAAAGCCTATCCTGCCTATGAGCGCGATACTGTCGGCCTGGCAGTTGGAATCGAATCAGAACCGCTCTTTACTCTTAATCGCAAGGAATTTATAAACTTTCGCTCAGGGGAACCAGATTTGCTCTCCCTTGACGGAAATTGGCCTTTTTTAATGTAATAGCAGTAAAGAACAGGCATTTTATAAAAAGGTTTTAAAATGACTGATGTCAAATAATATACTAGCGAGGATATGCTGATGCGGCAGAAGATACTAAGGAAGCTAGTTCAAAACCAGAATAACTTTATAAGCGGAAGTCAACTGGCAGAATCTCTGGGGATCAGTCGGGTGGCAGTCTGGAAACATATTGAAGCTCTGAAAGAAGAGGGATATGATATTACTGGTGTTAGTGGCAGGGGTTACCAGATTAAGGACAGCGGGATAATAATTCCGGATGAAATTAGAGCTAGCTTACCGCAACAGTTAATTGGCAGCCAGATATATTATTATCCCCGCCTGGATTCCACCAACGAAGCCCTAAAACGCAGCATAAAAGACCATCTGCCGGAAGGTACGGTATATGTGGCCGGAAAACAGGAAGAGGGCAAGGGACGCCGGGGCAGAAAATGGGAATCTCCCCCAGGGGGGTTGTGGTTTTCCTTTTTATTAAGGCCGACTTTACCTTTACCCCAGACGGCATTATTATCGCTGGTGTTTGCCGTATCTCTGGTTAAAAGCCTGGATGTTTTTTTAGGGTCATTATGTCAGATTAAATGGCCCAATGATATTTACTGCCAGGGTAAAAAAATCGCCGGTATCCTGCTGGAAATGAGCGGGGAAATAGACAATACCGACAATCTTATTGTAGGTATTGGCATTAATGTTAATGTCAGAACGAATGATTTGCCGGCATTTATAGGTGCTAATTCTACTTCTATGCTGGAAATATGTGGCCGGGAGATAGCTGCTGATAAGGTCTTGATAACTGTATTAAAAGATTTGGATAGCTATTACCATGAATTTCTGAAGAATGGATTTACCGATATCCGTTTGGAATTCAAATCCCGCTGCCTGCATCTGGGTAAAGCAATAGAGACAACCCGAGGGCAGGATATAATCCGGGGTATAAATACCGACATTGATGAGATGGGTAACCTGATGCTGCAATATCAGGATACCCTTATACGTATAAGTACCGGGGACGTTAAGGTATTAAATTAGCAGGGGAGGAGAATAAGTGTATCTCAAGCGGTTGGAGATAAAGGGTTTCAAATCTTTTGCTGATATTACCGAGATTTGTTTTGAACCAGGCATTAATATAATAGTTGGTCCCAATGGTTGTGGGAAGAGTAATGTGGTTGATGCTATACGCTGGGTTATAGGTGAAGCCAATATACGTCATCTGCGCGGCCAGAAAAGCGAAGATGTAATTTTTAACGGCACCGATGATAAAAAAGCTCAGGGGATGGCCCATGTAGAAATGCTACTTGATAATAGTGATCAAATTTTGCCTCTTGATTACAGTGAAATTACATTAGCCCGCAAAGTTTTTCGCAGCGGTGAAAGTGAGTTCTATATTAACAAATCTCGGGTACGAATGAAGGATCTTAATGATTTATTTACCGGTACCGGTTTGGGGAAGAAAGGTTATTCCATAATTGGTCAAGGGGAATTGGAACAGGTATTAAGCGGGCAAGCCCTGGACAGAAGGTTAATACTGGAGGAAGCCTCCGGTATCATAAAATACCGCCAGCAAAGGGATGAAGTCAAACGGCGTTTGGAGAATACAGGTAATGACCTGTTGCGTCTGGGAGATATTATAAATGAAGTTAGGGAGCGCAAGGAGGAACTGCAGCATAAGGCTGAGCGAGCCCGGCTTTATTTACAGCTAAATCAGGAATTCCAGGAACTCCACAGGATAGTTCTATCTTCAGAACTATCTCGAGGTCAGCAGGAGCTTAGCCGGAAGAAGGAGGAGTTCCTTCAGCGAGAGAGTGAAATTGATTTATTAAGTCAGGACTTACTAGATCTGGAACAGCAGTTAATAGCGGAAGAAAACTTGCTAAAAGAACATCAACAGAAACTTAATAACATACAGGAGCAGGAATACCAGGTACAGACTAATCTTAATTCCTTTGAGGGTGAATTAAGGCTATCGGAAGAGAGAATCAAAAACCGCCAGGAGCGTATCAAGCAATGCCAGGCCGATGAGGTAAAATACAGCGGTATGCTGGCTCGTTTAAGTCAGGATTTGGATACAAACCGGCAGGATTTAATGAGGCAGGAAGAAAACTACCGCCAGCGAGATGAAGAATGCCTTCGCCTGCAGGAGGAAATAGCCGGGTTGGAACATGAGTTGGGAATAATGCGGGAAACATTTACACGTGATAAATCCCGGGTTTTTGATATAAGCAGGGAAGAAAGTTTGATTAATAATCAGCTAGGGGAGAAGGAAGAGCAGCTTAAAAAATTATCTGAACGTAAAGATAGACTTTTAATCAGGTATGATGAACAAAAAATCTGGTTGGATAAGTACTATAATGAACATAAAACATTAAAGGGACAAATCGAGCATTGCCAGGCGGATTTGTCCATTAATGATGCCCGTTTGCGGGAGATGAATGACCAAAAGGACGTTTTGCTGGAAAAAGTGCAGCAATTGGAGAAAGAATATTCCCAACTAAATCAGGCGGGAATGAAAATAAAAAACGCTTTATTATCCTTACAGGAAATGAATCAGAATTTAAGCGGCTATTCAACAGCAGTTAAAGCACTTATGAAAGCGTCTGCATCAGACGAACTAAAGGGAATAATGGGCATACCGGGGGAAATTATAGATGTTCCCCGGGGATTGGAACTGGCTATTGATATTGCTGCCGGCAGGAACCTGGAGAACATTGTTACTGACAGCGTGGACCATGCCCATCAGGCTATTGATTACTTAAAATCTCATAAACTGGGCCGGGTTACCTTCTTACCCTTGAATATACTTAAAGTTCAGGCTGTTCCTGCTACCATTTTACAGCAGTTGGATAAACAAAAAGCAATAATTGGATTGGCTTCACGGGTAGTTAATTATGATGCCCGTTATACCAAAGCGGTGGAATACCTTCTGGGCAGGGTGCTCATAGTAGAAGATTTAGATACCGCCATACATATTTTTAAACGTATTAATTATCCTTTGCGAATAGTAAGTCTGGAAGGTGATTTGCTTAATGCCAGCGGAGCTGTAAGCGGAGGGACCAAAATCTCATCATCTTATGGGAATAGCCCGCTGCTGCGCCGGGGAGAAGAAAAACGACTGCTCAAAGAGCAGGATGATAATGAGACAGACAGAATCTCGAAGCATAATGAACTTTTAGTTATTCGGGGGGAACTGGAGAATTTAGAAGAGGGGATAAGGCAACAAAACCAGTTGCGCCTGGAAGCCCAAATGACTCTGGAAGTAAAAAATAAGCAGCTTAATGAGACTGCATCGGCGCTTACTGCTGCCCGGGAAGAAATGGAATCGTTTAAAAAGGAAGCCGGAGAGCAGGGTGAACAGATGGAGAAGCTGCAGGCGGAAATAAGCAACATGCAGATCCAACTAAGTGAAATGGGCCAGGAAAGCCAGAATGCCTCATCTCAATTGGAAAAATTAAAGGATAAAATAGAGATAAAACAGAGGGACCTGGATATTTGTAGGGAACGGTTTACTTCCCAGCAAGAACAGATGGAAATGAAAAGACGAGAATTGGATAATATAAGAAAAAGTGTTGTGCAATTTGAACAGGTACAGCTATCTTATCAGCAGTCAGTACAGGAAGCTCAACAAGTACAGGCTCGTATGGAAAACGAAAATCAGCATGAGAAACAGCGCCAGCAAGAATTAAAAATTAAGACAGCTGAGGAAAAAATTAGTCTATCCTATTTGGCACAAGAAATAGCTGCTCTTAAAGAAAACTACCAGATTTGTAACCAGAATATAAAAGATTTTCGCCAAAAACTAATGCCCAAGAAGGAACGCATGGAAGAAGTACAAAGGCAATATCATAATCTAGAACTAGCTATAGCCCGTTTGGAAACAGAACAGTCCTCCCTGGAAACGAAATGGGAAGAAAAGTTTAATGATTATACTGGTGAGACTAGCGAAATATTAACCCCGGGCAAATTAAGAGAATATAAAATTAGAATAGAGCAATTACAGACTCAATTGGAAGAGCTGGGGATGGTAGACCCGGAATCGATTAGTGAATATGAGGAAGTACAAGAAAGGTTTACTTTTTTAAGCCAGCAGTATAATGATATGTTGCAGGCACAAAATTCTTTAAGCACATTGCTGGGAGAAACGGAGAATCTGATGCTTAAACACTTTAGCCATTTTTTACAGCTGGCTAATGAGAGTTTTAACAAGACTTTTAAGGATATATTTGAAGGTGGGGAAGCCCATTTAAAAATAGAAACTGGGAAAGAACGTCTGGAAGCAGGGGTAGATATAGAAGTGAAGCTGCCGGGTAAGCGTACCCAACTATTAAATTTATTATCAGGGGGCGAGCGCGCACTTACCTGTATTGCCTTTATTTTTTCGCTCCTGCGTCTGAAACCGGCTCCTTTTTGTTTGCTGGATGAGATTGATGCCTCCCTGGATGAGACTAATTTAACCAGGTTTTCCCGCTTTCTCAAAGCAATGTCCTCCAGTATACAATTTATTGTTATAACCCACCGGCAAGCTACCATTGAAATAGGGGAAAATATTTATGGTGTAACCATGCCGGAGAAAGGCATTTCGTCAGTACTGACACTTAACCTGTTGGAAGCAGAAAGTATGGCCGGATAGTATGTGTAGGGAACGGCCCCCGTGCCGTTCCGCCTTGGGAGCATGGCCGGGTAGTAAGGAAATACAACGGTAATTGGA
>JAAYCQ010000298.1 GCA_012729715.1 Syntrophomonadaceae bacterium
ATGCTTGTGTAAACAATGAACTGCTTGATTATCTAAATCAAAAAGTCTATTTTCCGGCTTTATACAGCGGGCGGGTGGCGCTTAAGAAAGATGAGGTTGTGGCCTGCTTGCAGGAATTAAAGCAGACCGAAACAGCTATGCAGAAGTGGACTGATTCAACTATAGAAACTACTGCCTCCAAGTACCTAACATTTCTAAAAAAATTTAGCCTGATGGAGGGCAGGGTTAATAAAACCATAGCTCCCCCCAGTATGGGAGATAAAGAAATAATACTGTTTATCTATTGGTTATTAACCGTTGAGCCCAAAACTAATTTACTGGAAAGCGGGTGGCTGCCGTACTGCTTTTTAGAAAAAGAATTGTTTATTCAGCAGGTTATGCAGAAAAGGTATATGAAGTTTTATAACCTTCAGTATTCGGTCAATAACCTGAAAATCGAGTCAACGTTATCGTACAAGGAGTTATATCATGAACTTAATTAACCCTGAAAACATGGTTTTGACCACCATGCGGCTGGTTGAATCCGATGAAAAATCTCATATTCGCTTAAATGCCAATGGCGGCAATTCTATTTTACTGGTTTGCGAGCCAGACCGGGAATTAGATTATATCCAGGCTATTACGAAACTAATGCCGGAGGATAAATACCAGGTCATTGATTTAGGCGATTTGCTCTGTCAATTTGTTGAGCAAAATAAGGCCGACCTGGAAGAAATGTTTGACTTGCTGCAAGGATCGCCGCATCAAATATTTAAAACCCCGGACGGAGAAGAAGGCAGCGATTATTTAGGGTTAATTCTGCAGGCTATCGAGAGCAGTTTAAAAGCAGATAAGATCCCGGTATTGATTAACACCGGTACTTTGTACGGCAGCGGAATTGGGAGTATACATATTGTAGAGAACGATTTAGTAATGCGGGCCAAATTACCTTTAATTATGTTATATCCGGCCACCTGGGCTCAGGATACGCTTATGTTTTTAGGAAAGAGACCGGCATCCAAATACAGATGTATGGTGGTTAAGTAGAATATATGGGAGGTTGGTGGGGTTAGCAATGAAGATAAAGGATAGTCTGACCATTGATTTGACTGAGGATATTAAAAATGTTATCGACCTGGAAGACCATTCCGAAGCAGAAATTCAGGCTGAAATCGAAAACTACATAGTTACTGATG
This sequence comes from Syntrophomonadaceae bacterium, assembly GCA_012729715.1. Lineage (GTDB taxonomy): Bacteria > Bacillota > Syntrophomonadia > Syntrophomonadales > Syntrophomonadaceae > UBA4844. Next base: position 1,176 of record JAAYCQ010000298.1, read on the forward strand.
GCCTGGCCCGTGATTATGAAGAATTTGTAGCTACATTTACTTCTGATATCGTAGAAACCGGAGTTTGGATTTCTGGATTTTATGGTTCGGGAAAATCATATTTTGCCAAATTGCTGGGCTACCTGCTCAGTAATCGCAGCATTGCAGGTACCCCGGCCCGGGATAGAATCCTGCAAAGGTTTACCGGTATAAGGGATGAAGCCTTAATCAAAAACTCGATTGCCCGGCTTGGTACGGAGAATTGCCGGGTCGTATTTATGGATGTAGCTAAGCAGGATACATCAAAAGGTTTAGCCTATACTCTCTTTAGAGTATTTTTAAAATCATTGCATCTACCGGAGAACGAACACGGTATATTTTTATATCAACTAATGATAAACGATAATCAAACCAACATTCATGATTACATTAACAAAAAAATGGATCGAAACTGGAGTCAAATTCAAACCAAAATGCTGGAGTACTCCAAAGCAGCCAAATCAATCTATATCAATACGGGAAACAGCGAGAGTGATTATGAAAATTTAATGACTACCATTCGCCGCGATATGGATCAATTTAGTGCATCCCGCTTAAAAGATGAATTAAGCAATTATTTACAGATAAATACTGATGAGAAAATTATTTTTCTCTTTGATGAAGCCAGTGAAGCTATTACCCAGCAAAAGTTTAACCTGCTGGATCTGGAAGGTATCAGCGAGGCCTTATCATCATTGGGTGCTAAAGTATGGACCATAGCTATTGCCCAGGAAAAATTAGATGATGTCATTAATAATTCCAATATAAACAAAGCTCAGCTTACCAAAGTAACCGATCGCTTTAAGACCAAAATACACCTGGAAGCTACCGAGGTAGATATCATAATCCGCAATCGATTATTAAACAAAAAAGCTGGCGCAATAGATAAATTAAAGGTTCATTACAATAAAAACTCCGGAAAAGTCAGTGATCATGCTGCTTTAACTGGTATAGGCATAACTAAAACGGATACGTTGGATTCTTATTTAACTTATTATCCTTTTTACCAATATCAATTCAACCTGCTGCAAAATTTCCTGTTCGGAACCAAAGGCTATACCTCGACTAAAGTAGCTGCCCGGGGTATGATCATAACCACCTATGATATTTTGAAGCGCGAGTTAGCCGACAAAGAACTGTTTGCCACTGCTACTGGCTGGCAAATAAACAAACAGGCTCAGCCCCAACCGCCGGCGCACCTGGTTATCCGATACGATAATGCTGAACGCATACTAAAAGAATGCGGCTCCAGTATTTCTGGCCGCAGATTATTGGAAACTATTAATTTTTTAAATGAAGCGGAAGTTGGCCCCACAACCACCGTATCTAATATTATTAAGTCCTATATAGATGATCCGGAAGACTACCATAAAGTGCACGAACATATAGTCAAAGCCCTGGATGATTTAGTGGAGGCCAAAATACTCTTATCAGCTAATAACACCTATCGTATTACTTC
>JAAYCQ010000262.1 GCA_012729715.1 Syntrophomonadaceae bacterium
AAGCCAAAACAACTGCTGCAAGAACTCAAAGAATTAGGGCAGAACATAATCGATAGAGTTAATCAATAATTTAAGGGAGGTATTGTATGGCCAATAATCATGATGTTTTAAGGGTACGGCATCAGTATAATGTAAACCAAAATCGACGGAATCGTGATGGGGCAAATCGCGCTAACAACAGGCAACAAAATCAAGTATCACGCTTAGTTTTCAATCTAACCCCGGGGGCTCTATTATACCCCGGCTGCGGTCTTGATTCTTTTGAACCGATAAGGATGTTTATCGATTCGATAACAGAATTTCACTTTATTGACCGTGAAAGAATCCCACCACTGCCACTTATACAAACGGAGACATAGCGGTATTTGGATGGTTTTATAAGAAAGAACTGATCCGGTATAAAACAGGACAATAAACTGTGAATACATCAGCGAAATCATTTGATTTATTTATAAAGAAAAAATATCTCTTACAAAATAGTGACAGAATTGTGTCGTAACATTATGTTAATATATATTCAAATCCTAAAAAAGAACTGGAATTGACAGGAAATTATGATAATATATCGAAATCTATTATAAAGATTATTTATTTACTATTTTAAATAATCTTATCTTGAAAGGAACGAAGTTAAATCATGCTAGCCGAAAAACAAAATCTAAACGACTACATAGAGCAAAGCAGTATAGGTCGCCATGAGACCTTTACGCCCAGGTATGGATGGCTGAAAAAAGGCTATGATGCTGCGGTATCAGACGGCAATGTTTTTAAAGCCCCCGATGCTATAGAGAGGTTGGGGGTTGGGAAGAACATGGTCCGATCCATACGCTTTTGGTGTCAGGCTTTTAAGATTATAGAAGCTGACCGGTTAGGATTCGTCGAGCCTACTCCATTTGGAGACAAGCTATTAGGCGAAGAAGGTTGGGATCCATATCTCGAGGATATAGCTTCCTTATGGCTTTTACATTGGATGCTATTTGTTCCTAAACTAGAGGCAGTTAACTGGTCTTTTGCATTTAATAGAAATCATCTCTTTTCCTTTGATAGTAAGAATCTTTCCAAGACACTCATAAATGCTTCCAAAAAGTATCCCCATCTGGCTAATCTGGCAGAAGGAACTTTTGAAAAGGATGCTTCCTGCATTTTGCGTATGTATGCTGATGGTTCCAGTGATACCGAATCAGAGATATACTGTCCTTTTACTCAGTTAGAAATTATTCGCCGGGCAGAAGAAAACAACCAGTTCTGTTTTGACAACAGCAATAAACTAAGCCTTCCACCACTAATTTATGCAGCTGCGTGTTTTTCATACATAGCTAAATATGCTTCTTCCACCCAAAAGGCAATATCACTAAGCCGCCTGACCTTCGATTTCAATTCTCCAGGTGTTGTATTTAAACTCTCGGAAACGGCTAGCGGAGAAAATCTTCGATTAGCTTCTGAAAAAATGCCTGGTTTTACTATAGTTGAACAAACAGGTGGTACTCAGATACATCTAAACAATGACCCGGAAGATTTGTTTTCCAAAGCGTTAGATACTTACTATAAGGGAGCAATAATCGATGATAAAAATTAACGAATTTATAAAACCAGATATGGAAGTTGCCCGCTCGGTAAACCTGGAAAGAGA